>JAHFUG010000535.1 GCA_023265195.1 Blastocatellia bacterium | reverse complement strand
AAAACACCAGTTGGTACGTGGAAGAGAACGTTCGCACGCGCACTACAAATCCTGAGAAGGTCAAGATCGGCCTCGGTAGATTCTTCCTGTACGCGGCTTTGCCCGACTTCGACAAATACTTCAGGGAAACCATCAATGGATTTTCTTATGGCCACACGCCGGGGCTGACGATGAAGGTGGGTCAGCGGGTGCGGTGGTATTTGATGGTGTCGACGAATACCGAAATCCATGCGGCGCATTGGCACGGCAACGTCGTTACGTCGGGCCACATGCGCACGGACGTCGTCGAGTTGATGACGATGGGCATGTACGTCGCCGACATGACACCCGACAATCCGGGCAAGTGGCTTTTTCATTGCCACGTCAGCAATCACTACAAGATGGGCATGCAGGCCTTCTACGTAGTGGAGCCGGCGGCGCCTGTGCGCGACCGCCCGGCGCAGCCTCACTGAAGAGGGCACAACCGTCGTGCGGCCAGCCTTGAAGTTCAGAGTTCAGCCTTTTGGCTGCGCCACGCTGAACCAGGCGCTCTAAACTACATTGTTCAGCCTTAGGCTGCGCACGCTGAAGGGGAACCATAAACGGCATTGCGGGAAGCAGGAAATCTTCGCGCATCCTAGAGAGTGGCTTATAAGTGGCTTATAAGGTCATCAGCCAGACTAACCCTCAACCGTCACCGGGGACAACATAATGAGCAACGACGACTCTGACAAACTCAACGACAGACTGAGCTTTCTGGGCGATCATCGATCAACGGAAGCAGCGGGTTCGGGCCCGGAATGCGCATCGCAGCCGGCGGCCTCGCGAGTGAGAGAGTACGTGGCGCCTCGCAATGAGGTCGAGGCCGGCGTAGCCGAAATCTTGGCCGGGTTGCTGATGATCGATCGAGTAGGGATTGACGACAATCTTATTCTGCTCGGCGGAGAGTCCTTGCTCGCCGCTCAGGCAGCCTGGCGCATTCAGGATCGTTTCGGCTGCGAGGTTACGTTACGGTCGATTCTCGTTGGAACGGTGGCCGACGTCGCCGCTGAGATATTCGCCGCGAATCCCGAACTCCAAGCTTGATGTTCGTACTTCAGATAGTGGGGCCAAGAGATATGTTCCCCATGTTCCCCTTTTAAATTGAGCAGGGAAATTTCACCGCGGAGACGCAGAGGCCGCTGAGAGGGACGCAGAGGGGACTGACTTTCCGCGTCTCTCTCAGCGGTCTCCGCGGTGAAGCCCCGAGTCCCATCGGTGGTCCTCATCCAGGATAAATCGTCCCAGAGCAGATGGGCTCTTCCTCGTGACCCAACCATCAGCGTTCCGATTCATCGGCGGCGCACGGATTGACGATCTCATGTTCGACGACGAAGCGACGGCCCAAAGTCTGGCCGAGTTGGTGGAATCAATCGAAGAGAGCCCATTTGTCTCTTCCGGGCCGCCTCGGCTTGTAGTTTCGGTATGGCCCAGGCCATACCGCGAAGTTGAAGGGTTGTTGCCCGTTGTCCACCCGCTTCTGAGCCATCAGTACTCGCACCCAGGGGACACGATTTGCCTACTCGCCGATTATCAGCTTCTGTTATCTCGACGGGAGAACATAAACCACACGGATCTGATATTCGACACGGCTGCGGCCCTGCTTGCGTTAGGAGCCGACCCTCGAAACATGTCGATTTGCCGCGAGTCGGACATAGGGTGTTTGACTGAAATATATTGGCTGCTCTCCTGTATTTTGCGGTTGCCGCCGCCGGGTGACGCAGCGTCTCCTGCCTCACGGCGTTCGGACGGCTCCGGAGATGAGCGCTTGCTTTTTCTTGCCGCGGCCGCAATTGGGCTTGGCGCCACCGACCTGGTGCTCGACTCCATGCAACCTCAGGCTCTCTCTTTGGCGGCGTTGCTTCGGGAGATCGAACGGCGGCTGGGCGCGGAGTCGAGCGCGATCCGCGTGTCCAGTCCGCCAGCCACACAAGATGAGCCTGATCTGAACCTCAACCCCGATCCGCGCTCCATCGACGAGCGCTATCGAGTTCTTCGTCACGATCTCGCCTTCCTGCGGGACGTGCTTAACGAAGGTGCGATGGTTGCTTCCCGGATTGTCTCTCCGGCGATTACCTGCCTCCGGGAGCGCCTCCATCTGAATGACGGAAGTGAAGGACGGTTATGATTCACTCCAGAGTTCGCCAAGTGCTGACGGCGCTGAACCTCGCGGACTAGGTCCGTTCCTTGTTGGTATGAGAACGGCGCTGGTTTCTTCGGCATGAAGTACATGGAAGGCGACGATTCGGTCGAGGGATTCCTGTCAACTCCGCAGACGCTTTCGATGCGGACCTCTCGCGAAGTGGAAGGCGTCATTAGACTGCTTTCGCTGCGGCCGGGGGCTTCAATACTGGACTGTCCTTGCGGGTATGGCCGGCACTCTATTCCCCTCGCGAAGAAGGGCTTTCAGGTCCTGGGGAGCGATATCAACCACGAGATGCTGGAAGCCGCCCATCGAAACGCCAACGGGGCCAACGGCGGCGGCGCGCTTACGTTCGCGCTCGAGAACATGTTGGAACTCGAGCATCGGGAGCAATTCGACGCCGTGATCAACATGTTCTTGGCCTTCGGTTTTTTCGATGACGAACGGGACAACGTCCGCGTGCTGTCGAATTTTTTTCACGCGCTTAAACCCGGCGGGCGATTTCTGCTTCACACCGATGTGAACGTTGGACGTATCGTTCGCGGAGAGTACAAGTTCCTCGAGCGCCGCCAACTCCGCAGTGGAAGGAGTCTCGAGATCGTCGAGAGCTTTGATAAGGAGCGGAAGCGGCTGAACGGCAGATGGATTCTTGTCGATTCGGAGGGCGTTCGCGAAGACCTCCCGCCATACTCCTGCCGCATCTACACCGGCCCGGAAATCACCGGCCTCTGCGAGTCGGTTGGATTCGCCTCGGTTCGAATTTATGGAGGATGGCGGGGAGAAGAATTGGAAGATGATTCGGAAGAGATGATCGTCGTTGCGTCGAAGGGCGAATGAGGCTATTGGATATGGTTGCGCTCGGCGCAAATTGCCATAAAGGAAAGCCGCTGATTTGCGCTGACTACGAAACGCAAATCAGCGCGGATCAGCGGCCCGAAGGCAGCGAAGATCAGCGGTTAATCCGGAAGTTGACTCGACGAGACTCTCTGAGCGCCAATTTTCAATCCGCCCAACACCACTAATTGAGCGCAGTATTTCGCGTCCGTGGGTTAGACACTTTCATGACCCTTAGCCATAGAGAGTTCGACGCCAGGGCGGGCGTTGATGACAAACGTTAACACATATCGCGGAGACACGGGACGCGCCGCCGCGACGTTCTTTAGCGTGGCCGCCACAACGTACTGGTCGCGTTTGATTGTGGATTGAGCCATCTCAGGGCCGCTTTCGAGGTAACGATGAAATTTTCACTATTCTTTGAAATGCAGGTGGCCGATTCGACGCCGGAGAAAGAGGCAAGACTCTTTCAAGACTCCGTGCAACAGGCTCGGCTTGCCGACGAGATCGGTTATCACTGCGTGTGGGAAGTCGAACATCATGGGTTGTACGAGTACTCGCATTCCTCAGCCCCGGAGGTATTTCTCGCGTTCGTGGCGGCGAAGACCAGCCGCATCCGAATCGGACACGGCTGCACGCTCCTGCCTCACCGCTACAACCATCCCATTCGGATCGCCGAACGTATCGCTACTCTCGATATTCTATCCGGCGGACGCGTCAATTGGGGGACGGCGAGGTCAGGGTCGAGAGTCGAGCAGGAGGCTTTTGAAGTCGATAAGTCCGCGCTGTACGACGAATGGCGCGAAGCCCTCGAAATGATCCCGAGGATGTGGAAACCCGAGCCCTTCAGCTACAAGGGACGGTTCTTCGACATCCCTCCTACCTACATCGTGCCCACGCCTCTCCAGAAACCTCATCCGCCGATCTTCGCCGCGTGCTCTAAGCCGGAAGACGCCCGCGGAGTGGGCGCGCTCGGGATCGGCGCGCTGAATCTGGCGACGTACCGGGGTGACGTCTTAGCCGGTTATGTGCGCGAGTATCGAGACGCAATCGCCGCGAGCACGCCGATTGGTTCGACTGTAACCAATCATTTCGCCTGTAGCGCCGCCTGTCTCGTGTTGCCTGACGATCAGGAGGCTTGCCGGCACGGCTTGCGCGGATCGATGTATTTCACCCAGGCTCTACTCCACTATTATCGAGGCGAAAGACCCGTAGGGGCGATTCCCGTCAGGAAGGACTTCTTGCCGGATGATTATGTCAGGGATTTCGGGCGCGTCCGCCACACTCCGCAGTCTCAGCTCTCTTCGGTGATTGGGGATCCACATGCTGCTCGTGAGTCGGTTCAGCGATTCGCGGACGCCGGTGTTGACGAATTGATGTTGGTCATGCAAACGGGAACCACGCCGCACGAGTTAATCATGGAGTCCATCAAGACTCTCGGCGAAAAAGTCATGCCCTACTTCGCTTGAAGATTCACGGCAGAGGCGCAGAGATGTCTGGAGTTTGGCCATTTCCTTTTGGCCCTCCATAGGAGGGTCATGTTTATAGCACGCGTTGGTGGAACGTTTCCGCCCTCCGTTAGGAGGGCCACT
>JAHFUG010000534.1 GCA_023265195.1 Blastocatellia bacterium | reverse complement strand
CACTGCTACATTTTGGCGCGGGGTGCTAAGATCATTGGCTGCCGCGGCCGGCGGCGCATCATTGCCGAGGAGATCGGAGAGATATTTGGAAATTGTGGCGAACTCTAATCTGGCGAAACCCGCGGCGGCCTTACAAAACTGACAGTCCGTCCCATGTTCGCGGCGCCGGTAGTGAGAGACTCTTTCGCACGCTCAACGCGAACGCAAAGACGCCAATCATTTGCGTTTCGTTTACAATTCGAATCGGGAGAAGATTGAATGGAACAGGTTTACATATCGGATATCGGCAAATATGTCGGGGAGGAAGTAACCATAAAGGGCTGGCTCTACAATATTCGCTCGAGCGGCAAGTTGAGGTTTCTAGAAATCCGCGACGGGTCCGGAATCATACAAGGAGTGGTCTCAAAGAAGGATGTGAGCGAGGAACTCTGGACGAGGTTCGAGACCCTAACGCAGGAATCTTCCATAATCGTGCAAGGACGCACGCGCGAGCACCCAAAACGTCCCGGCGTTTTCGAGTTGGACATTATCAACCTGCAAATCGTAGCCGTCGCCGAGCCTTACCCCATAACACCCAAAGAGCATGGCATAGAGTTTTTGATGAGCAACCGGCACCTTTGGCTGAGGTCCCGCCGCACGCATGCAATACTGCGCGTGAGAGCGCAGGTCATCCGCGCGGTTAGGGATTTTTTCGATTCGAATGGATTTCTCCTGCTCGATACGCCGATATTGACGCCGGCTGCTTGCGAGGGAACTACTACTCTCTTTGAAGTAGACTACTTCGGCGACGCCAAGGCGTACCTCGCTCAATCAGGCCAGCTTTACAATGAAGCGACGGCCGCCGCTTTCGGCCGCGTGTATACTTTCGGGCCGACTTTCCGCGCCGAGAAATCGAAAACCAGAAGGCACTTGACCGAGTTTTGGATGGTTGAGCCTGAAATCGCTTATATGGATCTCGACGGTCTGATGGAGCTGTCGGAGAATTTCATATGCTACATACTCCGGCGCGTCTTGGAGAATTGCCGGGCGGAGTTGGAAATCCTCGAGCGCGACTCAACCAGCCTCGAGAAAATAGAACCGCCCTTCCCCCGCATCAGCTACGATGAAGCGGCGCGAATGCTGGATGACGCGCATAAGTCGGGCGCGCTGGAGAATCCCTTCGAGTATGGCAGCGATCTGGGATCACCCGATGAAACCTATATCTCGTCTCAATTCGACAGGCCGGTGATGGTGCACCGGTATCCGGCAAAGGTCAAAGCTTTTTACATGGAGCCCGACCCGCAAGACTCGACGAAGGCGCTGTGTGTGGACATGCTGGCGCCTGAAGGCTGTGGCGAGATAATCGGGGGTGGGCAGCGTGCGACGTCGTACGATCTATTGTTACAGCGCATTGAAGAACATAATCTGCCGAGGGAAGCCTTTGATTGGTATCTCGATTTGCGTAGATATGGGACGTTCCCTCATTCGGGATTTGGGATGGGGATCGAACGTTGTGTGGGCTGGATTTGCGGACTCGAGCACGTCCGCGAGGCTATACCATTCCCTCGGATGCTGTACCACTTGAAACCGTGAGGCGGCGTTCGCCGAAGTCTTGCTCCATCAGTGTTCATCCGTGTTCATCCGTGGCGCATCACTTAGAGTCCAATATCCGGTCGAGAAGAAGTAGTCTCCGCCCCCACAACGTGGTAGGCTTCCTGTCCAAATTTCAAAAGGAAGAACACCGATGACACATGCTCTGGTTTTCGCAATGGCAGCGCTTCTCCTGACCGCGCAAAGCCGGCCGCCCGTAAGCCCGGCCAAACAACCATTCACCGTGGTTGAATCAACCATACGCGAGATGCAGACGGCTATGGAACAGGGCCGCGTCACCTCGCGAGAGATCGTCCAGCAGTACCTCACCCGCATCGCGACTTACGAAGACAAGCTGAACGCCGTCATCGCCGTGAATCCTCATGCGCTCGATGAGGCGGACGCTCGGGATCGTGAGCGCGCGCAAGGGAAGATTCGAGGTCCACTGCATGGCATACCTATCGCCCTCAAGGACAACATTCATACGACGGACATGCCGACGACCGGCGGCGCGCTCGCGTTTGATGGCCTTGTCCCGCCCTATGAAGCCACGCTCACGAAGAACCTCCGCGACGCTGGAGCCATCATCATCGCCAAGACCAACATGACCGAACTCGCTAATTGGGTGGCGGCCGGCATGCCCGCGAACTACAACGCGATCGCCGGCCACGGTTTCAACCCTTATGATCCGCGGCGCGATCCGCGCGAGGCGACGTTCGATGGGCGGCCTGCGCTCTTCACGGGCGGGTCGAGCTCGGGCGTCGGGACCGCGGCGAACTTCTGGGCGGCGAACGTCGGCACTGAGACCTCAGGCTCGATTCTGAGCCCGTCCAACCAGAATATGCTGGCAGGCGTCAAGCCGACGCTCGGCCGCGTCAGCCGCTACGGCGTCATTCCCATCACCGCCGATCAGGACACGCCCGGACCAATGGCCAAAACAGTAGCCGACGCCGCGATTCTGCTCGGTGTCCTGGAAGGCGCGGCTCCGGATTCCAACGATTCAGCGACCTCGCTGTGCTCGCGGGTTCCTGGCGGCGACTACACGCGGTTTCTCAATGCCGGTGGCTTGAAGGGCGCGCGCATCGGTATACCTCGAGCATTCTTTTACGACAAGATCACGTTGCCTGGCGCAAAGGAGCCTCGCGGTGGGCTCGACGCGGCTCAGGCAAGAGTCATGGAAGAAGCAATCACCATCCTCAAGCAGCAAGGCGCGGTCATCGTCGATCCGGTTGAGATTCCGAGCATCGTGGCTACCGATCCGCAAGAGAACTTCCTGCTCTGGAACACCTGTTCCGGCTTGGACAACGCGAAAGGCAAGGACGCCGGGTGTTCGGTGGTCTTCAAATACGGCATGAAGCGCGACTTCAACAAATGGCTGGCGTCTCTCGGTGCGGCGGCTCCAGTGAAGACGCTGACGGAACTGCGCCAGTGGAACGTGGCTCATCAGCGAGCGGGGTCCATCAAGTATGGACAGGCGCTGCTCGACATCTCGGATGAAATGAATGTCGAAACGGACGCCGCGAGGTATCGCGCCGATCGAGAGAAAGATCTCCGGCTTTCGGCAACGAACGGCATCGACGCGGCGATGAAAAAGTATCAATTGGACGCGCTGTTATTTCCGGGTCCGAGCAGCGCCGCGATCGCCGCTAAGCCTGGCTATCCGACGGTGCTCGTGCCGTTTGGTTTGGTCCCGAACGCGCCGACCCAGCAGTTTCCTGAAGGCTTCGCTGCAAAACCGGCCCCGTTCGGAGTCGGCTTCACGGGTTTGGCGTGCAGCGAACCGCGGCTGATCGAACTCGCTTACGCTTTCGAGCAGGCGACAAAGCGGCGAGTTCCTCCGCCATCGGCGCCGTAGCGCAGTGGCAAGCCGAAGAGGGGCGCGCGATTGAACCTGAGTTGGAACTCCTGCGCTTTAAGAAGGACAACGCCGAGTGTATGTAGTCAACCAGCGCGCGAACGCAAATGCGAGGTTGCCCTTTGGGTTGTTTCATTGCGAGGCTCACGCAGTCGTCGCGAAAGACAGGCAACGTTCCGAACTTCAGACAGAAAGGATCAAGTGACAAGAATGACACTGATGTCTCGTTTCTTTTCAGCCGCGTTGCTCGCACTGACCGCCATTTGCGTTGCGCAATCTCAGCAAGCGGCGCAGGCGGCGCATCAATGGGAATCGGAGATCAAGAAATTCGAGGAGGCCGATCTAAAGAATCCGCCTCCCAAAGGAGCGGTTCTTTTCGTCGGCAGCTCATCGATCAGGTTGTGGAGAACGCTCGAGCGGGACTTCCCAGCGGCCAAGGTCGTCAATCGCGGTTTTGGTGGCTCTCAAATCGAGGATTCAACCTATTTCGCGGATCGGATCATCGTTCCTTACCAACCGCGATTGGTTGTGCTATACGCGGGAGACAACGATTTGGCCGCGGGCAAAACACGAGATCGGGTATTTGAAGACTACAAAGAATTCGTCAACAAAGTTCGCCAGCGATTGGGCGACGTTCGAATCGCGTTCATTTCCATAAAGCCCAGCCTGGCGCGCTGGAATCTCGTCGACAAGATTGCATCGGTCAATGAGATGGTCAGGAAATACGCGTCAAAAGACAAGCGGCTGATATTCATAGACGTATTCCCGGCTATGCTTGGCGTGGACGGAAAACCCCGGCCCGAGTTATTCATAGAAGACGGGCTGCACATGACGCCAGCCGGCTACGCATTGTGGAAGTCGATAGTGGCTCCCTATCTGAAGGAGAAGTAGGGGAGGGCAGGGGACAGGGAACAGGGAACAGGGAACAGGTTACAGAGGAGAGAGGGAAGGATCGAGACCTGGAGTTGTCCTATCAGACTGTAAAGTGTCCGCTGTAACCTGTGCCTATAACCTGTTCCCTGTAACCGATCCCCTCATTTCCTGATGTACTTCCAGTTTCTCACCTTGCCTTCGGACATCCATTCGATGGCTTGCTCCAATCGCTTGTTTCGAGTCCCTTCGGTCTTGGCTTCCGTGATCCATTCGACGTACTCTCTCTTGTTG
>JAHFUG010000533.1 GCA_023265195.1 Blastocatellia bacterium | reverse complement strand
GAGGCGGATCGCTTGTGTGGCCGTCGAGAACTCCATTTCGACTCCGGCTTCGGCGGTAAGACGCGGAGCTCCGTTAGCGCGGGTTCTGACTACTGGGCCCGGCAACTGAAGAGTTTGAGGCCCCTGTTCTCAGCGCCGAACCTGGGAGTTCGCGGATCGGACAGAAACAAGAAGGTAGAGACCGTTTCATTGCCGCGGAATCCCGAAGCGCGGTCCTCGTGGTTCGTGGACGGTTGCCCTGCGCGAATCTTTCATGTCGCCGCGTTGACCGCGTTGCTCCATACCTGGATGGGCAAAGATGATGTTTGCGTAGGCATCGTCGACGAAAGCTTGGCTGAATCCTCGAGTGTTGATTTGTTTCCAATTCTGCCGCTGCGCGTCGATGTCTCAGACAACCTTTCTTTTCTCGAACTGACCGAGCGCGTCCGGCGCGTGGAATCGGCGGCGAGGATTCACGGCCTGCCTCAGTTTGACGGAGTGGATAGAACGTTCGGCTCCGCCTCGGGACATAACTATCCCGTGGACGCCGTGTTGATTTATGAACAGGCCGCCATTGATCAGAGTTCTCATTCCGAAGGTTTGGATTCCGCGCGTAAGGCTATCGCTTCAATGGAACAGAGGTTTGATCTTCTCTTCCGAATCAACGAACGGGAATGCGAATGGGTTGTGACCATTCACTATCGCGAAGACCAGTTTGACGGCGAGACCATAGAGAATATGATGAGCGGCTTTGGTCAAATCATTGAGTCGGCGGTTGCGGATCCTAACGCCGCGCCGGCTTATCGGCCTATTGCGGTTCCCGACGCCGAAGGCGAGTTCGTATTTCAAGACTGAGAGGGGGAATTGATGATTGATGATTGATGATTGCGGAATTGGGGATTGCGAATTGCGGATTGGTTTGAGACTCTCTGACCGCTGACCGCTGACCGCTGACCGCTGACCGCTGACCGCTGACCGCTGACCGCTGACTGCTGACCGCTGATTACTGACTGCTTACAAGGGGGTGCTATGGCGACGATACTCTTTGTTATGTTTCCCGAGATGGGACACACGAACGCCAGCTTCAAGATTGCAAAGGATCTAAAAGCGAGAAAGCACGATGTATGGTATCTGGCCATTCCCGACTTCGAGCAACACATTAGATCTCAGGGACTCGAGGTCAGAAGGCTTTTCGCGAATCTGTATCCTGATGGTTTCGCCCAGGCGCTGGCTTCCCAAGGTCCTAATTTGGAGACCGCTGAAGCAATTCAAACGTTGTTGGAGGCCAAGCTCAGAGGGAAACGGAGCGCGATGGATGTAATCCAGGAGGAAATCGAGGGGTCCCTCGAGAACATCCGGCCGGACGCGGTTATCATCGACACGCTTCTGCCCGAGGTTGCTCTTATGTGCGGAGACGCTTGCGCTACGGTCTTCATGAGCACGAACTTTGATAACCATATCGATGAGAGCGGCCACTTCGCCTACAAGTACGTTCGTCACATACCCGAACTCATTCTCTGCCCGGAGGAGTTTGATCTTCCCCGCCCGAGAGACTTCAATCGCCGGTATTACTACGTGGAAGCCTCGGTCGACGTCGGCCGAGTAGAACAACCATTTCCGTGGCGATTGCTGGATTCGGAGAAGGATCTGATTTATTGCTCGCTGGGTAGTCAGGCCAGGCTTCATGAAGGCAGCGGGCGCCTGCTGCAAACAATCGTCGATGCAATGGCCGCCAGGCCGCGCCTGCAAATGGTGCTCGCTACGGGGAAGCACCTTGGCGGCGATCGGTTTCATGACGTCCCTCCGAATGTCGTTATGATCGACGTTGCGCCGCAAATGGAAATCTTGAAGGCCGCGTCGCTGATGATCGGTCACGGGGGGCTCAACAGCGTCAAGGAAGCGATCTACTTCGGCGTTCCGTTGATCAGTTTCCCGTTACTGCGGGACCAGCCCATGAATGCGGCGAGAATTGAACGTCATCGGTTGGGTCTCAGGGGCGACATTAGGAACGCCTCCGTCGAGTCCGTTGGCCAATTGATCGACGCCGTAATGCAGGACAAAGCTTACCGGTTGCGGGCGGAATCGATGAGCCGGCGATTCCGCGCGAGCGAAGCCTCGTGCATCGGAGCCGGCCTCATTGAAAGTTTATTGAACGAACGCCGGCCCGCGCTCGCTGAACACGCCCTGGTTAGTTAGTCATTGGTCATTGGTCATTTGTCATTTGTCATTGGTCACGGTCATTTGTCTTTCGTCCTTTGTTGTCCCTTGGTTGTCCCTTGCTGTCCCTTGTCCCTTTCTGTCCTTTCTGATTTGGTCATTCACCCACTTCTTACGAGGAATCTTGTTATGAGCGATGGAATCACTATGTTTGGCCGCGAGCGATTACATCTCCGGGACTACTGGCGCGAGAGATCGACGTATCAACTCGGTACTGCCAACCTGTTCCTGGACTATGAAAGACCCGGCACATTCATTGCGAATACGGAGACCCTCGAATTAAACGTGCCCGATGACGTTTACCGGGACGTCATCAAAGTGACCGGCGGCTCCCCCTTCCTGATATATGTCACTTTCGTGACCGCCTTGAATATCTGTCTTCATAAGTACACCGGTTCGGCAGCGATCATAATCGGCAGTCCCGCCCGCGGTAAGGATAGACCGGGGGCTCAAAAGCTCAACGCGTTGCCGATCAAGACTGAAATCACCGGATCGATGACGGTGCGAGATGTGTTGGGGAAGGTGCGCGAGACATTGCTGGAGTCATACGGCAAGCAGGACTACGGCTACGAGCAGATTATCCTGGACGCGGGCCTCGGCCATATCTCGAACCGCTGTCCACTGTTCGACGTAGCCGTCGAATTCAAAGACATCCACGAGCCGCTGGCCGAGGTTCGAAATGACGTCACGATCTCGTTTGAATCAAAGGTCAACGGAATAAGCGGCCGGGTTGAATTCAACCAAAGCCTCTTTAGCAGAGGCTCGGTCGAAGCGTTCGCCGAACATTACCTGCGAACGCTACGAGCAACCGTCTCCGGGACCAAACAGACTGTTTCCGCGGTTGAGATCATAAGCGACGCTGAAAAGCATAGAACGTTGTTCGAGTGGAATGAGACAAGCTACCCATACGCGTCCGGCAAATGCATTCAGGAGCTATTCGAAGCCCAGGTCGAACGAACGCCCGAGACGATTGCTCTGGCCTTCGAAGGACAGCACATCACCTACGCGAATCTGAACTCGTCGGCCAATCAACTCGGGCACTATTTGATCGAGGTGGGAACGGGCATTGAGAGCCGCGTCGCCGTCTGCATGGAACGTTCGCCGGAGATGGTGATTTCATTGCTAGCCATCTTGAAGGCTGGAGGCGCCTACGTTCCCCTGGATCCGGCCTATCCCGCCGAGAGGTTGGGATACATCGTTGAGAGCTCCGGCGCCGAACTAGTCATTACAAGAGACCTGCTTCCTGACGGCCTTCTTGGGCGCGATCTCAAAGTCATCTCGCTTGACGACGAGCGAAGCGACTTAGCCCGCCGCGACGTTCTGAATCTTCCCTGTAAGACGAGTCCGGAGAGCCTGGCCTACATCATCTACACATCGGGATCGACCGGTCGACCGAAAGGCGTCATGGTTCAGCACGGCGGCCTCTGCAATTTGGCGGAGGCGCAGATTCGTTCATTCAAGATCGAACGAACGTCACGCGTCCTGCAATTCGCCTCTCCCAGTTTTGACGCGTCGATTTCGGAAATCTTCACCGCTCTGGTGTCGGGAGCGACACTATGCGGCGCCTCGCGTGACGCGCTTTTGCCCGGGCAGGCGCTGACTCGTTTGTTGAGGGAACTCGAGATCACCGTGGTGACGTTGCCGCCGTCGGTTCTTTCGGTCCTGCCCAGTGAAGTCCTGCCCGCGCTTGGAACTCTCGTGGCGGCCGGCGAAGCGCTGGCTCCTGAACTCGTCGCGCGCTGGAAGGGGAACCGGCTGTTTCTGAATGCTTATGGCCCTACCGAGGCGACCGTCTGCGCAACGATCGGAGAATGCCGCGGCGGCAAACGCAAACCTTCGATCGGCCAGGCGATGTCGAACGTCAAGATGTACGTGCTGACCGAGAACTTCGAGCCCGCGGCTTTGTGCGCAGCGGGTGAATTGCACATTGGAGGTGTCGGTGTGGCCCGCGGATATCTGGGAGCTCCGGACCTCACCGCCGAAAGATTCGTTCCCGACCCCTTTTCCGCGGCTCCCGGAGCGCGGTTGTATCAAACGGGCGATGCGGGCCGATTCCTGGACGATGGGTTCATCGAGTTCCTGGGGCGCAAGGATCATCAACTCAAGATCAGAGGCTTCCGGATAGAGCCGGGTGAGATAGAAGCAATTCTAGCGGCTCACCCAGCGATTGAAGCAGCCGTTGTGACGGGAGGAAAAGACGCTTCCGGGCAAAATCAGCTCATCGCCTATGTCGTCTATCGGGCGGACTCTCAATTCTCTGATTACGAATTGAAAGATTATGTGAAGGGCCGGCTGCCGGAGTACATGACGCCTACGACGATTGTCGCCTTGGAATCATTCCCATTAACTCCCAGCGGCAAGTTGGATCGGCAGGCCCTTCCGGCGGCCGCGCAACT
>JAHFUG010000153.1:5713-15135 GCA_023265195.1 Blastocatellia bacterium | reverse complement strand
TGACAAATGACAAATGACAATTCCCTACATCCTCCGCATTAGCAAATATACGAACGCGGGAGCCCCGATTAGAGCAGTTATTACTCCAACGTGTAGTTCTTGAGGGGCCACCACTGTTCGTCCCGCGGTGTCCGCTAAGACCAGGAAGGCGGCCCCCGCCAGCGCCGAGGCGGGAATCACCAATCTGTTATCGCTGCCGCCTACGAGCCGAATCGCATGAGGTATTATTAGCCCGACAAAGCCGATGACTCCGCTGATCGCCACCGCCGCCCCGGTTATCAACGACGCCGCGACGTACACGACGAGCTTGACGCGCCCGACGTCGACTCCAAGCGCGAGCGCGTCGTCTTCGCCCGTCATCAGAAGATTCAGACTTCGCGCGCAAGCGAAGATCACCGCCATACCCGCCATCATTAAAGTAAACGCGATCGGCATCAGCCGAAACTCGCCGCTCAGATCTCCCATCAACCACGAAAACGCGCTTGGCAACTGCGAACCCGCAAGCGCCGTCAGCAAGAAAATCACCACAGAAGACAGAAAGGCGTTCGTTATTACTCCCGCAAGTATCAATCTGTCCGTTGAAGCGCCCCGGCCTCGCCCCAGGAGATAGACAATGGCGATAGTTACCAGGGCTCCGATGAACGCCGCGATAGGACGGCTCACGAGCAGTGATTGGCCAAATATGGTTGCCAGGATCGCGCCCACCGCCGCGCCGGTTGAGACGCCGAGAATGTAGGGATCGCCCAGTGGATTTCTCAACAACGCCTGATATCCGGCGCCCGCAACCGACAGCGAGCCTCCCACCATAATCGCCGTCAGCACTCGAGGCAGTCTTATGTCGGTGATGATCGTCCTGTGATCCGGCTGAATGTCCGCAGCTCTTCCGGTGATCCACGACGAGACTAATCCGGCAATCTGCCCAATACCGACGTGCTCGCTTCCTACCGCCACCGCGCCAATCGCCACCAGCAAGAGTATGATCAGCAACATTAAGACTGTTAGTGCAAGACGCCGGCGGGTGAGCCGCTCGCGCAGTGAGCTGCGCGATTCGCCGGTTCCTATGGTTGCCGCCGCGGTTCTCATTCTCAACATCCAACGCACGCCGATCGCTATCGATTCTCTCGCCGATCCGCGGCTAGTGTTCCCGGTTTTGACCACCGATCATAGCGTTTTTCGCCTCCGGGATACGCCTTGGTTTCAATCGAAGCCCGGATGAATCTTCTTAGCCATTTCTTCCAGCCCGTCTACTATGCGAGGGCCGGGACGCAGCAAGAGGTCGTCGTTCAAGTGAAATACGCTGCCGGATCGGGCGGCGGGCGTATCGTTCAAGCGGTCTGGAAGCTTGCTCTCGCCTGCCTGAAGGAATATGACCTCAGGCCGGCGCGCGAGCGCGGTCTCGAGGCTGAACTGAGGATAGTCGCTTGCGATGTCGTCCGAGATCGATCGCCCGCCCGCCCGCTTAACAAGGTCGCTCAAGAAACTTCCACCGCCCGCCGTTATTAGCGGCTGGACTCCAAGCAGAATCAACACCGGCGGTTGTCCACGGCCTTCCACGCGGGAAGCAATTTCCTCGACGCGCTCCCGCATTTCTCCGATTACTTCGCGCGCGCGATCGGCCGCGCCGGTGACTTCACCTATCTTTTCTATCGACCGAAGCACGCCCTCGAGGTCGCGCGGATTGCTTACGTACACCGGGACGCCGAGATCGTCGAGCCGCTTGACGAACGGCTCGAGCTGGCTCGAGGTTGAGATGACGACAAGATCCGCCTTCAGCGCGACAATCTTTTCGGTGCTGGGACGCAGGGTGTCTCCGACTCTTTCGACGCGCGCGGCGTCGGGCGGGTAGTCGCAGAATGAGGTCACGCCCACGATCCGTTCCTTCAAACCGAGGGCGAACAGTGTTTCGGTGATGGAAGGCGCCAGTGAGACGATCCGCCGCGGAGGCGCAGCTAAGGTAAGTTGGCGGCCGATCTCGTCGGTGAACTGCTTGCCTCCGGCTGAGCCGGTTGAACGCGCGCAGCTCGATAGTAGAACCAATGCCAAGGCCGCCATGACGGGCATCCGCCGCGGGGGCGTGCTTGATGAATCGATCGAGGATCTCAGTAGCAAAAGAAAAACTCCCGCCGGCTGGCGGAGCAAGCCGGGCAGGAGCTTCATTGATTGAATGGACTGCCTGACTACTGGCCCTCTCACGCGGAGCGCCGGCGTCTGGAATGCGCTCGGGCAGGTCTCCTGACTCAACTTCCTGGACTCGCTTCGCCGAGTCCGGCTGCCTGGCGCCTTCCTAACCATCGGTTAGTGGCGGTATGCCTGGCGGCACCGGAAGCTTCACAGTGGCGGGACCGTGCGGGAATTTCACCCGCTTCCCTATTCTCCCCGCGAACGGGGCACCCGAAGAGCGTATGGAATTAGAAAGAGCTCGCCGCGAAACCCGCAAGCTATCATGTATTCTCCGATGCGGTCAAACTCGCCGTAGATAAGAAAAGATAGGATCGAGGAAGACTAAGGCGAAGATCGCTCTACCGATCCTCGTACCAATACGCCTTCACCCAGTTGTCTAACGAGCACTTCGAGAACAACTGCCAATAGGGATAACTGAACAGCGCTTTGAGTGAATGCCAGTCGCCGTACTTGTCGAACTTTCGTGTGGAGAGCACCACACGCGAAGACGTCACTCGTTCGAATCGCTGTCCCCGGCTTCGACCCAACTTTTTCATGTCCATCAGGAACTGCACGTCCTCGGCGAAGAACCTCTGTTCGTTGTAGCCACCGACTGTTTCATAATCCTTGCGCCGGCAGAACACCACGCCGGTATCCAGTCCCAGAATCCAGATCATCGGCTGGAACATCAGCCACGTTAACCCTATGCCTAGCGACCTTCGCTCAAGGCGGCCTCCAGTCGCGCCGGCTACCACTTCACCGTTAGCCAGCGCCGCGTCAATGGCGTTGAATGTGTCAGGGTGAATCTGCGAATCCGCGTCGACAAAGCACAACAATTCGCCTTGCGCGGCTCGCGCCCCTCCGTTGCGGGCCGCGGCGATCACTCGGTTTTTCACGGCTACGACGCGGCAGCCGGCTCGGCGCGCTACATCGGCGGTTAGGTCGGTGGAGCCGTTGTCCGCGACTATGATTTCGATCGCCTCCCGGCCGCCGCGGTATTTGGATCGGGCTCGGTTCACCGTAGCGAGCAGGCGCGGAAGATAGAACTGTTCGTTGTACGCCGGGATGATTAAAGAGAACCTAATGGCGGTGGCGGCCGATTCATCGTCTGTCGTGGCTTCTTGTCGCATTTGCTATCTCGCAAGGATCGAGGCTGGTTATCCGATGAGGGTCTCCTTCAATCCGGTCCATTTTAGGCCCTGTGGCGGCAGGGTCAACACTTTTGGTTTCGAGCTGCGCCCAATACCCAGATTCCGCAGCCGAGTTTCAGCATTATCTATAAGGTACACCGAGAAGGCAGGCACACCTGTCTGGTCTGAGTATTATCTTATCTGTTATTGTTTGCCGGAACGGGCTGTCATGTACACTCGATAAGCCTTTCTCGGTAGTTGCTGTAAAGAGGATTTGATTAGCTTCTACTTCCTTGTCGTCCTTCGGCAAGGGGACAAACAACGTTGGCTCGATTCTTCGTTGCAACCAGGGCCTGCATTCGCGCTTGGCGCTCCTATCCGTGTGTGGATAGGTTCTCATGTTGTTATGTGCTAGCCTCCTTTTGAGTTTAATAGGCTAGGAGATGGAAGGGGAGGGGGAGGCGCTGTTATGCTGGCAAAGAAGTCAAAAGAACGGCTATGGCGAAAAAACAAACCGCACCAAAGTCAGCAACAGGTGTCGCTCTTGTTCAAGGCTTGGCAAAAGTCTTCACTTCGATTATTGAAACGTTTGGTTGGCCGGGCGGGATTCTCTTCCTTGGATACACATTCGTCTTTCAATCTGCGACCGCCGACCAGAAACAGCGTATTATCGAAATGTACGTACTCGGCAACGACACTAAGCGCGCTTGGCCGATAGCTGTTATCTGCGTCGTTTCTTTATGCACGGTTCTTGCTCAGAAGCGATGGTACGACAGGAAGCTTGATAAGTTGAGCAAAGAGATGGAGCGAGTGGGGAACGAAAAGAGTTTGTTACAGCAGCTTTTGACAGGACAAGAGTTGCAACACGTTAAGCCAGAGACGATTTCTGGAAGGAAGTAAGAGACCAATGCTGTATGCGATTGTAACACTTGCGATTTTTGCAGGGCTGCTGAATAGGGCCTTGAGACAAGAAAGCCTTGGACTCAAAAAGCTGGATGCGAGATTCAAACTTTTTGAGCTGCGCGATGAATTGCGTAGGGGGATCATTGATGCGTCAGTGCCTTATAACCGCTGGGCAAAATATATGGATACGACCTTAACAAAGACCATAGATGCGCTGCAGGAAGTCAATATCTGGGAAGCCATAGCTCTCGTTCTGAGCTACAGAAACGATTCCTCAATACGGCAGGCACAGATGAACCTGGAAAACGCGCTCAAGAAAAAGGAGAATGAGAAGATAAAGCAGATATATGACAAATACGAGATTTGTCTATTCGACTTTCTTCTTCTTCGCCATTCTGCTCTGGTAGGTTCCATCAAGCGTACTGGAGCGGCGTCAATACGTGCTTCCGTCGCGGTAGATCGGTGCGTAGCCTACGTATGTCGAAAGAGGGATCAAGCAGTGCGACTATTCGGCAGCGTTCCCGAGACTTCAACCCTGTTGAAGTATGGCGGCTCATAGCAAAAACAGTTATAGAGAGATGGCTATACCAGCGAGTACGCCGACGTACCTGATTGCCCGCCTACTGGTTCAAGCGTTATTCCCCGGCCCGTTCTTTGCCATTTGTATAGAATCCTCAGTCGGCACAAAGCGATAGGACCGGATGCGGGTTTGCGCAAAGCCACGTCCACCACCAAATCCGTCGAGTGCATTGCCAACGAAAAGACAGCGGTATAACATCAACGATTACATTACGGATAGGGTGCTATGGCTACGAAGGTCGTTCACTCGCTGCAAGTGAACCAGGAGAAATGATCGGGACCGACGTCGAGCTAAGACTCGTTGGATTGTCTGGAAACCCGGATGAAGAGCAGATGATGACGAAGAACCTCCGCTGTAGACTGATTCGCCTGAGCAAGGCCGTAGCCAAGGGAGAACGGGCGAGCCTCTTGAGGATGTTATTGCGTGGCTGAGACATGCTAATACACTAAGCCGACCGTCGATTTCCGGCAAAAGGGGTAACTGAAACTTGATTTCGCAATCTAGACCGGCCGTGGGCATTCCCTGCCGTTTCAATTGGGAAACAACCTACTACAACCTGCGAGCAGACTACCCCGACGCACTCCTCGCCGCTGGAGGCGCGCCAGTGTTGTTGCCGCTTCTACCGGACCGCGCTTTCATCGATTCGGTGATGGACCGGCTGGACGCGATCTGCATTTCGGGTTCGGACAGCGACGTCGACCCGTTGAGATACGGCCGCAAACCAATTCCTGAATGCGGCGTCAGTGTCGCGAGGCGCGATGAGATGGATCTGATGCTGCTGGAGGCCGCCGAACAAAGAGGAATGCCAGTGCTCTGCATTTGCTTCGGTATTCACATACTCAACGTCTATCGCGGAGGCTCGCTGATTCAGGACATCGCGTCGCAAGTCAAGGAGCCTATCAAACACAAGGAATGCGACCCTTGGGACGCGCGCCAACACTCGATCAGCATAACCGAGTCGTCGCTGCTCGCCAGGCTTGCCGGCTCGACGCGAGCCACGGTCAATAGTCATCATCATCAAGCTGTAGAAAACGCCGGGAAGGATTTGGTTCCGGTCGCTTGGACTCCGGACGGCGTGATCGAAGCGGTCGAGAATACAAGCACGGGCCAGTTCGTATTAGGCGTTCAGTGGCACCCCGAAATCGACTGGCGAACTGATCCATTGTCGCGCGCGATTTTCGACCACTTCATCTCGGTTGCGAGAGAATGGATGGCCTCGCTTAAAGGCGGCAAGACTGCCGCAAGCGCATGAAGCCGATCGCGATACGCGCCAGACACGCAGTATGGTCACGGTATGACGAGACGGGATAAGCTTACACTTGCGGCTTTATGCGTCGGGCATTTCGTCAACGACTCCTATTCGAGCATAATCTTCCCGCTTTTACCGCTCCTCAAGAACAATTTGCACCTAAGCTCCGGTCAGGTCTTCTGGCTCGCGCCGCTGTATTCGGTCTCGTCTTCGCTCATGCAGCCGGTGTACGGAATAATCTCCGACCGCTACGCCAGGCGGTCGTTCGCGGTGTTTGGTCCGGCCATCACGGGACTCTTCATATCAATGATCGGACTCTCGCCGTCATACGCCGGGCTGGTCTTGCTGTTGGTTCTTGGTGGAATCGGAATTGGTTCGTTTCATCCACAAGCCGCGGCAATGGCTTCGGCCGTGTCCGGCGGGCGCAAGCGGATTGGGTTGGCTTTGTTCTCGGCGACCGGAACGATTGGTTATTCGATAGGGCCGATTGGAATCGCCTTATTCATCACGCTGTTCGGGTTTGGCAGGACCTATTACGCGGCGGGGATCGGTCTCCTCACCTCTTGCATGCTATACGCCATTTGTCCCCCGCTGCCCTCGCGCGACAACGAGCGCGACGCTTCAGGGACCTTGCGGGCGAGGCCCAGGTTGGTTGAGGTGTTACTGCCTGTTTGGAAGCCTCTGCTGTGTCTGTACATGATCACCGTGATTCGCTCCGGAATGCAGATGATCACCAACAACTATCTGCCGTTCCTGCTCCGCGAACGGGGATACGAGGTCACGGGAACGGGCGGAGGCCTCACAGTCTTTCTCTTGCTCGGTGGTATCGGCGGACTAGCGGGCGGTTTTCTGGCCGAGCGCATCTCAGGCCGTGCGGTCACTCTGTACTCCGGCTTGTTTTCGGGGCCGTTGCTGGCCGTTGCATTCCTGACAACCGGGCCGCTGAGCTTCATACTTCTCGGATTGGGCGGATTCATGCTGCTCTCGACGATGCCGGTCAATGTAGCGATGGCGCAGGAGCTGGCTCCGGAACAGACCAGCACGGTGTCGGCGCTGATGATGGGCGCCGCGTGGGGAGTAGGAGCGCTTTCGCCCGCGCTGCTCGATTACCTTGTGCCGGCGTTCGGGTTCCGCAACGTGATGGTGCTTGCGGCCGGCGCTACGATGTTGAGCACGGTGTTCGCTTACAAGCTCCCGCGCGAAGAGCATCGCGTTATCGCGCCCATTGAGGCCGGGATGGCGGCCGCCGCGGGCGATTGATCCGAATAAATGGCGAGCAATGTCAAGGTTGGTCTCGATCTTATATTGGACTCGCTGTCCGTGCCTCTGTCAGGGCAGCGCATCGGATTGATCGTCAATCCAGCGTCGGTAAACTCGAATCTCGAACACGCCGCGGATTTGTTCCGCAATCATCCCGGCATTAACTTGCGCGCTCTGTTCGGTCCTCAGCACGGGATCCGGGGTGAAACTCAAGACAACATGATCGAGTGGCTGTCTTTTGAAGACCGCGGCGGCTGTCCGGCCTATTCGCTTTACGGAGAGACTCGCAAGCCGACCCCCGAAATGCTGGCCGATGTCGACACGCTCGTCTTCGACATTCAGGACGTTGGCGCGCGAGTCTATACGTTCATTTCCACCATGTCGCTGGCAATGCAGGCCGCTCGTGAATGCGGGAAGAGGTTCGTAGTTCTTGACCGGCCCAATCCAATCAGCGGCGCAAGAACCGAGGGTGGAGTGCTGGATCCCGCGTTTGCTTCGTTCGTCGGAATGCACCCGATACCCATGCGGCACGGAATGACCGTGGGCGAGCTTGCATTGATGTTCAATCGTGAGTTTGGCGTAGGCTGCGATCTCGAAGTCGTACCGATGGAGGGCTGGCGCCGTTCGATGTGGTACGACCACACGGCGCTGCCTTGGGTAATGCCTTCGCCGAACATGCCCACGATCGAGACCGCGGCGGTCTATCCGGGTACGGTCCTGATCGAAGGAACCAACATCTCGGAGGGGCGCGGCTCCACTCGCCCTTTCGAGATAGCCGGAGCGCCGTTCATCGAACCCGGCGCGTTGCTTGAAGAGTTGCAAAGCTACGATCTACCGGGGGTGCGTTACCGCGCGGTTCATTTTCAACCTATGTTTCAAAAGTACTCCGGCGAGTTATGCGGCGGCGTTCAGATTCATGTGATGGATCGGTTTCTGTTCAAGCCCGTGATCACAGGTGTGGCCTTGATAGCCGCGATAAGGCGGCTCTATCCGAACCGCTTCGCTTGGAAGCAACCGCCGTATGAGTACGTTTACGACAAGCTGCCGTTCGACGTGATCGCCGGAACGTCGAGACTGCGCGAGCGAATCGAAGCGGGCGCTTCGCTAAGCCAGATCGAGGAAGACTGGGAAGGCGCGCTGATTAGTTTCGAAGAACGCCGTTCGCCGTATCTCTTGTACGATTGATTGGCCACGACGCACCCAGGCTTCGATAGTAAGGTCATAGTAATCGTCTCTCCCGCTACTTTCTGCTTCTTGATGAAGAACATGTTGAAGGGAAATCTCTTTGAGAGCTTTCCCTTCTGAACGGCCATCGCCAGCGCCCCACTCGAATAGGCTTATAGAACCGCCGTTGTTTATAGCTAAGTATGGCGCCTCAGAATCGAATCTCATCAAGAAACCGTCAGCGTTGTCGGGAAGGTGGGCATGAATGAATATCGCGACTCATTTGGATTCTCCCGCAGTGACCCAAAGACCGATTTTTTCGCGTGACCAGTCACCGAAGCTCGGTTATACTGAACCCGGTTGTTTCGGGTAGTAGCATCTGAGCTTGGTTTAGTATGCAAAAAGAAAAAGAGAACAAGCCAGCCAAGGCCGGTCCGATTCGCTCTCGGTTGTCCAAGAAAAGGGGAGCTAAGATGCTGTCCTGCATAGATGTTGCGAAGTACTTTCTGGCTCTTACTGATTTGGATGCCGGCGATTTGATTTCGAATCTTAAGCTTCAGAAGCTCCTGTATTACGCTCAAGGGTTCCATTTAGCGCTATTCGATGAACCGATCTTCCCGGAGCGAATAATGGCCTGGATTCATGGGCCGGTAGTTCCAGACGCCTATCGCCACTATAAAGAATATGGAGCGAATTCTATTCCCGTTCCTCGAGACATTGATCTTGACAACTATGATTTGCGGGCCACCGAGCTTCTCGACGAAGTCTTCAGGGTATTCGGTCAGTTTTCAGCCTGGAAGCTCAGAAATATGACCCACGAAGAGCCTCCGTGGAGAGACGCCGCTCCGACCAAAGGGGAGATTACACCTGAGGCTATGAGAACGTATTTCAAGACTCAATTGATGAATGACTCGCCGAATCAAAACTAGGTCATTCGATAGAGGCAAGAAGTTCGCGGCCAAAGAAATCGAAGAGA
>JAHFUG010000153.1:0-5613 GCA_023265195.1 Blastocatellia bacterium | reverse complement strand
TGGCATTCCGGCGCATATAACTGACGACGTCAATTTCATAGCCTTTCGCTTCTGCGCATTGGCGCCAATGGTTGGCTATAGAGACGGCGTCACATTTCATATCCTCTGGCTTGACCCTGGATTCTTACTATACCCTCATTGAGGCATATGACTCAGCAAGACAATAATAGACCAGTCCCCGATCTCCGCGGTTGAGCTTTTCCGGAATGTCATCACGGTAAAGGATGCAGAGGTTCGCGGATTCCCCGCTGGACTGCTAACCTCCGGAGTGCTGAAGGTTGCAAAGAGGCTCTTTGGCCTGGGCATTCCAAGACCGCGCGCAAGCCGACCGTGGACCTATAGAGCGTCTTAGCCGTTTATCCAATCGCCCTTTTCGGGCGTATAATCAGCGTCTCGAACGAAAGGCCACGTATGGAATCTCTCGAAGAGCTACTGGTCAGAGCGGAGCGTTCACACGGACATATGTGCGCGGGGCAGGTGCTAGGCGTGAGGATGGCCATGCTGGGCTGCCGCCGGATCGGCATCGACGACCCGCGCGGCGCCGACCTCAAAAAGCTGCTCGTCTTCGTCGAGATTGACCGTTGCGCCGCCGACGCCGTCAACACCGTCACGGGTTGCAGGCTTGGCAAGCGCACGTTGAAGTTCTACGACTACGGAAAGCTCGCCGCGACTTTTCTCAATACCGCTACAAAGCAGGCGGTTCGCGTGCTTGTGCTCGATTCGTCACGCGAAGCCGCCGACTGCACTTTTCCAGAAATAGAGAACAAGTACCAGCGGCAGTTGCAGGCGTATAAAGTGCTGCCCGACGACTCGCTCTTCAAAGTCGAGCGCGTATCGGTAGAGTTGCCCGAGGAGGATCGGCCGGGCCGTCCCGTCGCTCGCATACGATGCGAGGAGTGCGGCGAGGGCGTGAACGACCGGCGCGAAGTAATCAAGGATGGCCGGGCGTTATGCCGGGCGTGCGCCGGGCAGCCTTATTACAAACGGTTGCCATAGCGAGAGACCGCGCGTCAGCGGTTTCTCTTCGTGTCCAATTTGTAAGCGGCTTTGCCGGTTTGATTCCTTAGGAGGCTCATGGCACGAACATTCATCGTACTCGCCGTGATATTGACGCTGACCGCGACGCTCGCACGCGAGGTCTCGGCGCAGGCGTCCCAGCCGATCTATCTCCAGTACGATGGCTTCGTGAAGAACAAGGACGGCAGTTACACGTTGTCGTTCGGGTACTTCAACATGAACCACGTCGACGTAAAAATCGAGCCTGGCCCGGACAACGCCTTTGGGCCCGGCGCCGCCGACCGGAACCAGCCGATACTTTTCCTCACGGGCCGGCATCGATTCGCCTGCAGCATCGTCGTCCCACCCGATTTCGACGGCAAGCTCCAGTGGACGGTGCGCTTTGGTGGAAAGACCTCGACGACGACGGCAATAGCGCTCGATCCGCTGTACGAGCTCGAACTCAATAGCGCTAAGAAAGCGGCTAACGGCCTCGATCCTACGAAGGTAGCGAGGGGTGTGTGCGTAAATCGCGCCCCGGCCATTCAGGTGATCAACCCGCTTGCGGACGTCAACGCGGGGGCCGACACGCTGGCTGCAACGAACTTTGAGGCCCGCCTGGATAGAGACCTGCCATTGAACGGCAGCGTCGAAGACGACGGGTTGCCCAGGGGCGGGAAGCTGATCGTCTCCTGGAAGAAGGTCAGCGGGCCGGGTGAGGTTACCTTCTCGAATTCAGGCCAACCGGCCACACGCGCGCGTTTCAGCGTTGCTGGAGTCTACGAACTCGAGTTGTCCGCTACGGACACCGAGCACACCAACAACGTTAAGATCAAAGTGACGGTGCTTCCCGCCGACGAGAAGAAGCAAACCTGAAGGTGTTTTGCGGCTAGTCTGCGCAGGTCAGAGTTCAGCCTTTAGGCCGCGGCGGGCTGAAGCAGCAGTTCAGAGTTCAGCCTTTAGGCTGCTGCACGCTGAAGCGTGAACTCTAAACGACTGAACGCCTCAGCGGCTAATATCCAACACGGGACTTCCCAGCGCTTCCATTATTGGCTTAACGCCGAGTCCGGGTGTTGTGGGCGCCGCCATGCGGCCGTTAACGCGCCGAGGCGCGCCCGTGGCTATCGTGCGGGTGACATAGCTGTTGAAGTCGGTGCTGGTGAACAGGAATTCGGGAGGGGTGCTGTGGGCCAGGTGGGCGATGGCCGCCGTAACCACGTCTCCACCCCAACTGTCTTCAATCGTCATGGCGATCCCGAGTGACGCGCATAGATCGCGAGCCTGCCTTGCTTTTGTCAGTCCGCCAAACTTGCTGATCTTGATATTCACGACGTCCATAGCCGAGTCGGCCGCGCCTCGCACAAGAGTCTCAATACCTTCGACTATCTCATCCAGCACGAAAGGATGGTCGGTGTGGCGCCGAACCGATAGACACTCATCATAGGTTGCGCACGGCTGTTCTATGTATACGTCGATATCGCGCACGCCTCGGATCACCCGCATGGCTTCGTGCAAGGTCCAGCCGGTGTTGGCGTCGGCGACCAATCGGTCGTCGGGTTGCAACACGCCGCGCACGGCTCGGATGCGTTCGATGTCCGTGTTCGCGTCACCGCCAACCTTGAGTTGAAAGCGGCGATATCCTTCGGCGCGATAGCTGGCGACGCTATGCGCCATAGCCTCGGGCGAGTCCTGCGAGATGGCGCGGTAAAGGATGAAGTCTTCGCCATAGCGGCCACCCAGGAGCGTGCACACGGGCTGGCCCGCGGCCTGCCCAAGAATGTCCCAGCACGCAATGTCGATCCCCGACTTCACGTACGGGTGACCCTTCATAACCGCGTCCATGCGGTGGTTGAGCTTGGCGAGTTCGAGCGGGTTCTCGCCGATGATGTGTGGCGCAAGCTCCGCAAGACCGGCCCGCACTCCGCTCGCGTAAGCCGCCAAGTAAGCCGGCCCCAGCGGACACACCTCACCCCATCCCGTCAGGCCCTCGTCGGTCTCGACGCCGACGACGGTGCTGTCGAAGACGGTGACGGATTTGCCGCCCGACCATTTGTAGCTGCCCTCGTGCAGCGGCAGATCAACTTGGTAAGCAGTGATGCGAGTGATTCTCATGATGCTTGGCTTGCTTCAGCTTGATCAGGTCATTGACGCAGCCGCCGCCTGCTTCGCGGCTCTTCGTTCGGTGACCGCCGAGCGCAGCATCATCGCCGCTGTATAGACGACGACGATTATCACGAGTCCCTTTACGTAATCGAGAGGCAGGGATTTTACAATCAAGCCAGCGATCAATACTGCCGGAATTCCGCCAACCGCAAGGCCGATGGCAGCCCTTTGATCATAGCTCCCTTTTTTAACGAATCGCGCACTGCTGACCGGCATCAGAAAAGCACACGATCCCATCATTATTGGAAACGCCGCCTTCGGATTCATGCCCAACAGAGCGATCATTATCATGCACGGCGCGTAAAGCCCTATTCCGAGCGTCATCAACGCTCCAAGCACGAAATTGCCCGCCAAACCGATCCACAATAATGTTCCGTCAAGACCGGGAGTGCCTAACTCTTCCGGATCCCCCTTGAGCAATCTAAAAAGCATAAACCCCGCGGCTACCACCAGCGCCGCACCCATGCCGATCTGCACTTTCTGGCGCGACCAACTCGCCACAACTCCCGCGCCGAGCCAGGCTCCGACTAGGGAGGATACTATCAGCAGCATCAGCGTCTTCATATCGACTTCGATAACCAGTATGTAGATGAACGCCTGAGCGATAGTCGGCAGTGTGTGGCCGACGTTGAGCGTGCCGGGTATCACTCGATCATCGACCAGCTTCCAGAACTTGTACATAGAAGTGGTGGTCGCGAACGAGCCGATTCCCAAAGTGTCGAAGAAGTTCGTGACGAAGCCGATTGCGCCCAGCAGCAGGGTCTTAGTTCCGTGTGTTCGGATGACCGCGGTCAGCCAGATTGACAGATAGAATAGGGTGAAAGCCCCGAGAGCAACGAAAAGCCAGCCTTTGATTGTCAGCATGGCGCATATCCTATTTGGATGGGCTGACAGAAGCAACCCAATTGCCAGGGTTCCGAACTCGAGCGGTCAGTCGCGGAAACGGACTACATCACTTGGATCAAGGCGACCAACCAGAAACAGCAGGCCGGAATGCGAAGAGGAGAGAGCCTTGTTTCGATGACCCTCTCCTCCGCGGAACACCTCGCAGGCAGTGCCAAGCGCTCTTATTGCGGCCTTGCGCCCGACGCCGCTAGCGCTTTCGACGGCTCGTTCTTCCGCTTCTGAATTTCCGCGTATTCCTGATCGCTGATGTAATAAAAATCGAGCCAGCCGATGTTCATCTCATCCACCGTCCGGTCGCCCCAGCCCACGAACGCCGTAGGGTCGGGGTTTTCCTTGTTGCCCGGTGAATTATCGTGATAGGCGGTCATGTGAAGCACGGTGTTCTTCGGAAACGCTGGAGGGTTCTTGTATGCGTAAGTGATCTGCCAAGTCCACACGAAGTGCGCGACGTCGGTCAACAACTCGACTTCGCCGCTTGGAAGAATGGCCTCCAAAGTCATCCGCTTGCCTCGATAGTGCATGTGCGGCTGGAAGCTGACCAATCTGGCTGGTTCGTCAAGACGAAAATACGCGTCGCTTCGCGCGTTGGCTTCTCCGGGCGGAATGGCCAGCGTCGCCGGAGACGAGATGCCCTTCGTGGAGATCAAGTACTTCGGCGTATAGCCCTTTGGAAAGAACTTGATTCCGATTCTCGCGTGCTCGTTGACGGGCTTTTCGCCGTTGGGATGATAGTGAAAGCTGAACCGGAGCTTCGAGCCGGCCTTGAGCAGCTTAGCCGTGCCGTTGGTAAAGACGTCTCCATCATTACCCCTCGCGTACTCCGTGAGCAGCGAATTGCTGGCGAGACCACGCCGCTGTTCGCCGCGCACTCCGCCGCCCGCGCCTTCGCCTTGCAGCGCATAGATGAGCACGTGGTGAAGGACCTTCGGATCCTCGGGTATGACTTGCATCCACTTGATGTAGCGGTCTTCGGTAAGCCCGGTCGGAACATCGACCTTGGGGTATTGATCCGCCGCCACGGCGGGCACTTCGAATCCGGCGCTTGTGACGACCAGATCCGGTTCCTCGCCAAACACCCATGTATTAGCGGGCGGGAACACTCGAGGCGGAGGCGCATCTGACTGACCGCCTTTGGCCGCGCCGCCGTCTACCCACCTTGCGATGGTCGCGATCTGAGCGTCGGTGAGCGATGGATCGGGCGAGTACTCGCCCACGGTTCGGTCTATGTGCCAGGGCGGCATGTATCTTGCGACGACCTTCTCTTTGATCGAGCGCGCCCACGGACGAACTTCCTCATAGGTCAGAAGCGGCATCGGAGCCATCCCTCCAGTCCGGTGGCAGTCCTGGCATGACTTCTGCAAGATTGGAAGGATGTCTTTAGTAAAGGTCGGCTTTGCGGGGACGGCGCCTTCGTTGGAGCCGGCTGTTACATACTTGGCTTGGGTGATTGCACAAAGGACGAACGCTAACGCCAAAACCGTGGCAAGCTTCCTGTTCGGGTTCATATCAGATCCTCCCCAATGGGTGTCTGAGCGGTTTAACTTCTCG
>JAHFUG010000532.1 GCA_023265195.1 Blastocatellia bacterium | reverse complement strand
CCTCGGCGACGTGGAGACAAATTGCTTGATCAAACCGCGGCCGGCTTCTAACATCTGACCGCTGAAATCATGCTGACTCTACTGAGCATTTCAAACTTCGCGCTCATAGACGAGTTGCGAGTCGAGTTTGACCGAGGTCTCAATCTTCTAACCGGCGAGACCGGTTCGGGAAAGTCAATCATAGTCGACGCGCTCGGAGTATTGATAGGCGGGCGATCAAGCTCCGATATGATCAAATCGGGTGCGACCCGGGCTAACATCGAAGGACTCTTCTCGTTCGACCCGGCGCCCGAACTTGAAGATTTGCTGTCCAAAGCCGGGATTCAAATGGACGGCCTGGAGTTGATCGTGAGGCGCGAATTGTCGACTGAGGGACGGAACAAGATCTTCGTAAATAATCAACTCGCCACGCAGTCATTGCTCCGAGAGTTGCGGCCCTTTCTCGTTGACATTCACGGACAGGGAGATCAACAGACCCTTTTCGATCCCGCCGCTCACGGGGATATCCTTGACGCTCACGCCGCGTTGCATGACAGCCGGGATAAAATTGCGCGGCTCTTCGGCCGCTGGGACTCCGTTCGAAGAGAGTTGGAACGATTGCGGCGCGACGAATCCGAGAGGTTTCAGCTTCTCGATCTACTCCGCTTTCAAATCTCGGAGTTGGAAAGGGCGGGGCTGACTTCCGGCGAGGATGAGCGGCTCGGCGAGGAGCGGCTCCGGCTGGCGAACGTCGAGAAACTTTCGACTCTCTGCGCGGAAGCGTTTGGCTTGACCTATGAAGCTGACGACTCGGCCATGGCGCGGGTGGTGCAGGCGGCCAAACGCGTGGATGAACTCGCGCAATACGACTCCTCGTTCAAGAGTTATGTCGAAGCTCTCAACTCAACGCGAGCCATGCTGGAAGATCTCGCGTATTCGCTCCGCGAGTTTGCCGGGGGCCTCGAGTTTTCTCCCTCACGTCTTGCTGAAATCGAGGATCGCCTGGCCGAGATCTCGAGACTGAAGCGAAAGTACGGGGGAACGATCGAAAGTTCGCTGGATCATTTATCCGTATCGCAGGACCGTCTTTCGCAAATCCAACACTCCGATGAAAGAGAACGAGAGTTGAGCGCGAATCTGGATGTCGCGCGCGCGGAGTACATCGAGGCGGCGATGGAGCTTCATCAGGACCGGGTCCGCGCGGCTAAGAAGTTCGAGCGTGAAGTCGAACGCAATCTTGCGGAGGTGGCTATGGAGAACGCCCGGTTCAGGGTCAACATTGAAGGCGGCTCGGGCGCAGGCGAAGAAGACTTCACCAGCCGAGGTATCGACCAGATAGAGTTCTTCTTCTCCGCGAATCCAGGCGAGCCGGTGAAGGCTCTGGCCAAAGTCGCATCAGGCGGCGAGGCTTCTCGCTTGATGCTGGTTCTGAAGACCGCGGCCAACGCCAACGCGTTTCCCAGAACGATAGTCTTTGACGAAATTGATTCGGGCATCGGCGGCCGGGTGTCGGAATCGGTTGGGGCAAAACTGAAGAAACTATCGGATACGAATCAGGTTCTTTGCGTCACGCATCAGGCGCAGATCGCCCGCTTCGCGGACTCGCACCTTCTCGTGCGAAAGGAGGTCGCCAAAGGGCGAACTGAAGTCGTAGTCGAGAGACTCGACCGCCGATCGCGCGTTGAAGAGATCGCGCGAATGCTTACGGGCGCGGACATAACCGAAGCCGCGCGGAGACACGCGCGAGAGATGTTGAGGAGCGGGTAAACCCGGCTCCTGCGGCGGCTGGATCGAGATGATGGCGCGCGATGTCGCTTGATAAGCCTTGAAACCTCGCGCCTCTGTGTTAGACTACGCGTGCGGTGAATTACCAATACTTCTGAGTCTACTCAGATTACTCAAAGTTGCTTGCGGGAGTATCCCGATAACTAGGCCCCAATTCCCTTGTATCGACCCGTGGACGGACGCAGGAAAATAATCTTCTGACGGAGCTAGCGATGGCAGACGAAAACTCTTCGGACTGGAATGGGCCTGAGCGCAGAAATGACGAGCGGCGCAAAGAGGAACGCCGAGGACAAGACATAGGGCCTCCGATTGGCGTCGGCGAGCGGCGCAGCGGGCAGGATCGCAGACTCTTCGACCGCCGCGCGCAGGGAACCACAACCGGGCAGTTGTTGGTAGAGGTGGGCCGCTTCGCGGCCGAGAACATGGTCTTCAACCAAAAGGGAAACAAAGCGGCCGCACGCCGCGCAAGGAAGCATCTTTCAACGATCATGAAGCTGGCGAAGGAGCGGCGGGCCGAAATATCCAATGAAGTAAAGGACGGCAAACCGAAGGACTCCGACACAGGCGCGGACGTAGACGACGACTAAAACTCGGCGTTCACGCGTTCGAACTCAACGATGTTAGTCTTTCTTCAAGCGAGCGCCGGAGGTGGTAATACTCCTCGATTAGCCTGTTTACCGTAACGATGAAAGGAATCTGCAAAGCCGCCGCATCGTCCGCGCGCCGTTCGAGTTCCGAAGCCTCTTCTGAACCCGGTTCGGCAGCTTCGAGCTTCTCCATTACCTCGTGAACGTTTTCTCCGCGTGGATGCCGGTGGTAGCAGTAGCTGATTAGCGCAAGAGTGAGGCCGTCAATAACCGATTGCAAACCTTCAGGTTCACCGAGTGACAATCGCCTAAGGAGGAATGAGTCTTCGGGGGCGTCGACCGCCCTCCCGAACTCAATCACACCTTGTTGTAAGTCGTCACCGCGGCGCTCGCTCATAGGCACGTAGATCATTAAACGCCGCGCTGAAGATTGTCAACAGTAACGGTCGGCAGCGCATCGCCGTCTCTCGATCAGAGTCCATGTCCCTCGAGATCAGCGAATCAAACCGGTTCACCCGGCGCCAGCCGTTCGTCTATCTTGCGGCCGCGCTGGCGGCCGGAATTCTAATCGACCTTACCTTGCGGCCGGCGCCAGTCCTTCCAGCCGCCGGCGCGATTATCGTCTCGCTCGTTCTCGCGTTCTTCGTACGTCATCAGCCTCGATTCGCAGCCGTCTCGCTGCTGATCTGCGTCAGTATTGCGGGAGCGCTGGTTTCACGGGCCGAACGGGCGGCCAAAGACGCGTCGGACTTGAGGCGTGTGTACGATTCAGCCCTCATCACCGGCCACGACGCCATAGAGATCACCGGAGTGCTCGTTCAACCGCCTGAGCCAGCCCCAGCCGCTTACTCCCTATACCTCGAGACGGAATCCATTCGTTATTCCACTGACACGAAGAACGCGATCGGCCACGTGAAACTCCTTGTCGAAACTCCTGACGCCCACTCTCAAAGCTATCTGGAGGGCCTTCGTCTCGAATACGGCTCCCGCGCGCGAATCCTGGCTCGCGTCGAGCAGCAGCGGAGTTATGGCAATCCTGGCTCTCCGGACTTCAACGAGTTTCTCGAGCGAAAAGGCTACGACCTGGCTGGAAGAGTAAAGAGCCCGCTCCTCATTGAAAACCTGGGGTTCGCAAGAGCAAACCCGGCGCTTCGCCTTCTCTACCGCCTGCGAATTCGCCTGATCAAAACAATAGACGAACGCTTCAAAGAACCCCGGCTCAGCGGCGTGTTGAAGGCGATGCTGGCCGGCAACCGTAACTTCGTCGACGAGGAAACCGCTCGCCGCCTCAGAGAAGGAGGCACCTTTCACACATTGGTAATAGCGGGTCTGCATGTCGGCGTCATCGCATGGGCTCTCCTCGCGTGGCGCAGGTTGCGGCGCATGACGTCCTGGGTATTGCTGTCTCTCATAGTGCTCTGGTCATACGTGGCGATGGTGGGTATGGCCGGGCCGGCCGTTCGCGCAACCATAATGATCAGCGTCGGCCTCATCGGGCCACTGCTGTTTCGGCGGGCGGTCTCGTTCAACACCGTCGCGCTAGCCGCGTTCATTATGCTCGTTTGGAAGCCGTCGCTAATCGGAGACCCGGGCTTTCAACTGAGCTTCGCGGCGGTGGCCGGAATAGTCGCGCTGGCGGCGCCGCTTCTTGAAAAACTCAGAGAGACGGGTGAATGGCGTCCCAACTCGCGTTCGCCGCATCCTCCGTCGTCCTCGAGGTGGATCACCTCGCTGGCGGAGATATTGTTCTGGGATCAGCGGAGATTCGATCGCGATATGGCTTCCTCGCTGGTCAGGTATTCGCTTGAAAAGTCGCGCACGGCCCTGTTGCTGAACAAGATGAGAATCCAGGGCCTATTCCGGGCAATCGTCGTTCTCCTTATCACGTCGGCCGCCATTCAGATCGCTACCGCGCCGTTGATGATCCTTTATTTCAATAGGCTGAGTCCGGTCGGAGTACTGCTAAACGTCACCGCCGGCCTGTTGACCGCCGCGCTGATGCTAACGGGTTACGCGGCCATTCTCGTAGGTTTTCTCAGTTCGTTCCTGGCGTCACAACTGGCGGTCCTGGGCTCGGTGGCGGGGCGTCTCCTGGTTAACTCGGTGGTTCCTTTTCTTGGATACTCGCTCGCCACGTTGCGCGTCCCACAGTATGAAGGCTCTTATCGCATAATTTATCTCCTGTATTACGTCCCACTCGGTATGATCGCCGGGCTCACCGCCGGTTGGCGTCCAGTTAAAGCCGTA
>JAHFUG010000531.1:2645-4632 GCA_023265195.1 Blastocatellia bacterium | reverse complement strand
GATGTTCTGGGCATCCAGTTTACGAAGGCTGATTGGAAGCGACGCTCAGCAGGGCTAGTTCGCGTTCAATTTCGCGGCGGGCGTTTTGGGCCTGGATAACGCGAGGCGGAGCTACTCGTTCGTCACACTCGGCTTCGGTGAGGCGGCAGCGCTCGCAGGCGCCGTCTATTTCGGATTTGGTCAACTGCGGGTCCTTTGCGAACCGGATAACGCTCTCGAGGTTCTCATCGCAGCGGAATCCGAGCGACACCGACGAAGTGATTCCCGGACTGAGCGCCAGCCGCCTGGCCATTGCAATGCACAGGAAACGTGATTCGGAGTCAATGAACTGGGACACCTGACCTTGCACCAGCGGTTCGATGGGTTTCTTCCTGCTCCGGTTTAGCCGCTCGAGTTCATGGATGATCCGTATCGCGAGCCAGCGGCGGCAATAGTGTTCGCCCAGGCTGATCCCGCTCGGTATCAGTATCTGCGACATGTTGAGATGCTTCACCAGACGGAAAGACTCGCCCTCATGATTGAACCTGAGAAAGTGAAGCTTGAAGCCGAAGTCCTGAGGCAATAGTTCGGTCAGCCTGTACAGAAAGATCTCGGGCGTGACCTCGTAACGGTCGAGCAGCGAGCGGAACTTCTCCGGCTGGAACTTCTTCGAATTGAAGAACGTCCTCATATCCGCCACAACCCGTTCTCTGTTCACCAGCAACGCTCCGGCGAAATAAGAAGCCTTGAAGTCGTTCAGCACCTGCTCGAATGAATCCACGCGTTCGGGCGCCGACGTCATCGCGCGCGCGCCAAGGTTGAGAACCTGATAGCCGATCTCCCTGGCGAGGATGAATTTCTTCTGCCAGTCGGACAGCGCCGGATTGATCAACAGCAAGGACGGCTGCTTGCCAAGCGGCACGAGCACCGATCTAAAGTGACACAACGCCGGGTGCGCGTTCAGACCTTCTTCGTCGATGCGGTAGTTGAACCGCTTTTCGACAAGCTCGCGCAACGCGTTCAACTTCACGGCCGCTCCTGTTTCGATGGCCTGAGTTTGAGCGAACCTAGCGGCGGCGCTTTCGATTTCCGGGAAGTAATTTTCGTGAAGCTCTTGATAAGAACGGAGTGCGGAACGGAACAAGTGCTCGACGCCGATGTTGTATTGCTCGGCGATGCCTATCAACGCGTTGACCAGGGCGCTCGCTTCAGCCGGCTGGCGGGTCATTATTTCCACCACCTGGGCCGGCGATATGCCGAAGAGGTGGTACGGGAAGTTATGCAGAACGGGAGACGACAGGAAGTCCGCCAGCGGGCTAAGCTCTTCATCCAGCTTGAGCGAGACAAGGTCGTCGTAATTTTTTTCCAGCGCGTCGGCCATGCGCGCAATCTTCTCGGCCTTGGGGTATTTCTTTCCGTGCTCGATTTCGGTGAGATACGAAACCGAGAGCCCCGTGCGCGCGGCGAAAACCGTCAGGGAGAGTCCCGCGTGCTCGCGAAACTGCTTCAGTTTCATTCCGAATATGACTTTGAGGTTCAGCCCTCTCGGGCTTTCTTTTATCTGGAGAGCCATTGGCTAATTTCTCTACCTGGTGGCGCCTGATGCTTAAGGGCGAAGCTATCATCCACAAATGGAAAAGTCAATTGGAGCAAAAGGGCCTCGACCGGCTAGGAATGTGTTCATTGCCAAACGTCGCCAGGTTGGTATTGAACGATCCCCCAACTGCGTTGGACATTTTGGGTTGCGCTTTTGGCAGCAAGAAATTGGTTCAAGAACCTCGATCATCAAAAACTCTCAGGTCGGGAAGGGCGGCTTGCGGCCGCGCCCCAGCCAGTTTGAGTGAAGCAAGGGCAGCGGGGGCAAGCCGCCCTTCCCGACCTGAGAGTCTCTGGGATTGAACATGGAAATTGGATATAGCTCTTCCTAAAATGGCCAAACTCCAGATCCCCCCAACGCAGAGACTGTGTGAAAACTCCGAGAATCCCACCAACGCAGAGATTGTGTGAA
>JAHFUG010000531.1:0-2545 GCA_023265195.1 Blastocatellia bacterium | reverse complement strand
GGTTAGTCTCCGGTCGCGCTCGCAGGGACGCCGCATCTCTCCAACCCGCGCCGGGCGCGAGTCTCGTACGCCTCGGTGGGCCCCATGGAGAGAGCCTTCTCGAATAACCTGGCCGCCCGTTCTTGATCGTTCATAAACAGCGCGGCCTCACCTCCCTGCACGCACGCCCGCAAAGCTAATGAGCCGTTCTGCCACGTCGTGGCCAATCGGTCGTATTCGACGGCTGCTTCCAGAATCATCCCCGAGTTGTACACGTAGTCGCATATCGACATCCAATCCTTGGCTGGAATCCGGGGATTAACCTGATCCTCAGGGAATCCGAACAGCAAAGCATCGTAAGCGGTCAACGCGGCTTGCTTGTCTCCCTTGGACAAGTGATGGCGAATGATCCGCGCGTAGGCGGCGTTCATCTCGTCATACCTGGCCATTCTCTGGTAGATGTCGGCCAGCGTGCTCATTGCTTCCAGGTCATCGGGTTTCTTTTCCAGGAACGCTTTCACTGTGTCTCGAGCCGGATTCAGATGGCCAAGCGCAATCAACTCGCGTACGTCGGCGCCGACGCCGGATTCGGCGAACCTCATCGAGAAGAAGTTAGTCTTCAGGTTGATCGATTCCAAACCGACCGCGAACAGCGCGCCGAAAAAGAAACCACCAAGGTGAACCGAGTACGCCGTGCCCGAAGCAAGCCCCTGATCTTTGAAGTACCACCACAACAACATCTGCGAGAGGAAGTAGTAAGGCAGAAAGACGTAGGCGGGAACTCGCTTGATTCCAAAGGGTCTCTTGCGGAACAGCAAGAAGAGCGGAAACAAGAATGTGAACCAGCCGATCTTGAGCCGGGCCTTGTGGAGCGACACCAAATACGCGCCCATTAGTCCGCTAATGGCGCCGGAGGCTCCCAGCGCCGGAGCCGAGAAGGGAACCATGAGGGCCGGGAGATTGGCCGCCAGTCCAACCAGAATGTAAAAGGCAAGAAAGATGCTCCTGCCCCACAACAACTCGAGGCTGATGCTCACCGCAACCAGGAAGACCAGATTCCCCGCTATGTGCCAGAACCCGCTGTGCAGAAACATCGCGGTGAGCAGTTGATAAGACTTCCACTTGCCATTTGGCGCCAGTCCGTAACGGTAGAAAATGTGGGAGTCAGCCGCTGACTTATAGGAGCCGATCAACTCGTCCAACTGGAGCTTGAACTGCTGAATCTTCCTCTCACCCAGGAGCCGCCTTGCAGCCGCGTCATTTCCCGGCTCGACTCGATACCAGTAGTTGATCGCGGGCAGCTTGCCGTCGACGACCAGTTCCTCATCCACGAGTCTTTTCTGCACGTCGTCCAGGTCGAGAAAGGCGGGCTCCTCTTCCAGAAAGTTCAAGAGTTTTATCTTCGTCTCCGACAGCAGCGAATCCTGTTTCTCCAACGGAAACAGAGTGACCGCGAATATCGCTATGTTAATTGCAACCAGCGCCATCGTGACGATAGGAATGCGCTTCGGTTTCTCGCGTTCGTCCCCGAATAGGACGGTGAAGAAACAGAATTGAAACAAGATGACGAAGAAGGTGACGAGGAGCAACAGAGTTCTTATTCCCATGAGCAAACCCGTGACAGGCGTCAGGCAGGGCGGAGTGGAAGCCTTGGGGACCGGCGATTAGGAGGCTACATCAGGTTAGGCTAGCAGAGATGGTTCTTCATAACAATAGTTATGTCTTGACCCTTCTGACTCTTGATCGTCTTGCTCATTCATGGCGGCCAACGATGTTCGGGTCACGCGTCAAGCCAGGGTCGGGACCAAACACCTTACCCTGGACGGCGGACGTAGCCGGCCCGCGCTAACCGGACGCTCCGAGACCACTGTGACAATCATTTCCCGCCGCACCCTTCTCTGGTCCAGTAGATCAAGTCGGTGGCGGCAGGCGATCCGCCTAGTTTTAGCGAGCAACCTCATACCGCCGAGTTCCCGCCCGAAAAAAACTTGACTCATTTGTGAACTTCTCGGCGGCCTAGGCTTCCCTAGCAGCAGAGCGACCTTGCCTTGCTCAAACGCCTCCCTTACCGAACGCCCGAACCCGAGCGCGCGGTAAAACGAGGCGGCGAAGATGATGGCCGCACGATCTCCGATCCTCATATTCATGCCAACGGTGCAGTCGACATGCTCGGCAATCGCTTCCGCCTGGGAGCGCGAATAGCAGCAATTTACAGCAGTTGGTGGATTGTTCAGACACAGCCTACAAAGGGGCGCACGCGGACTCCCGTTTTCCTTTCCTTCTCGCCCTCGCGTCGCGAGGAGAGAAAAGAAGACAACGAGGGGCCGCAGGCAGCTTTGCTTGTAGGCTGTATATGAACGATCCACCAACTGCATTGGTGGGATTCGGGGAAGGGATCTGACGCGCCTCGTCGTGTAGGTTGGGTATGAACGATCCACCCACTGCCGTGGGTGGGATTTGGGAGGTTGGAGTGGGTTCTCTCTTAGTAGGTTGAGCTTGAACTATCCACCCACTACCGTGGGTGGGATTCGGGGAAGTTGCGGCGGGATTGCTCGTTGTAGGTTGA
>JAHFUG010000152.1 GCA_023265195.1 Blastocatellia bacterium | reverse complement strand
TTCTTTCCTCTCATCATGAACCGCCGTCTCGAGAGGAATGCCACGCCGGGCCGCTTCGAATTCCAGAGCTTTGCTCAATTGCCGCCAGCCGTCTTCTTCGTACAACTCGACCCATTGAAACTCGCCTACTTCTTCGGGCATTTCGCTATGTTCAATGGGCTCGATCAGAGCGGGGATCAAATAGATGTCGTCTTCCATCTTTTCTTGCCAGAGCTCGAGAGCGGTCCGAATCTCACGCTGGACGAACCCGCGCTTGTTGACCGAACGAGTCGAAAGACAGAGGATGAAGAAATCAGCGTTCTGAATGGCTTTTTTGATCGCCGGACGCCACTTCATACCGGGCAGCAGATCGACTTTATCCATCCAGGGGTTGAAGCCGGAATCCTTCAGCCGTTGGTAAAGCTCTTTGGCTTCCTTTAAGTCTTCGCGTGCGTAGCTGATGAATATCTGGGCCATTCTCTCACCGGCGATGAGCCGTTGCGATCGAGATTAAACTCCAAGCTCTTGATGCGAGACCAACCGTGGCTGTAGGCGATGCTCGGCGGCGATGGCGCGCGGCTTTCGCTATTGAGCAACTTTGTTTTATCGAGCTTCGTTTCCGCCTTCCTTTTACCCTAGACCTCTCGATCTGAGCAAGGCTGACGAACATGGGACGTAAGGCGGCGCGGAATATTGATTAGGGAATTCTGCGATTTGGGTTATCAGCAAGCTGTCCCGGGTTACATACGGCGGCCACCAGCAGGCCCAGCAGAAACCTCGATGGCTCGATGGCTCGATGCTCGACCTAGCGACAGAGTGTTGTTCTTCGGAACAAGCTCCGTCCGCGGCCAAATCGCGAAGAAGGAGTTTCTCGCAAAGACGCAAAGATCGGCGCAAAGGCCGCGAAGAAGCCAGCCGGAAAAAATGAGATTGTTCGGGTGTGCTTCGCCGGCGGGTTTCTTGTTACGGCTCGGCCCCACCATGTCTCCGTTCCAAACGACGCCGTCAACGCGAGAGCCGAAAGATTTGTTTCCGCCGAGCGCCACTCGTCCTCCCTTAGGAGGCATAAAAAAATAACTTCCCGTTTTTGAGTTATCCGGCAGCACGAGATGAGGACCCCGGTGAAGTGAGAACGTCACCGCAGAGATCGCTAAGAGAGCCGCAGAGAGTAAGCCCCCTCTGCGTCCCTGCGGTGAACTCCTTCGAAAAAGGGAACTTATTTTTTGCGCCCCCTCAATGCACCCGTGAGCCGCCATCATCTTGTTCATCGGGCTCTTCGGGCGTTGTGTCCTGCGTGCTTTCTCGGAATTGCTCGTACTTATCGTCTATTTCCCGGCGATTAATCTCTATCGCGTTCCACTCTTCGCGCGTGGAACACGTCGAGAAGATAAATCCCTCGTTGTCATCGGCTGTATCAAGATACTTGAATTCGGGGCCGAGGTCCTCTCCGGCCGTCTCGTGCATCAATCGATACGAGGTCGAGCTCTCCCTGATTTCGCTGGTCGCAATTCTGATCTTCGTGATGAAGCGCTCAACAATCTCGTCTGGGATATCCTCGCGGAGCATGGCTTCCTCTTCCGACATCGGCAGCGGAATCCGCCGGCGCTCAGTCTCCACGATTGCGCTCGGTATCCGTCCCCCGAAAAACTCGTTGGGTACATTCAGCCACGCCTCCTTGATCGACTCTAGCCACGTCACCAGCGGCTCGGAGGGCGAAGATTGATCCACGGCGCCTCCGGATGATGAATACTGGACTGCCGAGAGAGAGGGCGCCTCAGGCTCACGGTCCCGCTTCAATCGCGTTAAACACTCGCTCAACAGATGACGGAGCAAATGGTAATAGACCACATACTCGTGAGTGCCGAAGCCGGCGAACCTGTAAGCATGTGAGTCCCGCGCGATGGGAGCCGCCGCTTCGCCAAGCAGCGACCATTGAATCTCGCGGGCGAGAGAGTCAGAGTCGATGAAGAAGAGCTTTTCGATTATGACCTCGCGCGGCGTCCGGCCGCCCAGGTCGGCTCGCGGAGTCATCAGCCAGCGTCCGTGTATCAATCGCATGAGTCGAGTTGCCGACGGTGAGAGACGGCTATGTAAAGTGGCGTCTTCGGTGCTGGATTCGCTGAAGCCCTCAGCGGCCCTCCGATTCTTCGCGGCTGTACAGGCGTCGGCAACGAATCGGATCATCGCCGCTCCATAAAGAACGTCTCGCGCGTCGATGGGCTCATTCGCCGCGCGCTCCGCTCGCCGCTTATCTCGATTAGCCGTGTATTCGGTCAGCGCATCGCGAACCTCAACTCCGTTCTCGGTGCTATGAAGGAGCAGCCAATCCTCTGGAATACAATATGGCAGCCATACGCCGGCTGCCTGGCCGCCTTTGTAATATTCAACGTCGCCACGCCACGGCAGAGTGCAATAGAGCGACTTGGTTGCGACAATGCGCGCCGCCAAATCGATAATAACCGTACCCTGATCCCATTGGTTGAAGTCTTCTCCCGGTGTGAACGAATTGAATGCTCCCCTCTCACTGTCTCGCCGTATGAAGCGCTCGATTGCGCCTTCCAGTTCTTTGATAGTCTCAGGTTCGGCGGATAACGCGGCGATTGCTCCTTCGGCTAGACCACAATGCACGATTCCATTAACGCCGCCGCGCGCATCTATGATGTTTAACCTAACTTCATTCACCGGTGTTGGCCTCAGGGGGCGCGGTTGCCGCGAATGCGCCGCCAAGCCGTTCATTTTTCGGCGGCGCCGTTAAATGCGATCCGTTCCGACCCGCCCAGGAATAACTCAGAGCGGGAATGTCACGAACGTGACAGACTAACACCGATGTGGGAAGTCAACAATGACGGAATGACGGACCGCCCGTCACGTCCGTAACGTATAGTGGCTGTATCGGAGATTAGATGGATGGCGCGCCTTCGCGACCTCGGGCGAATGGGCAGGCGCCGGGTGAGTCGACCCTAGCGGGACTATAACGGACTTCTTAGGAGGCCGGGATTCTTGCTTGCGCTAACTCCGCTAGGAGTGACCTGTCTGTAGATCGAAGGGCCGCGGAGCAGAGTAGCTGTGTCAGGAGCGGCCGTCCCGATGGTTAGACAAGGGCCGCTCCTATATGAAACATCTGCGCGTCTTATGCGAGACCGAAGCGCCGGAGCCACTGCGCAAACGTGGCTTTTATGCTCCGCCCAATTTCCTGGAATTCGCCGAGCCATTCCGCCCGCATCCATGAGAATTGAAAACCACGAAGCTCACGAAGACCACGAAGCAAAAACAAACGCCTGAGCGTGGCTTGATACAATCACCTCTGTCGTAGACTTCAAGGCGCCGCGTGAGGATCTTTTGAGAAGCCTTTCAGCCGAGGCCGCACTGTTTGAGAAACGGGCTGGTGAAGACGGCCCTCGAGTCTGAGTCCAGCAACGCGTTTCTGCTCGCGATCCATTGATCGGCCGCGGCGCCGTACATATTTCCGACTCTCTCGGGTGTGAAGTTATTGATCTGTCCCCAGTGGAGCGTGTATGGAATGCCGGCTCGCTCCATGCCGTCCCATACCGCGTTGTAATAGTCCATCGTGTTATCGGCGTAGGCGGCGGGTAGCTCGATCGTACAGGTGGTGTCGAATTTCGTGAACGCGAGAAGAGCCTTGGACCCTTTCACCCAGCGGAACGCAAGCAAACCGGCGTAGTTCTTCGCTTCCGGCGCGGCCAGCATCAAGTCCAACACGCGAGGAGCGTCCTCCATTGCGACGCCGATCTCGGCGCTCATCACTTTTTGAAAGTCCGTGTTGGAGTAGAATACCTCGGCGGGCGCGCCCAACACCTTGTTGAGAAGCGGGTACTCAGCCGGGACAATCAGATTTGCCAGCTTGCCCACAAGGCCGGGCAGCCGGTCGCCGATTTTGCCCATAACGCCTAATACATCGTCACCCGGACCGAGGCCACCGGGTGATACAGGCGGGGGCTCGTAGCCGTCGCGGTATTCGCGGTCATACATTGAGGTGACATACGCCCCGCCTTTGACGTCGTGCGGGTTGATCACCACTTCAAAATGAAACGGCTCTTTGCCGGGGCCGGGCATGTCGATCCCGCCGAAGTCGAGACTCGCCATAACCCGGCGCAGTTTTTCATCGATCGGCATTCGCCTTCGCGATACCTCTAGCAAATAGAGAGGCTCGGCTTCGATAAGCACTCCGTGAATGACGCCAAAGCTGCCGAAGCTTACCAGAGCGGCGTTAAAGAGCACGTCGTCGCGGATCAATTCGGCGCCCAGATCCGCAACCAGAGCGTCAGAGAAGACTGGATAGGACGCTCGCTCGATCCAGATCGCGCGGTCCGGCCCGGTGACTATGTGCAGCCCAACCACATAGTCCTGCATCGATCCAAATCGAAACCTCGAGCCATGCGTTCCCGTGGCGATTGCGCCTGCGATAGTCTGGCCGTTGCTGGCTCCGGACGTCTTTAGAGCGAGCTTGGCCGGCTGTCCAAACAGAAGGTCGTTCGCCTCCCTTACGCTGACGCCGCATTGTAGATACATCAATAGACTCGGGTCGCCGGCGTAGGCGTTCGTGACGCTGGTCGAATCGGCCGGGAATGCCCAGTTCAAGGCAAGTGTATCGATCAACCGGCCGTCGGTAACGGCGGCATGCGACAGCGACCATCCGCCGCCGATTGCGCGCAGTGTTGTCTTGTCGCGGATCGCGTCTTCAATCAAACCCTGGATCGCCGAGACCGTTAGCCTGAGATCCTTGAAAAAGTTGACGATTGGGCGGCGTGGATTCTGTACGCTGAAGAGCCGCTCGAAGTCCTGCACCACATTTTGATGTTTGTTGATCCAGGGACTGGGAGTTCCTTCGGAGACCCGTGCGCGGCGAGGACTATCTTGGGACATGTAGCTCCTCCTTTGCAGGGTCAATATTGAATCCAGTGCTCGAATCCTGCGGCCAGAGCCGCAATCGCTCCGCAAACAAGGGTGGGATTCTCCGCGTCATTGCCGGAGGCAGTGCTTCCGATCGAGCAGTTGGCTCCGGGGAGCATTGCCAGGCGACTCGCATCGGCGACCATATGCCGGCGGTAAGAACGGTGATAAGAGCGTGGCCATACCGCATCGGGAGCTTCACCTCGCGCATGCTCCGGCAATTTGCCGGGGTCTTGGAATCGGCTGACGGAGCCGGAGGCAAGAGGTTTTGTTGCAGCGCTCCCCACAAGAAAGCATGGACGGTCCTTTTAGTAACGTCGTCCTGCTTCTTAGTCACATCGCTCTGCTTCGAACGCCCAGCTTGGCGGCCAGCTTCCGCGGGCGAGGCTCCAGTGCGGCCGGACTCGACACGGGCGCCTGAGCCTCCCGGTCCAATCACCGGCGGCTCCTTGGCGCAGAGCCATTCTACTCTTACCCGTTTTCGCCGCCCAAAACTAAACACCTCGCCAAAGGCGTCTTTCCAGTAAGAGGTGATAGCGACTTCGTAAAGGCCATTATCTCGGCAGTCGGCCGAGGATTGCGGACCGGCGCCGCCTTGCCCGCCACCGAGTGATGGAGGAACCACAATATCCATTGATCTGCCTGGTTCCGGGACGCCGAGAGTTTTTCTGAAGTAGGAGGAATTGGCTCGATCAGCCTTGGCTCGAAGATGATAGTGATAGCAGCCTGAAGACGCTGCAATGAGAACCGCCAGTCCAACGAGTGCTACGATGCGCGATACCTGGCGCGGCATTTGTCGATTCATATCTCTCCCTTCGACTGGTCTCGCTATACTTCGGGCCCCGACGGATGAGTCCCTACTATAAGAGACGAAATTCACTTCCTTCTCAAATCAAAGCTTTCTTCGGCGGGCGGGTCTGATAGATCGGCAAACAGACCCGTCGATCCCACCCGATTACTCCCGGTTCATTTCTTATCGTTCAGAGTTCAGGCTTCAGCGTGCCGCCGGTCGTTTAGAGTTCACGCTTCAATGTGCCGCAGCCTGAAGGCTGAACTCTGAACCGCCAGCCTAGAAGAGCGGGGATAAATCCCTCTTCCCGACCTGTGATTTGCCTAAAGTCGAACAGGGAATTTGGATTTGGTCTTCCCAAAAACGGACAAACTCCAGACTCGGGTGAAGCCGAACTAGACTAGGGTGCTGAAAATTTTGCGACAGCAACGTTCCTTCAGACATCGGCGCGCCTGCTTGATGAATGCATCGTTTCTGAGCCTCTTCTTCCTTTGTTGTCTTGGGTGAGCCTCCCGCGCGAACACAAGCGGCGTCTCACTCGGGATGTTTCCTTCTAATTCGCGGCGGCGCACCATGACAGAATAGCCATTGCGCTGGTCATCTTATGCCAGGCCTGCCTGAAGGCCACGCTTTGCGGTCCATCGAGAACCGCGCTCACGACCTCCGAGCCACGTATCGCCGGCAGATCGTGCATAAAGATGGTCTGAGAGGGCTTTGACACTCTTGCCATGAATTCTTCCGTCACCTGGTATGGTTCGAATGTCTCTCTCCAATTCAAGTTCTGCTTGGACACTCCCATCGTCTCCCATCGGGTTGTATAGACGACGTCGACGTTTGCGGGCGTCCGGCCGAGATCGTGGAATTGTTCAATGGAACCGCCGCAAATCCGGGCCAGGGCGCGAGCCCTTTCAAGAACCGCCGGCGCCAGCCCATATCCTTCCGGAGTAATCACCGTCAGCGCCATGCCGGGAGTCTGCGCGGCGGCGAACGCAAGGGCGGCGGCGCTGTTGTTGCCCTCGCCTATGTACAAAACGTGAACGTCATCAAGGCGGCCCAGGGCTTCGCGAATCGTTACGAGATCGGCAATCGCCTGCGTGGGATGCTCATTTTCGCTCATCGCATTGATGACGGCCATATCGGGCTGGCTGGCGAATGACTCCATTTCTTCAACCGAGTCGTTGGTGCGAATCACCAGCACGTCCAGGAATCCCGACAAGACCCGTCCGGTGTCGGCGGCGGTCTCGCCCGTGTTGATTTGCAGATCGTATGGACCGAAAGAGATGGTCTTCGCGCCGAGCCGGAGCGCGCCGGCGGTAAACGCGGTGCGGGTGCGAGTCGAGGCGACCTTGAAATACATCCCTACGATTTTCCCTTCGAGCAGGTGTGACGTATTCCTCTCCTCCCTCGCTATGGAGAGTGAATCGCTCACTAACTCCGATAGTGTTTCCGGCCCCAGATTCGACAGAGAGAGGATGTGCCTCGCGCGCGGACAACCGGCGCTGTAGCGTTCGATGTTACTTCTTGCCGTCATACGCCTCCTCCCTCCATTCGAAATGCGCTTAGCGCGCATGAATGGAAGGCGCTCAATTTGATTAGTTATCCGGACGTAGCGAGGGCCTCGTGGCGACGAGGGAGCACCTCGCTTTGGCAGCCTGCGGAGCAGCGTCAGTATATAGCCACGGTCGCGTTACGCTCCACCCTCTGATTCATGCTGGCCGGCCGCTTCGCGACTCTCGGCTGTCCCGGTGGGCGACGTTCAGAGTTCAGCCTTTAGGCTGCGGCACGCTGAAGCGTGAACTCTAAACCAGGGGGCTCCCTCAAAATACGGCGCCTTGAAAGAATGAAATAAAACCTGGATCGACAACCTGTTTTATTGAGACACAGTTCGACTCAACCGATTCTGAAGAGACCTAACTCGTCCGTGGAGCTTCGGCATCGAGGGGGCCAGCCTCGTGTAAGCTTCGATCAGTTCTTCGAGCCGGTTGCACTTAACGGCGCCCGCTTCCAGCGCGTTCAGGTACTTGAAGTTCGAGATGTTCTCCTCGACGAACTTGATGAATAGGTCGCAAGCGAGATCGTAAACCTGAGATTTGTAACAGCTCCAGGCTAGTTTTGAGCCGAGCCTGGGGTTGAGGCTGTCGAGCCTTGCACGCACTTGTTCTCTCACGCGCCCGCTCTGGCCTGTTTCCAGCAGCTTCTCGATATATTCGGCGAATAGCGAGTCGGGAATTTCTTCGCCGAACTCGGCGAGTTTTTCGACCTCATCGATCAACATCTCCGGCTCGAGTCCTCGGGCCTTCAAGCGAACTCGTTGCTCGGCCGCATACGCGTGGCCGGGATGAAGCGCCAGGAACGCGTCGCAGGCGGCGATGGCGGCGATGACGTCCCCCTTGCGTTCGTAGAGCCAGGCGAGATCCATGAAAGCCGAATCAAAACGCTCTCGAACCGATACGAGCAGCGCTTCGGCCTCGTCCAACGAGCCAGTTTGGGTCAAGGTCTTGCCCAGCCAGTGCTGAGCGTGATCCGAGGGGTATACGCGGTTGCTTTCGCGAAAGCAATTCTCGGCGTCGTCGTAGCGCTTCTGGCGGTATGCCAGCTTGCCCGACAGGAGCCATATGCGTCCCGAATCGGGAAAGAGCTGACAGAGCTGCGACGCAAGACTCTCGGCTTCCACGAGACGGTCCAAGGCTAGATAGTATTCGAGTTCGAAGCCTCGCGTTTCCCGCCCAAGGGGGTCTTCGCGCTTGAGCCGATCGAGGATGTCTCGCGCCTCTCCGACACGCCCGCCGCTCAAGGCGTTTCGCATATTCCTGTGCAGAGAAGTAAGGACGGCTTTCGACAATCAGTATCGCTCCAAGTATATTAGAGACGTTTGGCGCTGGTTTTGCAAAGCAGAGGCGCGCAGCACGGTAAGTTGTAACTCCGTGACTTCCGAATCGAGTATGAGAGTGAGGTCTTCGCACGCGCTGATGGTTGTTTCCGACAATGTCATCGTTGGACTCCGAATTGAACCTTTGAGCGAGGATTACAGACTGAAGCCGGCAGTACATCAAGAGGGGCGGCCAGGGAGGGCCGCCCGTACATTCATTCTCGAACGCGCGGCGAAATCGGCGGGTCAATCCTCAATTCGCAATCCGCAATTCGCAATCCGCAATTCGCAATTCGCAATTCGCAATCCGCAATTCTCAGAGTCGGAGCCTTTCGCTCGGTAGGAGTCATTCGTGAAGATCCGTGACCTCGTCGAAGTAGAACCGCAGCCAACCGTCGTCCGTCTCGACCTGCTCAACGAGGACGCCGAGGCTCGATGGATCAGCGAGGGCTACTACGTCACCCAGGAAACCGAAAAACACTTCAGCGCGCTCAGATCGCTCTTAAAGAAGAAGACCGGCTCGGGTGTCTTTCTCATCGGACACTACGGATCAGGCAAGTCTCACTTTCTGGCTTATCTGACTCAACAGATTCGCGCCGGCTCATTCGTCTCGCGCGGTCCGGACGTTGTTCCAATCTCGCTGTTGAACTTCAAGGCCACGGATAACCTGGAGGCGATTACCGAACGAGCCCTTGGAGTGACTGCGCCGGAGCAGGACAGGCGAGACACCTGGGGAGAGATCTCGAAACGCCATCCGAAGGGCCTTCTCATCGCGATTGACGAACTATCCGAGTTCCTGCGGTCGAAGCCGTCTCAACACAGCTTCAATGAAGACATCCGCTTCTTGCAGTTTCTCGGCGAGTGGAGTCAGGAACACGCGCTATGGACGGTCGCCGCGCTCCAGGAGCAGATCGAACACGCGGGAGACATTGAATACGACCTGTTTCGAAAGATCAAAGACCGCTATCCGATCCGCCTCATCCTCACGCCGGCGCACGTGAAGAGCCTGATAGCCGAGAAGATTCTTCGTAAGAAGCCCGGTTATCGAAACGCGGCCGAACAACTCGCCCGAGACTTGAAAGAGGTCTTTCCAGGCTCGGGTATAAACTTCTCCGATTTCTGCGAGGTTTACCCGATTCATCCGGCGACTCTCGATCTGCTTGAAGAAGTTCGCGACCGGTTTTCACAGGCGCGTGGCGTCGTCGATTTCGTATTGACCAGATTACTCGGGGACGAGGCTCGCGGCGTGTCTCCGTTTCTCGATCGCGAGTGGGGCCACTTGATAAGCCCCGATGTGATCGTCGATCACTTTCAAGACTTGCTGGACGTGCAGCCCGAATTCCAGGGAATAGCGCAGAAGGTTTTTCCTTATTATCGCAAGCACATGACGTCGCTGTTCGAGAAGAAGCCGCAGCAAGAACTAGCCTGGCGGCTGTTGAAGTTGCTGGTGCTGGCGCATCTTGCGCCCGCAAGAAAAGGTCTCGATCTCAAAGAGGCGGCCGAGTGGCTGTTGTTCAAGGTGTCGAGCGTCGATCCGAAAAAGAACGTCGAAGTAGTTCAGCGCGTCCTCGGAACGATGGCGAAACAGGGCGCATACGTAAAAGAAGAAGGTCCGCGTTACAAGCTGGATTTGGAAGACGACAGCCGCCAAAGCCTGGAACGGCTTATGGCGAAAACGATCGAAGAGTTGAAAGGCCGAGGCGAAGCGGTGCTCGAGTCGTTAACCGGGTGTCTCCAATCGGAGGACTTCAATCCGTTCCGTCTCCCACGCGACCGATGGCATACGAGGAAGGTGCGGTGGCATTTCCACGACCGCGAGGTTCAGATTTTCTTTGGAGGCGGCCAGCCGCCCGAACCGGAAATCCTCGCGTTACAGATCGGGCTGCCGTGGGGCCCGCCCGCGGCCGGAATAGGCTGTTTCAGGATCACGCCGAAACAGATAGAACTCAACGGCGAGATACTGGAGTTGGCTGCGTTGCTTCAATTGAAAGACCGGCCGCTTACCGCGAGAGTGCTCGAACGGGTGGAAGAAAGAATAGCGGGCCGCCGCTCGTGGTTCGCTCAGCTTCTGCGAGCCGCCTACAGCGAGATAACGCTGATGAACGAGTCGGGGACCGCCACCGCCGCGCCGCTGAACACGAGGCCCGTTTCGCTCGACGGCTGGCTCAACGGTTATAGCGAATGGGTGCTGCGCCAGACCTACCCTCAGTTCGAGAAATTTGCTCCGGGCCACGGCCCCCTTCCTAAGGAAGCGTACCGTCAGTTCATGAAGCAAGCGACTGAATCGGATCTTTGCGCCGAGAGCGCGCCGGAATACGTGAAGCTGATACGTGAGGCGTATCTGGTTCCGATGGGGTTGATGCAGCGCCGCGGCTTTGAATACTCGATGAACGCCAAGCTCGATCAACACGATCTTGTCGCGCTTCTAATGCCGATTCTCGAACACCAGCCCTCGGTCAACCGGATCTACGAGCACCTGAGCGCGCCGGTGTACGGGCTGGTTCAGGATCAGATTGGGTTGCTGCTCGTGACTCTCTTGATAATGGGCGAGATCGACATTCTGAAAGGCGGCAAGTCGTACCGGGATAGCTACGATACGCTGCCCAACCCGATACAGTACGACCGAGTTGTTCCGGGCCGGGCGCTGAACCTGAACCAGATCCGCGATCTTGAAACGCTTGCGGAAGGATTTGGAGTGCGGACTCCAAAGCAATGGAGCGTGATGGCGCAACGCCGGATTGTGGATCAACTCCGAAAAACAGGCCGGCAACAACGCGATCAGGCGAGCCAGTTCCTGGTCAAGCTCAAAGCTCACGGTGACGCCGGAGAGCTTGCGGCGGAAGTCGAAACATTTATAGAGCAGTGGCTGGCTCTGGAAAAGGGAGCAGGCGAGATTCAGGCGTTTCAGCATTTCATGTTCGCGGCCGGCTCAGCCAGAGGGTTTGTCGTTAAGGCCAGGGAGTTGTCGAGTCTGCCCGATCGCTTTGAACGGCTGTTGCGCGAGACCGAGCGATACCGTCATCTGTTCGGCTATCCTTGCGTCGCGCGTTGCGTGAACCCCGACGTTCAAGTGCTGCTCGAGAGATTGGGACAGCCGCCATCGCTGGCCAACTCGGAAGCCGTTTCACAATGGCTGGATCGGGCGCGAGACGTTTATCAGGTGTATCAAGGCTGGTATCGCGCCGAGCACGAACAATGGTGGGAGAAGATCAACGGTCATGAGATATGGTCTTATCGAAGACCAAAAGTGGTTACGAGCAAGCACCTGGTGATCGAAGAGATGAGTCGCCAGATCGATATGCTGCTCTCGAAAGCCGAGGCGGAACGATGCAAGGGGCTGGTCAGCCTCGAGTTTCAGCCAATGTGCCGATGCGGTTTTGACGGAAGCGCGAGCCCAATAGCGGAGGCGGTCGAGATGTTCGATTCCGCCCGGGCGCGGCTCGAAGAATCGGTCGCGATGTTCTTTGGCCAGGATCAGGTGAAGTCGCGAGTCAAGCAGTGGGTCGATCAAGGCGTCGAGATAAACGAACGAACGCTGTCTTATCTGGAGGGCAAGGCTGTCTATCCCGAGATCGAGAACGTGACATTGTTCGATCAACATCTCTCGGGGTTGGAACTGGTCCATACCGTCGATGACGAAGCCCTAATGGAGATTCTAGGCGATCGAATTTACGAGAGGCGGGATCTCGACAAAGCGTTGGACCGGTTGTTCGAGCGGTTCGGACCGCGCCTGTCGATCAAGCGGGGAGCAGCGGCTCCGAAGAAGGTACTCATTGCCTGGTGCGTCGAGCAGTCGCTTCGGAACGGGATCGCGTTGCCATCGGTGTTCTCACTCGCCGAACGTAAGCTGATGGCGGAGATGGTGAACCCGCTTTGGGTGGGCGAAGCGGCGCTGGCCAGTCTTGAAGAACTGGGCCTTGGAGACGACGCCGTCAATCGCGTGCTGGAGATGATATTGGATGGGCGAGTCAGCGTTCGGCCTGACGGCGGCTTTTCAGGAGTAGTTGGGGCGGCGCTCGAGTTGTTGGAGCCGAGCGAGCCGGCCACCGCCGCGGATCTCGCCCGGCGGATCGGCAGCCTGTATTCGCATTGCGCGCGATTCATGGAAATCCGGCCCAAAGAGTGGCTATCGCGGTTGAATCGAATTGCTAACGCGAGGCTCGAGCCGGAACCGCCGCGGCTGACCGAACTCTTGAAGGCGAATGCCGATTGCCAGTGGATTGTGATCGACTGCTTCGGCGCCGCGCTGGTGGATACGGTGAAGGAGAGCCTTGCGGACTGCCTGCCGCACTGGAAGCTGGCAGACTCAAGTTATGGCTTGGTCTCGGCGAAAACGAATACGGACGCGTTCTACACGGATTTGCTCGAAGCTGGCGTCAACAAGCCCTTTGAAAAGCTCGACGCCGTGGACTCGCTGCTGCATTCACGAAACGCGGCGCCCGGCGACTTCATCGAACTTGCGCGAGCCGAGATTGATATTGGCCTGAAGCGCGTGGCGCGAAAGCTCGATCAGTCGAAGCCGTTGTTGATTTTTGGGGATCACGGCTACCGGGTGTCGGCTAATGGCAGGAGTCTCACGCACGGGGGCGGGTCGACGCTCGAGCGGTTGTCGCCGGTGCTGAGGTTGGATCCCTATTGAAGCGGCGCACGCCGCGAAGTAACTACCTTGGGAGAGATAGCACCGCGAGCTTTCGGGCAGGCGTCCGTACAGAGCATACGGGCAGAGCGGCGGTGGGCCGTATCGGCGAGCTTCAGCCTGTAGAGGCCGCTTCATAACGAGAAGCGCTCAAGGGAATTGGATTCACCGCTACGTTCAAGCCGCCGACCTGCCGTGCCGTTCTGTTTACCAAAGGGAATTCCTGGATTCTGACGCAGAAATACGTTCAGGGCTACACGTCACACCGTCGATCTCTAAGGATGTGAACGAATGACTCACCGGATGAAACTAACGCCGGGTAAGGCGAGCGTGAGAAAATGACTGCTGCCGATCGTGCCGAGGTGAAATCCCTCCAGGGCCGCTTTCCAATTGTAGCAGTCTTGCATTTCAAAACTCGGTTTTCCGGATTGACAGCTACATCCGCATTATATAGACTGCCACCGTTTTTAGTTCATTATATCCTTTGCTGATGACTTGGAGATGAGATGTTCCTCGCAGAATCATTTCAGACGCCAGACGGATTTGTTTGTATCGACGATGCCGAAGTAATGCCGCACACGCTAGCGTCCGGTCAGGTCTTTCCAGATTCACGAGGGCAGATTCTTGCTAATAGTCGATGCGCCAGGCATTGCGTGCATTTTTTGTCTAGCGAGGAGCGAATGACGATACCGGTAATGGAGGCGCGGAAGGGCGGTCCCAGTGAATACGTCAATATTTAGGAGTGAGAGAATTACCGAAATCGAGGACCACTCGATTCATCATCACTCCCGCCTCAGGTGTTATTCCGGTCGGCGTACGGATAGGGACTTGTCTTGATGGCAATTATAATGATGGCTTACGGCAAATTCTTACCCGTTGATATATAGGGATGATGTAGTGGGCTCACAGGTGTCGCGGTCGAGTGTGCGTCAGGCAATGTTCCCTTTAAAGTAAGGCCGGAGATTTCGAGGCGCTAAGCAGACTGTGGTTGGCGAATAAATCGCCTATCCCACACACACCAGTGTTGTCCTTCATAGTTGGAGACACACTCATATGGAGCGTAATGTATGACGAGTATTGAGCGCGGCGCTAATTATCCGCAACATTCCCAACAGAATCCGTTTAGCTTCCGTTCCCGCGGTGATGACTTGGAGGAAAGGCCGGAGACGTCTGATCCGATGGCTGGGCGGTTCGCTCATATGACAACCCCTCGAGTATCGGAACAGGCCGATTCCGCTGGGTTCGGTTTGACCGAGGCAGGTCCAACCTGAGGGCTCCGTTGCACCGACAGATAGAAGCGGTTGGGGACAAAGGTGCCGCCACCTGGTCCGCTCAAGCGATTGTTCGCCACTGCGCACTCGGTCGCTTGATATAAAACCCGCAACATCATTATCGCTGCCAAAACAGCTTCCCGAAACGGGCTTAAAGGACGAACGCTGATCGTGTGCGCCGTTTGGTTTTGCTGTAGAACTAATCAAGCGTGGAAGTTGATCAAGCACTGTCACTGAAAATCGTCACCGAGAATTCATTGCGGCGTCAATAGATGAGGAACCATGAGTATGAGTCGTAGGGCTGACAGACGGCATCACTCTCTAACGGGTGGTGTCGACGTGTCCACGCTGGTTGATTTGCTGCGTTGGAGAGCGTCCGGTCAGGCCGACCGCGCAGGTTACAGGTTTCTGGCCGACGGAGAGTCAAACGAGATCAGCCTGACCTTTCGAGAGCTAGATCATCAGGCGCGGGCGATCGCGGCTCATGTGCAGTCTTTAACGCGAGCCGGAGATCGCGTGTTGTTGCTCTACCCGTCAGGACCTGACTTCATTGCCGCTTTTTTTGGTTGCGTGTACGCCGGCGTGATCGGCGTCCCCACCTATCCGCCTGATCCAGCGCGGCTGACCAGAAGCGCGCCCAGATTCGAGGCCATCGCCAGGGATGCGCGTCCCTCGCTGGTGTTGACGCTGGAGGCTCTTCGCAATTTGATGGAGCGGATCACGGTCGAAAGTCTGGCCGGAACGAACTGGATTTCAACCGATCGGATCGCGCTCGACGGAGCAGACGACTGGCGCCCCCCGGCAATAAGCGGCGGCG
>JAHFUG010000151.1:8455-15404 GCA_023265195.1 Blastocatellia bacterium | reverse complement strand
ACGCGGTAGTCCCATCGGCCGTCTTCGGTCCCGTGGTAACGAGGTTTGTCCGCGCTGACTTTCAAAATGCGGCCGCTCTCAATCTGAGTTTTCAAGACCGGAAAATGATTCTTCTTGAACAACTGGATGAACTCGTCGGCGTAGCCCCACTTTGCCTTGTAATAGTACTCGACCGTGAAAGGCTGAGTCTGCTGGTTCGACTGGGCAGCGATTGAGAGAATCGACGCGCCGTTCATCAGCATTGCCATAGCGACCAGGACTAATTTGATCTTCTTGCGCATACCTTCCTCCAGAGTCTCGATAGACTGCAAGGGAGCCAGCCTCTTGAATACGATCATTATTTCTTTATAAAACCGCTCCCAACTTACTAAATAAGAAGCCTTGTGGAAAGTCGGATATTTGACTCCACTTAGCAGAGTGCGTAAGTACAACTGCGTGCGCCGTCCCTTTCCGCCTTGAACCTATGCGTTCTCTCCGGTTTAGTCTCTGCCGGACGCGACGACCGCCGAGGACGCTGCGATATCCAGAGAATCGCCTCAACTTACAGAGCAGCCCGGCGGTGTTAATTTGAAGGTACTCAATCCAGTCGCTTTACGTCCGTAACACTAATCCTTGTGGCAGAGAGGACCCTTACCGCAAGAGGACTCTGCGGGGAAAACGGTGGGCTGTTGAAAGAAAACTCATAGACGTTTCCATTTATCCTCGTTACTTTTCCGAACATGCTGGAACCAAAAGCTGCGGCACCAGGTGGAGGTGAGAAGGTTATGCTTGCCTCGACGATTGGACCACTGCAGGTAACAGCGATATGTACCGGACTGATTGCCACCGTTGTTTGGATAATAACCGACAGGGCGTACGGCAAATCATCGCGAGGCGAAGAAATCTCTTCTGTAGCTATCGTCAAGTGTTGAACTGGCTTGGCCGGTTTTGCTTGCTGTGGTGCTTGATGGATGATGACATCGCGACCAGCCGGAATGCTACCGGGAGAGTTCACGTTCTCTTGTGTTGCTGAACGTTCTGGTTTCGATTTGTCATCGACCATCAGGCCATTTCCTTGATTGAGTGCTTGGCGAATGGGCGCTGCCTCCATTTGTGCCGAACTGGTTGGACTTTCCGAAGCGAGGTGTCGCGCCCAGGTTATCACAACAACCCAAAAGAGGATTGTAAAGCCGACTGCAGCCCCGTAGAGCTTACTTCGGGGTGTGTTTATGAATGCGCCGATCGCGGACAGAATTAGAAACAATGCTATCCCAACAACGAGGTTTGCTATCCAGCCGCCTGACTGAAGATCATGAAGCACGGTCTCAAACATGTGTCCCCCGTTCTTGGTTGAACCATCACATTGTTTTTTGGGCTGCCTTTGTGACAGCTCGTCTTTGCCCATGGCTCACTCTTCAGGCACCCGGAGAGTTTCAAATTAAGGCATCCCTAGTCTGGCCCGATATGATTGTTCACCGATCTTCTATTGGCCTCACGAACGCGCTCCTAATCGGCGGCGGCATCGGTATCTTATCTCCCTTCATCGCCCGCCATAGAATCTCGTTGAATTCAACATCCGGGACAAAGTCCGCTTCGTCGAGATTCGCGGCCAACGACGCCTTCGCGTCCCTTGAATCCCCAGGATTCAGTTCATTGAGATCCACTCGCGGCTCGAGCGCGCTGAACGCGGCCAAATCGGCTCGAGCGGTGAACGAGTTGAACATTGGAGCCGCGCCGGCGTCGTACTGACTCATTGGCCGTAGACCAAGTATCAACTCCATCGTTCGAAGCATGCTAGACGTGGAATACATAGTCGAATCCGTGTAGCCGCGTTTCGTGTATGAACTGATCACGAGCGCTTCCGTCCGGTGAGCGTCAACGTGATCAGGCCCATTTTGGGCGTCGTCCTCGACGATGAATATCGCGGTGTCGCGCCAATACGCGCTATGCGAGACCGCGTCAACAAGCCTCCCAACCGCATAGTCGTTGTCGGCCACCATAGCCTTTGGAGTGGGGACGCCGGGCTTCATATAAGAAGTATGGTCGTTCCCCATTCGCACGATCTGGAATCGAGGAAGACCGCCGTTCTTCTCGTACTCTCGAAACTCCTTCAGCCACTCGTCGGCCCGCGCCTGATCCTTTATGCTCAAATTCCATCCGGGATAATTTGGAGCGAAGTGATCTTCAAGCGCCTTGACGTTAGCCCGTCTCGGATTGGAGCCTGACGGCTCGCGGGTGAATTCGCCGTAGCTGCGATAACTCACCCCTCTTCGTTTGCAATGATCCCAGATGTAGCCAAGGGGAGGCGAGCTGATCTCTTTCTGGCCCTCGTAGTCATACGTGCGGCCGCGATCCGAATACAAGGTCGGCCACGTTTTCTCGACGTAGTCAGTCGCGTACGCCGCCATCGACCAATTGTGTCCATCAGCCGACACTTCCGCGTCGGCGTAAAAGTTATCGAGTAACACGAACTGTCTCGCCAGCGCGTGGAGATTAGGGGTGATCTCTTCGCCGAATAAACAAATGTTCGGGTCGCCGTTGCCTTCCTTGATGTCTCCAAAGACCTGATCGTAGGTTCGGTTTTCCTTGATGATGTAAATGACGTGCTTGATCGGCGATGGCTGGCCGGGCCGCCTTGGTATCGCGGTGGGCTCCCGCTCTCCGTTAATCGCGGCTCGCGTGATGTAGGGCGTGTTTGAATAGACCTGCTTCGAGTAGCGCGCAAGTTGGGACGGCCCCGGAACGTCAACGATGCTGAGCGCTCCCGCGAGCAGGCTGCCGATATAGCCGGCGGTTCGGCCTTTGTAAGGATCGGGACCGTTGGCTGCATTGGCCATCGACTCGAGTCCTTTGCCGCTGGCGATAAAGAGACGGCGTCCGTCCAGGCTCGTCTTCACGGCGGTTGGATACCAACCGGTGGGTATGAATCCCATCACCCGGCTCGCGCCCGGCTTTGAAATGTCGACAATCGCCGCGTCATTGTTGTCAGCATTGACCACGAAGAGACGCTTTCCATCGGGGCTCACCGCAACCCCGTTCGTCGTCGAGCCAACAGGGGCCTTCGGCGTCAACGACATCGAAACGCCTTCGACGACTTTGCCTTTTGCGAGATCGATGACGTCAACGCGATTCGAGTTGGCGCACGCAACAAAGAGCCGGTTTCCATCGGGAGACAACGCAAGATCATTCGGATGCTCCCCAACGTCGATGGTTGAGAGAACGAAACTGCTCGCCGCGTCCATCACGCTCACCGAAGCGCTTCCCCAATTGCTGACGAAGACGCTCTTTCCATCCCGCGAGGCCAGACAGGTGTAAGGGTGATCTTTAACGTCGACGCGGGCGGTTACCTGGCGCGTTTCCGCGTCGATGATCGCGACTTTGTTCTGGAGATTGCAGGCAACGAAAACTTTCTTTCCGTCAGGCGAGACAGCTAATCCCGCTGCGAAAATGCCGTCGGCCGGGCCGCCAAGCGCGATCTCTCCAGCCGGCTCCGCTTTCCCTTCGCTGAAAGAATAAACGAGCACCTTGTTGTCGGCCCCGGCCGAGACGTATAAACGCTTTCCGTCCGGACTGAACGCCAGTCCCAGCCATGCCTTTCCAAGCGTGATCGTTTGAGTGAGCTTGCCACCCGCGGTTTCGACGATCTGCAGCGACTGAGGCCCGGCCCCGTTGTTGGTGACGGCGAGATGCCTCCCGTCAGGACTCATCGCGAGATTCATCGGAAAATCGCCTAGCTTCGTGTGCGAGCCGGCGGGCGTCAACCGCCAACCGTTCGGTAGGAGATACGCGTCCCGCAAAGGTCCCGGCTTCCTGCTCGATTGGGCGGCGCGGCGAGGCGTAGCTGGTTTGTTCCCCTGCGCCGCGAGCGACGATTGAAAGATCAGCGGAGCGCTTGAAAGCAGCAATGCAAGCCAGTACGACGGAGCCTTGCGGCAATTGGATCTGTTAGCGCGCCAGCTTCTCACAGTTCTATTCATTGGCAATCCCGTTCTCGATTTGGTTTCACCTCGCAAAACATAGGAGGCGGCAAGCGGGGTGCGCCCCTACATTATCAGATTGAAGAGCCGTTGTCTCGACTGACGCTGTCGGTAAAGTCCTAATCTGTATCCGCTGCGTCAAAGTAGGTCGGGGATCGGCTTGGTTTCGCTTGTGGGCTTTCTGCGTAGGAGACACCTGGAGATTTGGCCATTTTGGGCTGCGTCTTTTGGCGGGAAGAAATCGATTTTTCTCGCCAAACATCAACAACTCACAGGTCGGGAAGAGGGATTTATCCCCGCTCCTACTCACTTGGCAAGTTTGAGTGAAATCAAAAGCGAAGGGCGGGGATAAATCCCTCTTCCCGACCTGTGATTTTCTCATGTTGAACATGGAATTTGATTTTGCTCTTGGGGAATGGCCAAACTCCAGGCCCTCCTACGGAGGGCGGAGCGTCCCACCACACGTACTATAAACATGACCCTCCTACGGAGGGGTGGAAGAAATGGCCGAACTGTAGACCCTGCTAAAGCCGGGTGAGAATTAGAGGAAGCCCAAAGAATCGGTCCCGATATCCATGCCTCGTCATGCCTGCCTTGCTTTTTACCTGTCCAAACATCTTTCCGCGCCGCCTCCCCAAAACCGTTAAGCACCCTATCACATCCGTCTTCTTGACTCGCGCGTTCTTGGGTACATAACATGAGCGGCCTCACCGATTTCGCAAAGAGCGTTCATGGTTCTAACAGAGGTCACCGGCGAGCTTATACACATCTTCGACTCAGCGCGGAACGTCGCCGTGCTGACCGGCGCGGGCGTATCGGCCGAGAGCGGCGTGCCCACCTTTCGCGGCGGAGGCGACGCGACTATGTGGTCGTGGCGCGGCCGGCCGGTCACCGAGCTATCGTCGGCGGAGATGCTGGCGACTGATCCAACTCTGGTATGGGAGTGGTTCGACTACAGACGAGGACTCTTGAAGGAGCTTTCGCCGAATCCGGGTCATTACGCGCTCGCGGAGTGGGAAGGCCGCTTTGAGAATTTCGCGCTGATCACCCAAAACATAGACGACCTGCACCGCGCCGCCGGCAGCATGAATCTGCTCGAGTTACACGGCAACATCTGGAGGGCGAGGTGCCTTCGCTGCTCGAGCACATTCGAGGCTCGGGAAAGCCCGCTCGAACAAAACCCTCCTCTCTGTCTGGTGTGCGGAGGCCCTTCGCGCCCCGACGTAGTGCTGTTCGGCGAGTCACTGCCGGAAGGCGTCTTTGAGCGCGCCGAGGAGGCCGCTTCACGGGCTGATCTCTTCTTCGTCATAGGCACATCGGCCGTAGTCTATCCCGCCGCTTCGTTGCCGATAGCCGCCAAGCAAGGGGGCGCGCGAATCATCGAAGTCAACCCGGAGCGGACTGACATTTCGATTCTCGCCGACGTGACGGTCTTGGGAAGGGCCGGCGAGATACTGCCGCAATTCGTGACGCAGCGTGGCTGATCTCGAAAATGAAGGTTTCACCTTCGACGTTCCGTTCAAGAAGGAACGCTGAGCCGTCGTTGTTCTCCGGAATACCCCCAACTGAGTTGGGGATGGTTCAATTCCAACCTGATGGCGGTTGGCTATGAACTCATTAGACCAGCCGCTGAAAAACCCTTTGGGAGGGAATTACCGGTACTCGCGTTCTGATAGGCAGCATATGAACCATCCCCCAACTGCGAGACTGTGTGGAAATCCCAAATCCCACCCACGGCAGTGGGTGGATAGTTCAAGCTCAACCTACAAACGCAGAGCCGCCCATCCCTCTTGCCCCCTCTCCCCGGGGGCGGGCGAGGGCTCTTCGCGACCAAGGCTGTGCTTGAACTATGCAATGGGTGGGATTCGTGGAAGCCGCGGCGGGCACGCTCGTTGTAGGTGAAGCTTGAACTATCCACCCACTGCCGTGGGTGGGATTTGGGAAGCCGCGGCGGGCTCGCTCGTCGTAGGTTAAGCTTGAACTATCCACCCACTGCCGTGGTTGGAATTTGGGGAAGCCCAGGCGGGCTCGCTCGTTGTAGGTTAAGCTTGAACCATCCCCCAACTGCGTTGGGGGTATTCAAGAAGCGGCCGTGGCGTCGTCTACCAAAGAAGGCTCTTTCAAAACGCGCCTCCCGAGCGCTGAAAACTCAAAACTGTTTTCCATCATTGCCACGCCATCGTGGCGAGCCCGGCGGCGGCCGCGATCTGGTCGAACGCGATTGTTTCACCTCTTAGATCAAAGCCAAAACTTGCGGGATCGATCAAACGGGGCTCGGCCGAAGTGGCTTCCGAGATCGCGTGTAGAGCGTCATCTCTATCCAGGCTGCCTATCACGAGCAATCTACTCAAAGAAGACGGCGATATCTCTTCTCCGATTATCCGTTCCTTGTAGAACAGCGCGACTCGAAAAAGTTCATCGGTCACCGCGTCGGGTGAACAGGCTTGCGAGCGAATGAGAAGAGGCTCCCGATTTCGGAGCACTATCGAATCGAAGCCGGCGTGGCCTGCCGATACGAGCATCTTGTCGCCTTCCGCCTCGTCCCACATTAGCCATTGTGATTCCGCCAGGTGGCGCGGCAGCAACAGACCCGCGCGCCAGCCCAATTGCTCGAACAGGGCCTCGTAATCGGCGACGACGTCTTCGTAGGAGACCGTGACGAGATATCTCTCCTGCCCGCCTGCCGGCGTCATGCGCTGGCGGCTCATTCGCAAATTGGACGCAGGCGCGGCGATAGCGCGCTCGATTTTCCACGCCACCACCTCTTCGACTTCTCGTCTGCTTGACGGCTTGCTCTCGAGCGTGATGATCAACGTCCGAGCCGCCGACTCAGGCAAAGCCACGGACCACCGTTTCTGATGGCTGAGTCCGGCCGCCTCGACGGTCTGACGGATCAACTGCCGGAGTCCTTCGCGGTCTTGAATATTAGGCGAATCAAAAGAAGGGGCGAGCATTTCAGGCGGCAATGGCGTGGCCGCGCTGGAGGCAATCTC
>JAHFUG010000151.1:3772-8355 GCA_023265195.1 Blastocatellia bacterium | reverse complement strand
CTGGCCACTGGCCACTGCTTTCAGTATTGGCTATAGGGCTTGCCGTCCGTTCCCGTCCCTCCCGCTTTACTGTGCACGTCGGTGATTCCCTGTCCGCCGTCCCGCGAGAGCGGGTCTTCGCCAATATCGACAACCCAGTCGTCTTTTCCCGTGACTGGGTCGATGGGAACTTCGTGAATGTATTGAGCCGTCACCAGGTCCTCGATCGCTTGAGGCAATGCTTCTTTGTCCGCCGCGTATTGATCTATCTGTTTTCGCAGTTGCCGCAGATTCTCTTTCAACAAAGTCTCTTTCGCCTTGAGCTGCAGTTTCTGGTAAGAGACAACGCTCATCGCGGCGAGGATCACGATGATGGTCATGACCATGATGAGCTCCAGGATCGTGAAGCCCTTCGCGCCCGAGCGAACGGCCGCGACTCTGGAATGAAGCCGCTTGATAAGACCACGCATCAACATTTTTTCACCAGTCTTTATATGACGTTCCGTTGAGCGCCCGGTCGCTGCTCTTGGAATAAACATCGAAAATATCTTCACCGCTCCACGACGTCGAGTCGGGCGCGTCTTTATAGGACCTCTGTCCCCATTCTCCCTTACCGGTTATGGGATCAACGGGCATCCGCCTCAGGAAACGTATCTTCGCCGAGTTGGTTCCGATGACGTTAGCAGGAATGAAGCCGTCGACGAGGAGCTTGAGCTCTTTTGGGTAACCGCTCTGGGTCCGCCACTCGATCGGTATCGAGTTGATATTCCCGTCGTTGAACCGCTTATAGGCGTCTATCGCCTGCCGCAACTGCCGCAAGGCAAGCCTGAGATCCGCCTCGCGCTCGCGTTTCACGGTATTTCGCACGAGCGGGATGGCCGCGGCGGTAAGGATCGACAGAATCGTGACGACTATCACCACTTCGAGAAGCGTGAAGCCGCCGCGTCCTTTTCTGGAGTCGCTGAAACGCATTGTGTTCGAATCTCCAGCCGGTTCAGCCGGCCGCTATCTGACGTCCACCTGGCTCGAAACCATCTTCAACGGAATCACCAGCCCGCTAGGCGTTCGCATGCTGGTCTGCTCGTTTAACGTGAGAGGCGAGGATCCCTGAGCCTTCACGGTAAATCCTACAAACACGAGTTGGCCCCGGGTCTGCGGCGTGACTATCCCGGCCGCCTTCTCCATGTGAATAGTCACCATTCCGTTTTGGGCGGTGAACTGCGGCTCGCAACGAAGCAGTCCGCCGTCGCGCACGCTTTGAACGTCCAGAACATTCGGATCGAAGCTCAGAGCAATGTCCGCCGCCGAGAACTGAGCGTCTCCGCTGATTATTATCGCCGCGTAGTATTGTTGTTGCCCTCTCGCCGCTACTCGGTTGTTCGTGACCGACATCGTCACCGGCCCGTTAATCCGGTTGGCCTGCGTGGGTGGCGTGTCGTCATCGTCGTCATCGTCCAGTTCTTTCTTAGCCGGTGTCTGCGCCGGCGGCTTGCCGGAATTACCGGCCGAACCTGGAGCAGACGACAGTGCGGGCTGCCCGCTCACGGGTTGAAAATTCGTTTGCTGGATAGGAATCTGGCCCGGCTGTTGGGAAACCACGCCCCCGGGCGCGCCCGCCGGTGAACCACCTTGAGCCAGCAGACTCTTGTTCTGATCCGGCGTCGTGACCAGCTTGTCCTTTGCGGCGGGAGCAACCGCCACGGCGCTCTGATGGCTGTCTTCCTGATCGGCGAGGTAGAGGATTTGCTCTATCGCCAGTTGATGTTTTGGATTCGCTTCCGGGCCGATGTTTCGCGCGATGTGGTCTTCTTCCCTTATGTCGGCGCGGCGCAGAATGTGAGGAGTAACGGTGATGATGACGTCGCTTTGACGGTCCTTTGTCTGCGGAGTCGAGAAGAATCGCCCAAGAATAGGAATCAACCCGATAAATGGAATGCCCTTGACCGACTTCGATTGCTCCGTCGAACTGACTCCCGCCACCATTGTCGTCTGGCCGTCCCTGATCCGGGCTACGGAAGACATCGTGCGTTGATTGAACGTCGGCGTAAGAACGCCCGTGCTCGAGTCAATCGAGGACGTCTCGATTTTCATCTTCATTTGAACGTCGTCTTCAAAGACGTTCGGAGTAAGGTCGATGTTGAGACCTACGTCCTGGTATTGAATCTGCGGAATGCCGCTGAATCCGAAGCCGCCGCCGAACAAGCTATCCCCCGTTGCGCCGCCGCCGGGCCGGCCCGCGGTGGGCGTGGTCGTCCCGTTACCGCCGGTTGGGGAGGCCGGCGTCTGACTTCCCACGAACGGAAGCGACGCCGTCTGAATTGGAACCCTCTGGCCTATCCTGATTTGATGTTGTTCGTTGTCGAGCACGTGGACTTGGGTTGAGCTGAGCAGCTTCGCTTTGCCCTTGTCCTGGAAGAAGCTTAACGCTGAAGTGGGCAGACCCAGCGCGATGCCGAATGCTCCGGTGAGCGTTCGCGGTCCTAACGCGACGATCCCGCTATGAAGACGATTTCCGTCGGCCGCTTCAGGTCCGCGGCCGCCTCGCCCAACGCCGCCGAGGTTACTCAGGCCAATTGACTTATCAGCCGCATCGGTAGCGAACTGGTTGCCGATCTGGATGAGATCGTTCCGGGAAACCTCATACAGGTTCACATCGATCAGAACCTCCGCTTTGCTCTTGTCTAGTGAATTGATCAACGACTCGACGATCTGAAGATTCGGAGGAGTGTCCCGAATCACCAGCGCGTTGAGCTGCTTGGCCGGCACGATCTGTTTCGTACCGAGCGTCGCTTGAACGACTTGCCGAACTTCGGTCGGATCGGCGTTCTTTAAATAGAAAGTCCTTACGGCTTGTTCCTCGTACCGCATTCTTGTTTGCGGATTGTCGGTCGCGATTACAAGAGTCCGCGAATCAAGCTGCGAATACATCAGATTGTTGGAAGTCAGGATGATCTCGAGCGCCCTTGCGGGGCTCACGTCGTGAAGGGTAATGCTAAAAGTATTATTGTTCCTTGTCACCTGAAGCGCTTGTTGATCGAAAACAACGTTCAGCCGCATGGCCTGCGCCAGCTCTTCAATGGCGGCGCCCAGGTTTATGCTTCGATAGACGACGTCCCTTCTCGGCAACCGCCGCGATGGAGTCATGTCGCCAAGCTGAGTCTGCACAACGCCGGATTTTTGAGCGTCAGGCCCGGGCTTTGCCGTTTCGAGACCCGAGTTGCCGGATCCACTGCCCGCCGACGCCTCCGCCGAAGTCTTTACCGTCGTCTCGGCCGGCCTGGGCCTGTAAGAGGGTCCAGGTCCGCTGGTTCTCGGGAGGTTGTCGGTTGGGACTCCCTGAATCTCGAGCATTCTTCTCATTTTGACGAGCGCTAGTTCGTTGGAAGGATCGTAGGAGTAAGCCTTGCGATAGGTTTGATACGCGGAGTTGTAATCTTTCTGATCGTAGAATATGTCGGCGCGCTCGACCATCATTATCGCCGCGTTGACCAGAGATCGCTGGTAGAAGAGCGCGTACTCGTTGTTAGAAGGGCTCTCGGCCACGGCAAGCGCGTAGTGTTCGGCGGCTTTGTCCCATTGCTTGTTCTGCTCGTACTTCATCCCTTCCTTGAAGTGTTTCTTTCCGTCCGCGGCAAAGGCGGACATCGGAAGGGTCATCGCGATTGACAGCGCCAGCACGGACGCCAACGCTTTTTTGAGCTTCATGGTTTGTGACATTGCCGATCCTCTCATTCCGCGACTCTTGATACGGAACCGCTTCCTCTGATTCCAGCCTTGATCTCTTGATTCGAATGTGGAAGCCGATTGGTTAAACTACTCTAGCACGCAACAGTTTCAAAATTAAAGCGGTTCCACCCGGCTCACCCGGCTTCTTCAAGTTCCTCGGCCGCGGCGGCCGCCCGCCGGCGAGGAGAGCACCCCGGTCATTCCACAAAGGTCACCCGGTTGATCTCATGAAGGGTGGTCTGCCCCTCAAAGACCTTGGCGACCGCGGACTCGCGAAGCGAGGTCAATCCTTCCGCGCGCGCCGCCCGACGAACCTCCGATCCCGGCCGCCGTTCGAGTATTATCTCGCGAATATTGTCGGTCACGTTCAATAGCTCGTGAATCGCCGTTCTTCCGCGATATCCAGTGAAGTTACACACCTCGCATCCGGACGAAGAATAGAACACGGTGTCGCGATACTTGTTCGCGTCCATCCCCGACTCGGTCAGGTACTGGTCGGCAGGCTTGTCCTGGCGCCTGCAGTTGGGGCAGAGCACGCGCACCAGCCGTTGCGCAAGCACGCAGTTGAGAGACGAAACGAAGTTGTACGGCTCGACGCCCATGTTCAAGAACCGGCCGATAACGTCTATGACATTGTTCGCGTGCACCGTCGTGAAAACCAGGTGTCCCGTCAACGCGGACTGAATGGCTATCTGCGCCGTCTCGGAGTCTCGAATCTCGCCCACCATTATCTTGTCGGGATCGTGGCGGAGAATGCTCCGGAGGCCGCGGGCGAAGGTCAGGCCCTTCTTCTCGTTCACCGGAATCTGGGTGATGCCCTGAAGCTGATACTCGACGGGGTCCTCGATAGTTATGATCTTGTCTTCCTCGTTCTTGAT
>JAHFUG010000151.1:0-3672 GCA_023265195.1 Blastocatellia bacterium | reverse complement strand
CGGCACGAAACTATGCCGCACCATAAGCTCCACCGGCACGTCGTGAACCAGGTGATAGTCGATCTCGCAAGTCCTCAAGTCCACGTAGTCGAGCCGGTAGCGGTGGGCGAGATCGCGGGCCCTGGCCTCTTCTTGGAGCAGAACCGCCGAGGCGCCTCCGTTCTGAGAAGCGGGGACCGGAGGCGCGCCGTTATTGCCTGTTTGATTCTGAATTGATTCAGCCATGAACTGGAAACCTCTCTAACCTAACTAGCCAAGGGCTCCGCCCTTGATATCCCGATTCTCGTTGTGATTGGCATACGCGGCTAACGCGCTCCTCCGGTCTGCCCCATATTCCCTATCATGTAGAATAGCGGCAGGTACATCGCCAGCAATATGGTCATCACAAGACTACCCATGAAAACGAGGATCGCCGGTTCGATAAAAGTAGTGATTTGATTCAGCCGAACGTCGATTTCCGCATCGTAAAAATTAGCGACCTCGTCCAGCATTTCACGAAGCGCGCCCGAGCGCTCGCCCACGCCGATCATGTCGATCGCAAGCTCGCTGACCCATCCGGCCTTCTCGAGGCTCTCGGTGAACGAGCGTCCTTCCCGAATTCCCGTTAGCACGCCCGAACTCGCGATCTGCAAGCCGCGGTTGGTTATCGACTCGCTTGCGATCTCGACCGATTCGGGGAGAGTGATGCCGCCGGCAAGCAGCGTCGCCAGGCTTCTGGTCAACTGAGCGGTCGTTATCTGCCTGACGGTCTCTCCGGCCACGGGCGTCTTCAGAATCCATTTGTCGATCGCCAGTCTCCCGGTTGGCGTACGCCGCCAATACAAGACAAAGATCGTCAACCCGATCGCCGTCGGCAGCAGCCACATCAAATTCGCGCTGATGAAGCTCGAGATGGTCACCACCGCGAGGGTGATCGCCGGAAGCTCTTGGGCTCCGACGCTGCCGTAAATCTGCATGAACTTCGGAATCACGAAGGTCGACAGCACCATCACCAGTATCAGGGAGGCGCACACGAGCACCGCGGGGTACGCGAGCGACTTTTTTATCTTTCGGCGCGCCTCCGTGATGGTCTTTTGATAGCTGACGTACCTCAGCAGCACTTCGTCGAGCGAGCCCGACCGTTCGCCGGCTAGTATCGAGGCGATGTAGATGCGGGGGAAAGCGGTTCCCTGCGCGGCGAATGCTTCGGAAAGCGCGTGCCCCGCTCGAACCTTTTCTTCGACGTCTTCAAGAAGGATGCGAAGCCGCTCGTTGGCGACTCGCTTGCGAAGGATCAGTATCGCCTGAAGGATGGGCAATCCGGCTCTCAGAAGAGCCGACAATTGTTGATTGAACAGCAGGAAGTCTTCGGTCTTGATCTTGCCGGAGCGGACCTCACCACCAATGAGGCGGCCGAGGCTCTTTCCACTCCCGCTTGAAATGGAGAAGATGCGAAAGCCGTCTCGCTCGAGCTTGGCGCGCAGCTCGCGCTCTTCGTTCGCCTCGAGGGTCCGGGTCACGACTTCCCCGGTGGGCATGCCAAGCCGGCAAGTGAACTCAGCCATACGACTCCCTAATTGAACATCCTTCCGAGTTGATTGATTCGTGCTTCAGGGGCGAAATCAGCAAGCGAGAGCATAACACGGGGGCCGTCTTATCAACCACTTTTGGCCGTCGTCCCTGAAGGACAGCCACTTCAACGCCAGAGGCAAGAAGCGGTTCAAGATAATGAGCAGCAGCCAACCGAAAGCCAATGGTGTCTGTGTCGCGTGAATGTCGAGTCGCGGCGACGCGCGTGGCCGGTGAGTCGGCGCAAATCAGCGGCTTTGCCGTCTTTTATGGGCAAGAATATATCGGTATCCCCCGCCATCCCCCTGCCGCCGCTTGATCCTTCAAGGGTCGTGGAATAGTATCGTTCGCGCGAACTTCCAAAACCGGCGAGGATGGATCCTCTTTATGAACGTACTGCTGCTTTCCATGCCCGATTCTTTCGAGCACATGCCTTCGGTCGCGATCCGAATGCCGAATGGCGCGCTGGCTTCGCTGGCGGGCAACGTCGATCGCCATCACCGCGTACAAATAGCGGACCTCATACTTGCCCAACAAAAAGTCAAAGAGACTGTTGAAGATCTTGTGCGAACGCATTCGCCCGACGTAGTAGGCTTGTCGGTGATGACTTTCCAGCGCAAGACTGCCAGGAAATTGATCGGCTTGATCAAGTCACTTTCGCCTAAGGTCAAGATAGTGGCCGGAGGATACGATCCGAGTCTTGCTCCCGAGGAATACGCCGGCGGGAGCGGCCTCGTCGATTTCATCGTTCGCGGGGAGGGTGAGATAACGCTGCGGGAGCTCATTCGCGCGATCGAGAATGAAACGGGCTATGACCATATTCAAGGGCTGTCGTATAGAAGCGGGGACCGGTTCTATACGAATCCGGATCGCGCCGTCAGCGGTCTCGAGGGAGGAGAGATACTCCCGCCCGACCGGGGCGCGCGGGCGCTCGATGGCTACACGATGCTGGGACGGCAGGTGGATGTGATCGAGACGTCGCGGGGCTGCACCTTCGATTGCAGCTTCTGTTCGATTATCGAGATGAGAGGGCGCAACTTCTTTACGTACTCGTTCGACCGCGTTTTGGACGACGTCAGGGACGCCAAAAAGCACGGCGCCCGTTCGATTTTTATTGTCGATGACAACATCACCCTCAACGTTAAGCGGTTCGAGGCGCTGTGCCAGGCCATTGTAGACGCCGGCCTCAACGACATCGACTACATCGTTCAAGGCATGACCTCGGCCATAGCGAATCACGGCGAAACATTGGCTCCGCTAATGAGGAAGGCGGGCTTCAGATACGTTTTTCTCGGGATCGAAAATATACTCGAAGACGACTTGAAGTTCCTGCGGGCGAAGTCGAAGAACGTGAAGCGGGAGAACGGACAGTCCGCCGGCAACGCCACTCTGAAGGCAATCGATTACCTTCATCGAAACAAGATGTACGTAGTCGGCGGGCTGATAGTCGGGAATCCCGGCGACACCAAAGAGTCCGTGGAGGCCAATCTCGCGTTCGCGAGAAAATACGTCGACTGGCCTTACATACAGCATCCGACGCCTTACCCGCGAACGCCGATGAATTCCGAGTTCCGCGACAGGAATCTGATTATCAATGAGAACGTGGAAGAGTACGACGGGACGACCGCGGTAGTGCGGAGCGAACACTTGTCAGCCGAAGAGATTGAATTCATGCGATGGCGCGAGGACAGGTGGATGAAAGTGAGGCATATGCCTCAGGCGCTGGCGCACGATCCGCTGTTCGTCATCAAAACCGCAAGGCGTATGTTCTCTCACACCTTTAGAGGAATGAAGCTGAAGACACTGCTGGGTCTGGAGAGTGAACGCGAAGCGTTTCATCGTTACCGTCGCATCCGAACCCTTGAAAGGCGATACCTCTAACCAGCGCCTCCTCCACAGGCTTTGGAGTTCGGCCATTTTGGTTGCTCTGTTGGAAAGCGCCGAGATCAAGAGTTCGCTCAAACATCGGCAAATCACAGGTCGGGAAGAGCGATTTATCCCCGCTCCCCTCCTTACCGCCGGTTCGAGTGAATCTTGAGCGGAGGAGCGGCGATAAATTCCTCTTCCCGATTTGTTATTTTTTGATGTTTGGCGAACTGCTCCAGTTTCAGACGCCGCCAAGAG
>JAHFUG010000530.1 GCA_023265195.1 Blastocatellia bacterium | reverse complement strand
CTTGTGCCGAGCCGCGCGATGGGTTCGCTTGTCGCGGCGCGCATCACGGCTTCGCAAATCGGGATCGCGGCTTCAACGGCCGTGTGCGGCTACCTGTTCAAGCGATTCGGGTATGGAGCCGTGGGAGTATTCAGCATGGTGATGACGCTTGGCTCCGTCGTCTGCGTTTATTTAATGAAGGAGCCGGTAACACAAATGGAGCGAAAAGAAGACCGGGCTGCTGAGGATTAGCGGCGGCTTGGCGCCTGGAGTGTCCAAGGCTAATCACGCGAGACGGCCGGAGTAGAGCTTGTCATAGCACGCGAGGTTGACACAATTCTCCGAGCTAACAGAGACTCCCGTTGGGGACGAACATGACTGAACAAAAAAGCGCGGCAAGCCGCGCACCCAAGCCTCGATGGCGGCGATGGCTCAAACGGATAGCGATAACGCTGGTTGTAATAGTCTTCATTCTGGTCTTCGGCGTGATCCCCTATCTCTTCTCGGTCCTTGTAACCAGCGCCGGCACCCGCCCGATGGATCGCGCCCTCACGGAAACGCCGGGCGATTCCGGAGCGGAGTTTCGCGACGTAGAGTTCAAGACGTCAGACGGAGTTCTTATAAGCGGCTGGCTTATGCCCTCGAGGGGCAAGCGCGTAACGATAATTTATTCGCACGGCCTGTTCCGTTCGCGAAGGGAGATGCTCGACCGGGCGGTGAAACTATGGCGGAAGGGCTACGGCGCGTTGCTCTACGATGCTCGAAACCACGGATCGAGCGGCGCGGCTCGAAGCACGCTCGGATATTCGGAGAGGCTGGACGCCGAAGCCGCCGCCATGTTCGTCCGGGAAACCGGAGCGCCTCAAGATCGTCTCGTCTTGTTCGGCGTGTCGATGGGGGCGGCAGCGAGTCTCCTGGCCGCCGCGGAAACGCCGCAAATCGAAGCAGTCATTTCCGACAGCTCTTTTCTTTCCTTCGACGATACGGTCACTCATCACTTCAAGTTGTTCTTCCACCTGCCTCGGTTCCCAATCGGAAACGAGATCGAGTTCTTCATCGAACGGCGAGGGCGCTTCGACGGCGATAAACTAGACAGCCTGGATGCAGTGAAGCGAATCGGTCAGCGTCCAATCCTGTTCGTAGCCGGCCAGAACGATAGACGAATGCCCCCGGAGATCGCTAAGAAGCTTTACGAGGGATCGTCAAGCCCACAGAGCGACCTGCTTGTCGTTGACGGCGACGCGACGAAGGTTCACGGCCACGCGTATAGCGCCGCCCCAGAGCTTTATCTGGATCGAGTCTCCAGATTTCTCGACGCCGTCTTGCCGGCGGCAAGCGACCGGCCTGAGTAATTACGGAGCGAAACGAAATCATCGAGACGAGAGATGCGAATCCCTGTTGCCTGATTTTCGGACGGCGGAAAAGCGCGATCAGCTTTCAGCCGTCAGCGATCAGCTAGCGGTTAGCTTTTGGGTTTTGCGTTGGCCGCTTGAAACATCGCAAATGTTTTGGCGATGTTGTTTCGCTAAGTGGCCTATTGGTAAGTAACAAGAGTTTATTTAATTTAGTCTCGTAGAGACGGCCTACCTGTAGCGCGCGGCCGGTATGAATCTCTCTTAGCTCCGTTAGTTCGCATCATCAGCGCTCGTGAAGTAGGAGCGACCATTCTGGCGGAGATTGGGGTCGCTCCTCCGGAGCTGGCAGCGGTGGGGTATCGCTCATATCTACAGACAGGTGTCTCCTACGGAGACAGCCCACAAGCGAGACCAAGCCGGTCCCCGATCCACTTGGACGCAGGAACACAGAATAGGACACTACCTAAAAGCTACACTTATTTCTTGACGCTTTGCTTTGGATCGTGCGGGAGCTTGATTTGACGCGAGGGCAACGTCAAGCCTTGGCATGAACTTAGGGAGCGAGGACTTTGTTGAGGAGATAAGGCATCGGGTAGGTGAGCACCGAAAGACGCGGGCTTCGTTCAAGCGCCTGAGCGTGGAAGACCTGTTGGGAGCTGCCGAGAAATCGAGCGGGTTGAGCAGGGAAGAACTAAGCAGTAAGAGCAGGGACCGGAGGACGGTAGCAGTCAGAGAGGCGGTAATAGTGGTTGGGAGGGAGAGAGGGATCAGCAACAGCGAGTTAGCGAAGGGGGTAGGAATTGACCCCTCAGCAGTGACGAGGAGAGTAGAGGCCGCTCGGGCACGCGAGACGAAGACTCCCGACTTGAAGCGGCTTCGCAAGACGGTAAGACCGAAGGCAAATGGATAATGTCAACGAAGTCAAGCCTGACCCCTATGTTCTGACCCCCTATATGTATCGATATGTGTCAGCACCAATTTTTCCACCGGGCTTTCACTTTTCCACAGCCCTGTTTTCCCTGCCTGCTCAAACTTTGCGCAGGCAACTCCGGTTTTCCTATACAAAAAAAGAGAGACGAGATGATACTGACCCATCATTTAACGCTCTTTGACTCTTCTTGAGTGTTGGTCGAAACCGGCCACCATAACTGACCGTATCACCACCCAGCGTCGCTTCGCTCCGCTGGGTGGCCGGTTTCCTCTGGAATGGCTGGCCGGTTTGCCCGGAATACGCAGATTACCCCGTTGCTCAGCCCTTTGGCTATGGTTTCCCCTTTAGAGCCGCTGGCGGCGGTTCAATGCGTCTCACGTGTCCATTCTCGGTTATCGTCTTACTTATCGGAAAGTGAGATGTAAATCAATGACGCAAGCCTGACCCCTCTCTTACGCTGTTCCCGCAAGAGAAGATCGTTGAGGTCTCTCGGTGCGCATGACTGGTGCGACCAGAGTCAGCAGTGAAGCGTGAGAGCAGGCTGGCAAGAAATTATGATTGCTTTTTTGCATGCCTAGCCCCGTGCCGGTACTCCCGTTTTGATACTATGAAATCTCTTGCTGCCCAATTCTCTCCTGAAACTTCTGAATCTCCTCTTCCAGTTTCTTGAGAGTAGGGAGCAGCCCGCTCGCGATTTCGCTAACTTCCCAGTAAGTCTCTTCGTGCTTGGCCCAGAATTCAGGCGGAATACGCATAACAGCAGACAACAGATCTCCCGGGTAGTAGGCACACTGAGCAAACGCATTATTTCTTAAATGTTCTATCGCTAAAGGAATCAAGAACCGGATACCGATGTCCTGACTTAAGAGAAGGCGAATATCTTCAATTGAGAGATCCGCAATCGGTTTTTGGAATAATGCCTCGCAGCCAGTGCTAACAGACGACTTCGCACCTTCCGGCGGCGAAAGGGGTTCCAGCGACTCGTTTCCCTCCATCTCCGCGAGCGATCTAAGAGTGTCCCTATCGTGAGAGGTCATAGCTCAGCCTTCATCAGCGAAATCCTTCCATCAGTGGCTCCTAAGGATTTTCTCTACTCGGGTAATATAGTTCCGACCCTTCTCTATTGCCAGTTGAATTCGTTGACGCGTCGAGGCATTCAACTTAACTTAGGGTTTCCCAAAGATCTCTCCAACGAAGCCACCTTGACCTTCAATCCGTGAAGAGCTTCTGTCACTTCCTTGTAATGTTGATAGTGCCCGCCACCTGGTTTCGGAACCTCGTTCCCCGAGAGGTCTCTAATCAACGCTTGTATATCCCTGTCCGTGAGGTGGTCCCAGGTGATGCTGTCGATTCCAGTGATGGCCTTTTGCTGAGTTACGGTAAGGCTGATCCCCGCATTGCGGTCACCCTCCGCCACATCTGACTCGGTCGCGTAATTCGAACCATTAGCGGCGATGTCATTCCACCACTGCACGACACCGTCGTCCGTTAGATTATCGATGTTAACGCGTACCACTGTTCGCTGGCCGCCAAACATCGACGCCCTTACTTCGTAAAAACCACCATACAATACTTCAAGGGCATGCAGACGCGACCGAGCATTGCGCACCCTGCTTTTCCACTCCTCGTTAGTGTCCAGATAGCCGTGGCGCGCGTAGTTGCTTAGCCGCTCCAAGAGTCTACCTTCGATCGCGCCAAGCCCGTCAGGATCGGCAAATCGCAGTGGGTTATTCAGTCCATAGAGCTTTTTGCAAAACTCCGAGTTTTGGCAGTGAGATCAAGTTTGATACGGCGCCAGAGCACCAGGAGACTCAAACAGACAGGTGTTTGTCCGTCGCGAACCCTTTAACCGGAGCACGTCGGTAACTTTTGGACGTGCCTGAGCGACCCAGATCCTCTGGGGCCTTGATCTTTCCTGAGATTGTCGTCAGTCAGATTGGTTAGGTCGCCAAACGAAGTAGTTGCATAGTGATAACGATTCCACGTCTGCGGTCTGCTTGGCTTACCGCTTTCAAGGAGTGGATCGACAGAAGTAAATCGACCTTGCGCCGATGAGTAGTATCTCGCAAGGAAGTAATCCAATCCTGATTCGCTATCTCTCTCCTTTTGAGTGAAACGTTGCCGAGTTGGATCGACTGCGGAATAACCAGCGATTGATCCACGGCCACTCCATGTCGTCGCGATCTCCTCCCCAAAAGGTAGGTAATCATGCCGAGCCTTAACACTGCCACTCGCGTCCGTCACCGCCCTCGTGCTGCCAAGATGATCGGTTGTCAAATAACTTGTTCCGCTTCCTTGCGGAGCCCCAGTCGTGTACTCCGCCACCAACTGGCCGCCGATATTATACACGAACAGCGTCGTCACTCCTCCAGTCGTCTTCGTGACTCGATGGCCGTCTCCGTCGTA
>JAHFUG010000150.1:2984-15516 GCA_023265195.1 Blastocatellia bacterium | reverse complement strand
AACCTCGCCGCCCAGAATGATCCCCTGCATTAGAACATAGAGAAAGATGGTCACGCCCACCCCTACGCTGGCGGTTATCACTCCGGCTTTGATTTCCTTGTCGCGCTTCACTTCGGGCGTGATTCCGCGCTCGCGATCCAGCGCCTCCTTGCGCTTTTCGCGCTCTCCCTCGGAAAGGAACATCTCGGCGACCCAGGACTTGCTCCAGTCGAACTTCTCATCCGTCTGGCGCGCGGTGACCGCCTGACGCACCGCGAACAGGTTAACTCCACATGCTTTGCAGAATTTCAAATCGTCGCTTTGATTGACGCCACACTGAGGGCAGTACATAGATCGGTCCTCCATTAGAGTTCGCCGAAGAGTACGAGGATTATAGGCCGTATGTTCTTTTTCTTGAATGCCGTATTCGCCGTTTCGCTCGCCCCGGACGGCTCACTCTTTGGTAGAATGGCCCGTGCCTGAATTGCCCGACATCATCGCTTATATCGAAGCGCTCGATACTAAAGTCGTTGGACAACCGATCGAGGGCATTAGGATCTCAAGCCCCTTTGTCCTTCGCTCGGTGGACCCGCCAGTGAACGAGGCAATCGGAAAGCAAGTCAGGGATCTCCGCAGGCTTGGAAAGCGGATAGTGTTCGACCTGGAAGACGACCTCTTCATAGTGATCCATCTTATTATCGCCGGCCGCTTTCACTGGAAGAACAGCAGTCCCAAACCCAACAAGCAGACGCTCGCGCTCTTCAACTTCCCTTCCGGAACGCTGGCGTTGACCGAAGCCGGCTCGAAGAGGCGGGCCTCCATGCACGTCGTCCGAGGAGAGGCGGCTCTGTCTGCTCACAATCCAGGTGGTCTTGAAGTTCTCGAATCGGACCTCGGCAGCTTCCGAGCAGCGTTGACCCGCGAGAACCACACGTTGAAGAGGGCTCTAACCGATCCTCACCTGTTCAGCGGAATCGGGAACGCCTACTCGGACGAGATTCTGCACGCAGCCGGATTATCGCCGCTGAAGCTGACGAACCGAATGGACGATTCCGAGATTGAGCGATTATACGAGGCGGCGCAAAACACATTGCGGTCATGGCTGGAAAAACTGCGAGCCGAAGCCAGACAGAGTTTTCCCGAAAAGGTCACGGCGTTCAGGCCCGAGATGGCCGTGCATGGGCGCTACCGCCGACCGTGTCCGAAGTGCGCCACTCCGGTTCAGCGGATCGCTTACGCGGAGAATGAAGCCAACTATTGCCCAACCTGTCAGACCGGAGGCCGTTTGCTTGCCGACCGGAGTCTATCGCGCCTGCTTAAAGAGGACTGGCCTCGAACGATTGAAGAGCTTGAGCGGAGACGGTCGAAGCTATAGGTCAAGTTACGGTTCCCTATTTTCTTTGGGTCCCATGCAATCTGGCCCTGGCGTCGCAGGTCCGTGGTGATATTAGTCGCGCTAATCGGTATCATGAATTTGGGCTGCCAACGGAACGGTTTCTATTTAGTCATTAACCCATTGTTAACTCCGTTCTGTGTTGACATCGCTTAGTTGGGACATTATTCTTTCGTCCACGAAACATTGATATGCGTCCAGTAATAAGTGCAACGTAAAGGAGGATGACATGAGTACTGATCGACCTGACCCTTCAGTGAGTACAGAACCGACGCACCGGCGGCTTCAAGAAGCACATGACAAGTACTTTCAGGATGTGGCCGCAACGTCCAACTCGATAATGCAGCGGTTCCAGACCCTTCAGATTGAGTTTGAGAGGGCCCTGGAACACGCTTGGCAAACACAGGATCCCAATGGTCTTCAAACAGCGCAAGCCGACTATCAAAACGGTTACCAAGCGGCTTACATGGATGCAGGTGCGACAGACCAGTACGCCCAGTCGTACCGAGCCTACAAGCTTGCGATTCAGAAAGCATTAGCCAACGCCAACGTCGACGATTTGAACTTCACGGACATGGCCCACATAAGCCAAAGCCTAAATATGGTGTCGCAAATGGCGATGACCTTGTCGTGTGGAGGCTTTGCTGGCCGGAACGTTGCCTCGACCGTACCGAAGTGACGTTCAGTTGCGCGGTTGCGGTTGCGCGGTTGCGGTTCCGCGGACCTCACTAATGAAGAAAAGCGGTTCGTGAGAGTCGGTTCGATCGTAGGCGCAAAGCTAAAATTTGGGTTCTTTTGAGTGTTAGGCCACTTAACGAAACAACATCGCAAAAAGCATTTGCGATGTTTTAAGCGGCCAACGCAAAACCCAATAGCTGACGGCTGAACGCTGATCGCGCTTTTTCGCAGACTGCGCCGGGGGAATCGGTTGCATGAAGAGCGATTTTTTCGCAGCGCAGTCCGCGAAAAAGCCCAGCGGCTTATTGGAGGTTATCGGCGGCTCCCCTTAGCTGGGAATATAGATGATGTCTCAAGCAATTGATCATGAGAGAATCGGGTCGCGAAATCCCGGTAGGGTGCGCTTCGTATGGACAGTTTGAGTTCCCGCCTCGCCGCGCTTTCGGTAGAGAAACGCGCCCTCCTGGAGCGGCGTCTTCAAACGCAAAGGCCTCGTCCGGCTGCTGATTACATTGCGCCGTTTCAGCGAGCTCAGCGGCCGCCGCTTTCTTTCGCCCAACAGCGTCTTTGGTTCTTGGAACAACTCGAGCCTGAACACTCTTTTTACAACCTTCCGTTTACGGCCCGGTTGTCTGGCCCGTTAGCGGTGCAGATGATCGAACGGGCATTGAATGAGATTGTTCGCCGGCACGAAGCGCTCAGGACGACGTTTGTTCTGGAGGATGGCGCGCCGGTACAGATCATAGCGGAAGAGTTGAAGATTGATCTGGAAGTGATCGACTTGAGGTCGACACTCGAAGAGGACCGTGAGGCTGAAGGTGAGAGGCGAGTGATGGACGCCGCGATGCAACCTTTCGATCTCGAACGCGGTCCCTTGTTTCGGGCCAAGCTTTTCAGGCTGACCGAGTCAGACCACATTCTACTCCTGATAATGCACCACATCGTGACTGATGGATGGTCGATGGGGGTGCTCTACCGCGAGCTTACGTCGCTCTATTCGGTTTTTTGCAACGGTCTGAACTCGCCGCTCGCCGATTTGCCTATGCAATACGGCGACTTCGCCAGTTGGCAGCGGGACTATCTGAGCGGTGAAAGGCTCGACCGGTTGCTGTCGTATTGGAAGCGGAAGCTTGACGGGATTCCAGCCCTGATGGAGTTGCCGACCGATCGCCAACGTCCTCGAATCCAGTCCTTTCAGGGCGCCGCCTACATGTCGCCTTATCCTAAGCAGACGCTCGATGCATTCAATGCGATTTCACGGGAAGCAGACGTCACGCTGTTTATGTCGTTGCTGACGGTGTTCAAGATTCTCCTTAATCGCTACGGCGGCGTCACGGATGTTGTAGTGGGCGCGCCGATAGCGAATCGCAATCGGGTGGAGTTTGAAAGCATCATAGGTTTTTTTGTGAACACGCTCGTACTGCGGACCGATCTGTCCGGCGATCCGACTGTTCGCGCCGTATTGTCGCAAGTGCGGGAAGTGGCGTTGGAAGCGTTCGCTCACCAAGATCTTCCGTTCGAGAGACTCGTGGAAGAGCTGCAACCTGACCGTAATCTCAGCCATAACCCACTCTTTCAGGTTATGTTCGGACTTCAGAACACGGAAACAACGGTGGCTCCGCGCAACGGAAGGGCTCAACTCAGTTTCGGAACTTCGAAGTTCGATCTCACGCTGAGCGTTAGCGAAACGGCCGAGGGACTGACCGGCATATTCGAATTCAATACTGAGCTTTTCGACGCATCGACCGTCGTCTCCCTCGCGAACACGTTCGGCGCACTGCTTGACGCCGCGGCGGCGAATCCTGACCTCACAATCGGCAATCTGCCTCTTCTTACCCGAGGAGAACGCGCGCAACTCATCGAAACCGCCGCCACTCCGGGGAGCGCGCCGCGCGCACTGCTGGTCAGCGACTTGTTCGAGCTGCAAGAGCAGCGCACTCCCGAGGCCGTCGCCGCCACGTATTGCGGCGCCGCGCTCACCTACGAGAGCCTGAACGCGCGCGCCAACCAACTGGCGCGAGCACTGCGCGACCGCGGTGTGGGAATCGACGTCCTCGTCGGGCTATGCATGGACAGGTCGCTCGATTTCGCCATCGGTATGATAGGCGTACTCAAGGCTGGGGCTGCTTTCGTACCGCTCGACCCTGGCTATCCGAGTGAGAGGTTGTCATACATGATGAGTGACAGCAATGCGCGGATACTGCTAACGCAATCACATCTGGTTGACGTGCTGCCGCGGTCCTCAGTCGAGGTCTGGTGTTTGGATAGGGATTGGCCGAGAATCGCGACTTGCTCTGAAGGCCCACTGGAGCCCATTGCGTCTCCCGATAACCTCGCGTATGTGATTTACACTTCGGGATCGACAGGTCGTCCAAAAGGCGTGATGGTTCCAAACCGCTGCGTGTGCTATTCGGCCCAGGCTCAGATTGAGACCTTCGCGTTGGCTCCTAATTGCCGCGTGTTGCAGTTCGGATCTCTGAGTTTTGACACCTCCATTTATGATCTGCTGATGGCGATCGGCTGCGGAGGAACGCTATGCCTGGCGCCGCAAGATTCATTGCTGCCAGGGCCTCCATTGGCGCAGACATTACGCGAAGAGCAGGTCAACATCATGACTATTCCGCCATCAGCGTTGGGAGTTGTCCCAGAAACCCCGCTGCCGCACCTGCACACCCTAGTGTCAGGCGGCGAAGCCCCAAGCCGCGAGCTGGCCGCACGCTGGGGAGTTGGGCGGCGGTTCTTCAACGCGTATGGGCCAACGGAAACAACGATTTGGGCGACCGTCTCCGAATGCATGGACGCCAACACAACCCCGAAGATGGGCCGCGCAATCGCGAACATGCAAGCGTACGTGCTCAACCCGAGCAGCGATCCAGCCCCGATCAACTGGATGGGCGAAGTCTATCTCGGAGGGGCAGGGGTGGCGCGAGGTTACCTCAACCGGCCCGCACTAACCGCTGAGCGCTATGTCCCTGATCCGTTTAGTTCCACGCCATCCGCTCGCCTCTATCGGACAGGCGATCTAGGCCGGTTGACGCCAAACAAGGAAATCCAGTTCTTTGGGCGCGCCGATCAGCAGTTGAAACTGCGTGGCTACCGAATCGAGATGGGAGAGATCGAGGCCACATTGCTGCGGCACCCGGCAGTGCGCGAAGCCGCGGCAGTGGTGCAGCGGACACCAGCCGATGAAACGCGAATCGCCGCTTATTGCGTCGTTCAGGACGGCCAGTCAACTGACCGATTAGAACTGCTATCGTATTTGCGCGACCATCTTCCTGGATTCATGATTCCGGCGTCGCTTCGCGTTCTGAACGCTTTGCCTCTTAACGCCAACGGAAAACTCGACCGGGTCAAGCTCTCTCTGTGGATAGAGACCGTCATTAAACCCGAGAGCGAGATGACTGCCCCAAGCACCGAAGTTGAGGAGGCGATTCTCCGCATATTCCGCGAGGTCCTCGAACAGGAACGAATCGGCGTTAATGACAGCTTTTTCGAGTCAGGCGGCCACTCCCTCCTCGCGACTCGCGTAATCACCCGTATCAACGAGTCGCTAGGGATTGCCTTGCCGCTCCGGCACCTGTTCGAATTTACAACGGCTAAGGAACTGGCGGCCGCCGTGGATCAAGCCCGAGGCTTAGGTTCTGGTTCCAGTCAACCGCCAATCACCCGAGCCGTGCGGCAAATGGTGGTTTCAGGTCCAGCGACAATCGCGGAGGATTGATGAATCCGCGGAGATCAAGTTCTTTTATCCAAAGATCACCACGCCAGCCGAACCCCGTTCAAACGACAGGGCGTCTACGGCTGATCGATCCTTGACAGGAGAGCCATGAGCACTACGGTGGGGCTATCGCCCAATGCTTCCGCGCAACACCCGTCGCACGAAGGAGGTGCGGACGCGAGAGAAGACCGCATAGCGTTTCCTCTCTCGTTTGCACAAGCGCGTTTGTGGGTTCTGGACCGTTTTAACCCGGGGAATCCCGCCTATAACATCCCTGCCGCGATGCCGCTGAAAGGCTGGTTGGATCACAGAGCGCTGGAACGCAGCCTAAACGAGATTGTGCGGAGGCACGACGTGCTGCGAACTACGTTTGAGATGATAGATCGCAAACCGGCGCAGGTCGTGGCGCCGTCGCTGAAAATAAAACTGGAATCCGTAGAACTTCGTTTCCGCTCGATCGCCGCCAGAGACGCCGAGGTCAATCGAATAGTGATAGAAGAAGGACGCCGGCCATTCGACCTCTCCAAGGGCCCGCTCGTCCGCGCCTTGCTGCTCAAACTCGGTTACGCGGACCATATCCTTGTGATTGTTATGCACCACATTGTCTCCGACGGGTGGTCAATGACGGTGTTTTGTCAGGAGCTATCGACTCTATACATGGCCTTCCTCCGCGGCCAACGATCGCCGCTTCCGGAGTTGCCGATCCAGTACGCGGATTTTGCCGAGTGGCAAGCGGACTGGCTCCGCGGAGAGGTGCTCGAGCAACAACTAGGTTATTGGCGAAAGCAACTGGCCGGCTTGCGGCCGGTTCTCGATCTGCCCACCGACCGGCCCCGTCCGCCTGCGCAGACAAACCGCGGCGACGGCCGCGAGTTCGCTCTGGACCGTGCGCTCTGTGAAGATTTGAAGAAAATAAGCCAGTCGCGCAGGGCTACTCTCTTTATCGTACTTCTGGCGGCCTTTAAGTCGTTACTCTTCCGTCTCTGCGATGAGACCGACGTCGCGGTCGGATCTCCTATCGCCAATCGAACGCGGTCGGAGTTGGAAGGACTAATCGGTTTTTTTGTCAATACGCTTGTCCTGCGAACCGACCTGTCCGGTGATCCCTCATTTGTGGAGATGCTGGCCCGCGAGCGCGAAGTAGCGCTCGGCGCGTACGCTCATCAGGACATGCCGTTCGAGAAGCTCGTCGAAGAGATGCAGCCAGAGCGCAATCTCTCGCACAATCCGCTGTTCCAGATCATGTTCGCGGTGCAGAACATTGGGACGGTGGAGCGGAACGGCCGTCAGGCGCCGGCGTCCAACACGCTTCCAGCCAGCAACGGCACGGCGAAGTTCGATCTGACGCTTTCACTGCTCGACACCGGCGCGGGGGCGCAGGGGTTCATTGAATTCAATACCGATCTGTATGACGCCTCAACCGCGGAAATGATTATTCGGCGCTATCAGAGTCTATTGCGCGGCGTTGTGCAAAACCCCGACTGCCGTTTGTCCAGCTTGCCCATCCTGCTGGCGGGCGAGCGAGAGCAGCTCTTGACTGTTTTGGCTAACGTGGAAATTGAGGCGCCACACCTTGAAACAATCGGAGATAGCGTCAGCTTGCACGCCGCAACCACCCCGGAAGCCGCCGCAGCCATTGCGGAAGGCGGCGAGCTCAGCTACGCCGAACTGAACCGGCGCGCCAATCGGTTCGCACGCCGCCTGCGTACGGCCGGAGTGACCGCGGGCGGCTTGGTTGCAGTTGCGATGGCCTCCGGCTTCGACGCACTAATAGCAATCACTGGTATTCTGAAAACCGGCTGCGCATACCTGCCGATTGATTTGTCCGAGCTTGCCGTGCCGAACGGACATCCCGGACAGCTTCCGCGGCGAGTAGAGCGCATGCTTGCGGATGCTAATCCGGAGTTGGTCGTCGTAGACGAGCTGACAAAGTCCGGATTCCCAGTTGGCGTGAGCCGCGTGTTACGCTTCGAGGAGTTACAAGCCGGCTCCGAGATGGAAAATGACAGCGAGCCGGAGGCGCGGGTAAATCCGGACAGCATTGCGTTCGTCGTGTATCAGGCGGCCGCCGACGGGACAGTTCACCGCATTGCGCTAACACATCGGACGCTCCGCCACACCGCTTGCCATCCTGAAACAAAACTAAACTCCTCTGATCGAGTGGCGCACCTCTCCCACTCAGGTTCCAGCAGCGCCTGTCTGGAGATCTTCGGCTCACTCGCCGCGGGCGCCGCAATTGTGTACATGCCGGAAGGATTGGCGGAGGGGCCTCGCAGATTCGCCGGCAAATTGCGAGACCTTGGGGTAACCGTCATGTTTGCGCGCGCAACAACGGTAGAGCGTCTGGCCCGCGAGTTTCCGTGGGCGCTCCGGAAGATGCGCCTATTGCTGTTGGACGAACGCCTCACGGACTGGCGGCGACTCAGCGAGGTTTTGAAACAAGAGATTCTAGCGCGGATGCGCAGTCTGTATGGTGATCCGCTGATCGGAGGATTCTTCGCGGTTCAATCGCTCGATTCATTGCCGGTTGCCGCATCCACGATTCCGATGGGAAGTCCAACGCCTGGGGTGGCGATTCATGTGCTCGATAGAAATATGGAGCCCGTCCCTACGGGAGTTCCCGGTGATGTGTACCTAGAGAGCGCGGTTTTGTTGGGTGATTCCAAGCATCCAACCAGTGCGATGGTTCCATCGCCGTTTTCAAACGGCGTCAATACCTTTCTATACAAAACCAACGATATAGCTAGACGATTGAAAGACGGAAGTCTTGTGTACCGCGGCCGCCGCGATGGCCGGCTGATGACCGCGGGTGTGATGGCGCATCCAGCCGAGATTGAGCTTGTCCTACGAGAGCATCCCGCGGTTCGGGAAGCCGCGGTGGTGGCCAGGCGCGGCTCGGGGTTGGTTGACCGCGGGTTGATAGCGTTCGTGGCGACCGCGGGAAACGGGACTACCGATAGGGGTCTGCGGGACTTCCTGGCCCAGAGACTTCCGGATCACTTGATTCCGACCGCTGTGATTGCGATGGAGACTCTGCCTCGTGCTGGCGATGGCGGCGTGGACCGGCGCGTTCTCACCGAGGCCGCGGACGAAATTGGCTCTTCCAGAACCGCGCCCGAGCCTTACGTCGCCCCTCGAAACGAGATCGAAACGGAACTAGCCTATATATGGATGGAAACGCTCGGGGCCGATCGCATCGGCGTCAAGGACAACTTCTTTCGGTTGGGAGGTCACTCGCTGATTGCGACCCAAAGCATCGCGCGAATCAACGACGCATTCCAGATTGATCTGCCCTTGCAGCAGCTTTTTGAAGCTCCGACTATTGAGGCAGTCGCCAAGGTGATCGCGCCGCTCGTTGACTCGAATTACAAATCGCAGGTTCAGCCGATCGCGCTTATGCCACGCGATAAACCTTTGCCGTTGTCGTTTTCGCAACAGCGTTTGTGGTTCCTCGATCAATTCGAACCCGATAGCGCGTTTTACAACATCGCCATTCCCGTTCGGCTGCCGGGCTACATGGACGTGGGAGCACTCGAGGCGGCGCTCAACGATTTGATCGAACGGCACGAGACTCTGCGAACATCCTTCGGAGTCATGGGAGACCAGCCGGCGCAGGTAATCGCTCCTTCACTAAGAATCTCGATGCCTGTTCACGATCTGCGCAAACTACCCGAGAGCGAACGTCACCGTGAGGCTGAGAGACTCGCCGAGTTGGAGGCGCAGCGGCCCTTCAATTTGAAGACCGGACCGGTGCTGCGGGCCGAGCTAGTCAGACTCTCCGACAGCGATCAAGTTTTGCTGTTCACCATCCACCATATTGCCGCGGACGGGTGGTCAACCGAGATTATTTTCCGGGAATTGTTTGTGTTCTATGAAGCTCGAATAACGAGACGGTCCGCGGACCTGCCGGAGCTTCAGATACAGTATGCGGATTTCGCCTGTTGGCAACGGAAACGACTCAGTGGCGTGACGCTTGAGAGACAACTCGCGTACTGGAGGGAGCAACTCGACGGAGCTCCCGCGTTGCTGGAGTTGCCCACCGACCGGCCCCGGCCGCGGGTACAGATGTTTAGGGGCGGTATGCACAGGTTTTCCATACCGCTGTCGCTTCTCGAATCGCTCAAGAGGCTTACCGAGCGAGAGGAAACCACTCTCTTCACTACTCTGCTTGCCGGCTTCAACGTCTTGCTATACCGCTACACGAGCCAGGAGGACCTGCTGGTCGGCTCTCCTATCGCAAATCGCACCCGGCCTGAGCTGGAACGTCTGATCGGCTTTTTTGCGAACACGCTCGTGCTTCGCACTCACGTGTCTGGCGACCTGACATTCCAACAAATGATCGCACGCCAGAGGGAAGTTACGCTGAGGGCGTACGCGCATCAGGATGTTCCGTTCGAAAAGCTCGTGGAAGAGTTTCAGCCTGAACGCAGCCTGTCTTACAACCCTTTGTTTCAAGTGATGTTCGCGCTGCAGAATACTGGCCGGCCCGCCTCGGTGACGCGGGAGCAGGACCAGAACCTGGGCGCGCCAGTGATCGGAGCCGGCGTAGCTAAGTTCGACCTGACAATGTTCGTTTCGGAAACGACGAACGGCCTTTATGCGGGAATCGAATACAATTCCGATCTGTTCGACGCATCGACAATCGCGCGGCTTGCAGGACACTACGAAACTTTGCTGGCGGCGGCCAGCGACGATCCGGGCCGGCCGGTCTGGATGCTGCCTATGATTTCGCTCGACGAGAGCATATTGCTTGCGGAGTGCGATGACACCCTCGCACCCTTCGAGCATGTGTGCGCGCATAGAATGCTGGAAGTCCAGGTTGAACGCACTCCTGACGCAACGGCGATCGTTTTCGACGATCAGACGGTTTCTTACCGCATGCTCGACCGCCGCGCGAATTACTGGGCCCATCGGCTCGTCGGCCTCGGCGTCAGAGCGGACGCATGCGTCGGAGTTTTGATGGAGCGCTCGCCGGACATAATCGTGGCCATAGTCGCCATTCTCAAGGCAGGCGCCGCTTACTTGCCGCTGGATCCCAACTATCCAAAAGAGCGTATCGCTTTCATGCTTGCCGATTCACAAGCCCTTACTCTTTTCACGGAGGGGCGTCTATGCGATGGGCTGCCATCGACGACACACGTCCTGACGATCGAGAGCGGGGGACCGAATGCGTGCCGCGACGATAGCCCCTTGAGTGACGCCTCAGCGGGCAATCTGGCTTACGTAATGTACACCTCGGGATCGACCGGCAAACCGAAAGGCGTCGCGATGCCGCACGCTCCGCTGGTTAACCTCATTCAATGGCAGATCGCGCGATCAGATCTGCCGCCGGGCGCACGGACCCTGCAATTCGCTTCATTGAGCTTCGATGTTTCCTTTCAGGAGATTTTTTCGACACTCTGCTGCGCCGGCTCGCTCGTCCTGGTAGGTGAGGAACAGCGGCGGGATCCGAACGCGCTTTGGGGAGTGTTGCGCGCAGCGCAAGTCAATCGGCTGTTTTTGCCCTACGTAGCACTCCAGCAACTGGCCGATCATGCGAAAAAGCTCGCAACGCTGCCTTGCTCTTTGGTCGAGGTCATCGCAGCCGGCGAACAGCTCCAAATCACGCCCCAAATCGTCTCTCTGTTCGAGAGGCTCGAGGCCACTCTGTACAACCAGTACGGGCCAACCGAATGTCACGTGGTCACGGAGCTGAAACTGTCACCTCCTCCGCTGGATTGGCCTGCGCGCCCTGACCTTGGCCGCCCGATCCAGAACGTAGTCACCAGAATACTTGATCCCTTTGGCCAACCCTGTCCGATTGGGATTCCCGGTGAGTTGCACCTTGGAGGCGAGGCGCCCGCGCGATGCTATTTGCATCGAGAAGAGCTAACAGCGGAGAGGTTCATAAGCGATTCGCATCGTGATGGCGGACGTCTCTACCGGACTGGAGATCGAGCGCGTTATCTGGCTAACGGCAACATAGAATTTCTCGGGCGCATGGACGACCAAGTCAAGATTCGAGGGTTTCGCGTCGAGCCAGGCGAGATTGAGGCGTCGCTGCGCAAGCATCATTTAGTGCAAGAAGCCGTTGTCGTCGCGCGTCAGCAGGGCGCGGGTGATCTCCGCCTCGTCGCATACGTCCAGGCCGATCCGAAGGAGACGCCGTCGGCTGACCAGTTGCGAAGTCTCCTGTCGCCGATTCTTCCAGAGTACATGATTCCGTCGGCGTTTGTGGTCATGGGGACGTTACCCCTGACCCCGAGCGGCAAGATTGACCGGCGGGCCCTGCCTCGTCCCGAACCACCACGAGCCGAACGCGCGGCTGCTGTTACGCCGCGCACGCCTATCGAAGAGGCCCTGGCCAGTATTTGGAGGGAAGTGCTGCAAGTGCCGCACGTAGGTGTGCATAATAATTTCTTCGAATTGGGAGGTCACTCCCTGCTGGCGACGCGTGTGATTTCACGGATTCGCGACGAGTTCCTCGTCGAGCTTCCGGTGCGGCGAATGTTCGAGGCCGCGACGATAGAGATGCTCGCGTTGTCTGTGATCGAAGCGACCCTGCAAGCGCAGAGCGATGACGAGACAGCGCTGCTGCTGGCTGAAATCGAGCAGATGCCGGATGATGAAGCCCAGGCCGTGTTTAGCAGATATTGAAGTCTGAAGAGTTTACAAATCGGCGCAGCCGGTCGTCTCGGATTCATTGATTGACATGTGCGCATTCAGGCACGGCCTGGAAGCCGGCTATTGCCCAACCTGCCAGACCGGCGGCCGCTTGCTTGCCG
>JAHFUG010000150.1:0-2884 GCA_023265195.1 Blastocatellia bacterium | reverse complement strand
AACGGCTCTCAGCGTATTGGAACCCGAGCGCGATCGCGCCGAGTGGATTAACGCCATGGCCAATCTTGCCGGCTACTATGCCGAGCGTCGCCGCGAGAGCCGCGACGATAATATCGAAGAGTCGATCCGGATGTACGAAGCCGTGCTTGCGGAAGTGATCAAGAATGGCTCGCCTCTCCAGCAAGCCCGACTTCTTGCCAGCCTGGGATCGGGCTATGCCGAAAGGCGTAAATATGACAAAGAAGGGAATGTCGAGCGAGCCATTGAATGCCTCGAGAAAGCACTTGCAATTCTCTCTCCTGAAGTGACGCCGGCTGACTGGGCGATGGGGCAAAGCAATCTATCCATAGCTTATTCGGAACGGATTCGCGGCAGCCGGCCCGAGAATTTCCGCCGGGCGATTGAGGCAAATGACCTCTGCTTAGCCGTGTTCGAACGAATGGGCGCACGTGAACGATGGGCGCGGGCAAAGATGACCCGCGTCACTCTGTTCGAGAACTGTCCGTATGGCGATCGTGCATTCAATCTTCGGGAAGTGATCGAGTCCGGAGAGAGCGCGTTGAAGATATTCTCGCCCGAGGAGTATCCGGAGGAACATGCTCGGGTAATCCGGGCGCTCAACCACACGCGGAGTTTGCAACATGATAGTGATCGTACGGGGACCCTCGAGGAAATCATCATGAAGGGTGAAGCGATGCTATCGAACTTTTCTTCCGCACCTTATCCTGACGATAGCGCATACGCACACGTCCATCTCGGAAACGCCTACGCGGAGCGAGTTGAGGGGAACCGTTCCAAAAACATGGAACGCTCTATTGAACTTCTCGAGCGAGCTGTGACGCTGTTTGATCAGCGTGCGAATCCGCTCGGCTGGGGCGGCGCAATGCACAATCTGGCGCAATCCTGCCTGCAACGGATCGAAGGGTTGCGCGCGGACAATATAGAAAGGTCACTGGCTCTTTGCGAAGCCGCTCTTGTCGTCGTATCAAATCCGAGCGATCCTAAAGAGCATTCTCATCTGCTGGAGACCCTGGCCGAAGGATTCTTCCAGCGGCTGCGCGGAGACGTCCTGGATAATCTGGAAAGAGCAGTACAAATCTATGTCACCGCTGACCGACAGCGGAGTCCCGAGGATGACCCTGAAGCATGGCTCCGTCTGGAACAGAAGCGCCTGCATGCGGAAACGGTTCTGAATTCATTAACGGCTTCACAAGGGAACTCCGATAATCGACCGCCACTGGACGTAGAGCAGTATCTTGCAAACCTGCACTCCTCGGCGAGCATCGTTTCGGTAAAGGATCACCCGCGCACTTGGATGGCTGCGCAGCTTTACCTGGCGGACACATATACGCGTGTGCTTCCACCGGGCGTCAGTATCGATGACGTCTATACCTTTACTAAAGCGGTTTGCGAGAATTGCCGGCAAGCGTTGGCGATCTATGAATCAGCGCTTCCCGTGGCCGAGCGGCTGGGAGACAAGAACCAATGGGCGCTGCTGCAGGACCGGATCGGAGGCGCGTATGGACTTATGCGTTTGTTCACTGATATTCGCCGCGATATCACGCCCGAAGCCGACGCGACCCGGAGCAAGTATGCCGAAGAGGCTCACCGCTACTACACGTTGGCCGTAGCCGCGCATGCAGCGGCGCTGGAAATCAATACCCTGGAGAAGTCGCCTCGCGACCATCTGAAGTCGACGGTGTGCCTTGGCCGGCTCCACACCTACAAGCGAGACTGGGCTGCCGCGGAAGATATGTTCGCTTCGGCCGCCAGAGCGGCCGACCAGTTACTGGGTACGGTTGAGTTGAGCGAAAGCGACATGAGAGATGTGCTCAAGTATCTCGGCCAAATGGCGGCGCTCGCGCCGTTTGTATCGTTGATGCTCGACAAACCGGCCCGCGCCGTGGAGCTAGCGGAAATCGGACGGGCGCGGCTTCTGGCGAAGGCGCTCACGCTGGAATCACTTCCCCTGGAGCCGGAACTCCGTAATGAACTGCATGCTCTGCAACGTCAAGTCGCCGTGCAGGAGCGGCGTCTGATCTCACCCCGGCTGTTCAATCGCAGGGCGCCTCTGGAAGAGTCAATTCGATTGCGCCGGCGGATTCGAACCCTAGTCGAAATTACCAATGTGGAAGATCGCTTTGAGGGATTTACCGAGGCTGCGCTGGGGGCTTTGGCGACGGACGGCTCGGTCGTGGTGATTCCCGTACTGACGGAAGCGGGCGGAAGAATCGTGGTGTGCTTAGGGCGGGAGGGGACGCCTCAGATACATGTGGCTGAATGCTATTCGGCGGGCGGGCTCCGGAAGATCTTCGAGTCACATGGTCTCAAGACCGGCAGCGATTGGTGGCGGCAGTATCTCCAAGACTGGCAGAAAGGGATTGGAAACGACACCTTTAACGTGGTCGGGGAAGCGCTGGGGAAAGCCTTCGCGACACCGCTCGTGACTGCTCTTGAATCGCTGGGCATCGGCCAAGGGGCGCACCTGGACGTCCTCCCTCAGGGCATGCTTGGAATTCTCCCGCTTGGACTCGCGCGTGACGGACGTTCCGGGCTGTCGCTAATGGAGCACTACGAACTCAGTCTAAGTCCTAGCTTAACGGCGTTGCGCCACGGCAAAAAGCGCGCCTCGGTTACTCCGGTTTCCCTGGTAGCGCTAGCCAACCCAGACAGAGACGACCCGGAGCGCACCCTGCAATTCGCGGAAACCGAGTCCAGTCTTTTGCGAAATTGGTTCAGCGACGGCGACCGCACGAAATACCTGGAGGGCCGCGCCGTCAGCCGGAAAGAGATACTTGACGCCTTGCCGGGAGGAGATGTATGGCATTTCGCGACGCATGGCGAATTTGATCTGTCCGCACCACTACGGTCGTCCTTGTCACTA
>JAHFUG010000529.1 GCA_023265195.1 Blastocatellia bacterium | reverse complement strand
CTTGGCCAAGATAAAGATTTTCACCGGGCATCATGCCGTGACCGGGCAAAATGTAGCTAACCGAGATCCGGCGCATCGTTGCTGGCTAGGTTTGACGACGCGATTTATGTGCTTCATTCATTTCAAAAGAAGAGTCGGAAAACCAGCCAGAAAGACATTGAGCGGGCTCGCCAGAGATACAAGGAAATCGGGAGGTAGTTGAAATGGGAAAGGCCATGGTGAAATCATCGGGCAATGTTTTCGTGGATCTAGGATTTTCCCCGGAGGAAGCCGACATCCTGCAGATGCGAGCGGATCTGATGGCCGATCTTCGGCAATTCATCGAAAAGAAGAAACTGACCCAAGTCGAGGCGGCGCGGATACTGGGCGTCAGTCAATCCAGGGTCTCTGATCTGGTAAAGGGAAAGTCGGAGAAGTTCAGCTTGGAAATGCTTATCACGCTGGCGACCCGGGCGGGCATGCGCGTCCGCTTGCATCGGGCTGCATGAGCGCTTTCACCTGAAGCGGTCACCTCCCCCTTCCTCTCCTTGCCGCCGGTTGCAGTGCATCGGAAAAGAGGGTGGTGGGGTAATTGTGTGTTGCTGAGAGGGAAGAAGAGTTTCTCGCAAAGACGCAAAGATCCGCGCAAAGGCCGCCAAGCAGCCTTGCAAGAAAAGAGAGCAGTCGCATGCGATGAGCCGCCTAAAGGCCGCATAGAATCACTGCGGTCCGAGCCGCAATAAAAAGCCCGCCGACGAAGCAAACCCGAAGAATCTCATTTTTCTGGGCTGCTTTGCGCCGATCTTTGCGTCTTTGCGAGAAACTCTTCTTCGCGATTTGGCTGTGGAGGGAGCTTGTCCGAAGAACAACACTCTATGACCCCGCTACGAAAAGAGCGGGGATAAATCCCTCTTCCCGATCTGTGATTTTTTGACTTTTGGCGAACTAAACCAAATTCTTCCTGCCAAAAGCTCAACCCAAAATGGCCAAACTCAAGACAACCCTTTCGGCTCGGCGAGCGAAGACGGGTGAGAACGAGACGAGGACACTCAGCCAACCATATCGCCACACTCTTGACCGTATCTGAGCTTCTTCTTACCGCGGCTTCCCTTGCCACACAACCACTGGTTCCGCTTCGCCAACGGCTCCGAAAGGCACACCGTAGGCATTAACAGACACCACGAATTTCTTACGCTTAACCAAACCCACAACCAGGCGCGCCTGAATAGTCTCACCAGGGGACAGCATGCCATCGCCGCCGGCGTCCAGAGATTGAATCGCGGTGAATCCGGGATTAGTGTTCGAGTCCCGGCTCAGCAGGACGTTCCCTTTTGTCAGGTCGACCACTCGCAAGAAGGGATTCGCAAGCGAGACGTTGCTCCGATTCCGAGCAAGCAGGTTGATAATTATTTTCCCTGAACCCGATAAGCCCGATGCAGCATCAGTCCAGTCTTCCTCCACTAACTGCGAAGACACGCTGGTGACATCGACGCCTCCGCCGACGTTGGAGCCGATGGTGAAACTGGCTTCGCTTTCGCCAAAGATGACGTCTCCCTTGCCGTTGTCGCGAGCCGTCACCCGCAGCCGCGACGCGTTGGCGGAGATTCGAGGCATCGTGACAGTTGCCTTCAACACGTTCGGAGCTATGCCGGTGACTAAAGGCGCAAACGACAATCCAGCGTCAGTCGATAGCAGCAGTTCCTGTGGACCGGGTAAGAAACCAGCAGCGACCGGAAGGCTCCACGAGACGGTGTAAGAATCTCCGCCCGCGTAGCGCTCACCGCCCCTTGGGCTCGCAACGTAGATGACCAGTTCGTCTCCCCGAATACTTGGAGAGAGAATGTGGTTGATGTCGGTTCCGCCATCGCCTCCCTGTCCCGCCGCGTCCTCATCGAACTGCCACTGGTTTAAGCCGTATGTGTACGTAGCAATTGTCGCCGGCCGCGCATCCAGTTTGAGCGGAACGCCGTCCGCGGCGGAGACTGAAAGCCTCCATTGTCTGACCCGGTCGTCATCAGGGGGAAGGGTGACTTCGCCTATCCACATGTCATTTTGATAGACGCTCCTTTTCCATCCTTCACTCGAGTCCGCCACGGAAAACGTCAACTCATTGAACGCGCCACCGCGGCCGATGGCAGCCATTGGAGTCACGGCCGCATCCATCGGCTTAGAGAACGTCAGTTGAACTTGAAGCTTACCGGGCTGCAATCCCGGAAATCTGGAATCAACTATCAACTGGCGTACGTTCTGTTGTTCGGCCCAGTGAGCCGAGTAAACCAGTTTCGAGAAAGAACCGTCCGAGGTCTGCTGGTAGGCTTTGACCGATTGTAGAATCGGCGGTCCCGCGGTCCAGTTCAACAACATCCTTGCTCCGGCCCAGTTTTCTTCCGCGACCGGCGTGATCTCGTTTTCGGGCACGTTGAAACTGCAGCAGTTCGGCCGCACTTCGACAACGAACGGAGCCGGTGTGTGATCGACTCCGTAAGCATAGTCGGTCGACGTGCCCGTGGTTATGTACAAATAGATCGCCTGCTCGGGTTTGTAATACTCGCGCCCAGTCTCCAACACGACATCCGACATCCGTTTGCCGAGATTGGTCAACGTCGTGTGATCGCCGGCGAGTCCATACTGGTGACCCCACGGGTAGAGTATCAACTCGGAGAAGTTGTGATAGTCGATCCGCGAGCGAAAGTGATGGTTCGGATCGCCGGTCAGAACGTTGAGAGCTTGCACTTCCAATTCGGAATTCGGCGCGGGTCCGCGATAGGTTTCGAACGAAGGGTCGTCGCTTGCGCCGCTATCGTCGTTGAAAGAAGGGCACGGGCGATCCCCGTCGAGTCTCCACTGAAAGCCGTAGTTTCTATTCAGGTCGACGCCGACTCCATCGAAACAGTTTGCTGAATTCGTGATCGGCCTCCGGTTCTTTCTCCACAATCTGGCCGGGTCGAGTTGATCGTTCGCGGAGCCCTGACTGAAGTTGAGCCCGTCGGGATTCGCTATAGGCACGATCCAGATTTGAAGATGATCCACCATGTATTTCATCGAATCGTCGGTGGAGTAACCGTTGATCAACTGCTTCGCGAAATAGACCGGCGGTTCGACCGATATCCACTCTCGAGCGTGATGGCAGCCGGTTATCAGAACATCCGGTTTTGCGGGATCGTTCACGCCCGGATCTTTGCCGATCTTCAAGCCGAAGATTTGGCGGCCTTCGTAAGTCGGACCGAGGTTGACCAGTTGAGCGATATCGGGATGGGCCGCAGCCAATTGAGTGAATTCAGTCAATGCGCCTTGATAGTTATGAAAGCGTCCGTTCGACAACGCCGGATTTATCGCGCCCGAACTCTTTTCAGGCGTTGCGCGTCCAGCGTTGAATTCCTTGCCCGGGAAAAAGCGGCCGATCTCGGTTCTGAACTCTTCCGCGGTGAAAAAGCCGGCTAGCGCGTAGCCGCGCCGAGCGTACTGGTCTTCAATGTGCGCCGCTATTGAATCAGCCGAACCGTCGGATTGAAATACGTCGAGGTAGGCAATCCGCGACTCGCTCCGCGCAATAATATTCTCTCCGTCGCCCAACCAGTCGGAGTAGCCCGCGGCGGGCGCTGTCTTTCGCGCGAGATCGATCACCGCGATGCGAATCTGAGATCTTTGATTCTCGCGGCCCGATTGATAAGCGGGCGTAATTTCCGCGGCAAGTTGATCTCCCGATGAGGCAGCGGTCCGCCACTCAGCCACTGAGTCGAACAACACTTCGAAGTTGACGCCTCCGCTGCGCAGCCGGTCGAGCGAATAGGGCGAAAGCCCCGCCACCGTCTCATTATCGCCTCGCAGCCAAACGGTGTTCTCGAGTTGAACCGCTCGGCAAATCCGTTCAACGGTTTCGGTGGACGCCGCGATTAGGACGATCCTCGGCGCCGATTGATTTCTAGCGAGAATTGGCCAGATTCTCGCGTATTCTCTCCATGCCTCGCGTTGAAGGTCAGGATTGGGGTTCGCGAGCGCTTCTCGCCATAGTTCAGCCGTTCCCGGCTCATCCAAACCAATCAGCGAGTCAAGAGCGGAGTGAAAAGCGCCGGGAGCAGTTGAACGCAGCATCTCCCTCAAGCGTCGGTGTCCGCCGTTTCGAGCAGAATCGCCGGCGGCAATCAGTCTGATCGCACTATCCGCGTCGACAGGTTTGCCTCCCTGACCGCGGCCAGAGGACGAGACGTTGAAGGCGCAAAGGACGCAAGGCGCGACAACTATCATCATAGCCGCAACAATCCATCTCGCGTTCGACTTAGTCATTAGACTCGCCTCAGTCAGCTTCGATCCGGGGCCATTGAAACTTGTTTTCGAAAGCTCGCGAAAAACAGTGGGGCTATTGTTCAAGCTCGACCTACACAACGAAGCGCGCCAGATCCCTTCCCCGAATCCCACCAACTCAGTTGGTGGATCGTTCATATACAGCCTACACGACGAGGCGCGCCATTCCCCTTCCCCGAATCCCACCAACGCAGTTGGTGGATCGTTCATACCCAACCTACACGACGAGGCGCGCCAGATCCCTTCCCCGAATCCCACCAACGCAGTTGGTGGATCGTTCATACCCAACCTACACGACGAGGCGCGCCAGATCCCTTCCCCGAATCCCACCAACTCAGTTGGTGGATCGTTCATATACAGCCTACAAGCAAAGCTGCCTGCGGCCCCTCGTTGTCTTCTTTTCTCTCCTCGCGA
>JAHFUG010000528.1 GCA_023265195.1 Blastocatellia bacterium | reverse complement strand
CCGTCTTAGGGAGCGTCAAGAAAAAAGTTCCTGTTTACAAGGGGATTCACCGCAGAGACGCAGAGACCGCTGAGAGAGACGCAGAGAGCAATCCACTCCCTCTGCGTTTGTCTCTGCTGCCTCTGCGCCTCTGCGGTGAACCTCGGGTTCTGTCGGCGGTTCTCATCTCTTGTTGGCTTACCTCAAAAAAACTGGAATTTGTTTTTTTACATCCCCCTTAGCGTTCATATGCCTGTGCAAGACGCCAGCTAACAGAACCATTGCTCGAGGTCAGGCCCGATGATAGGATGCGAAACTAGTTAAGAAAGCCCCTCTGCCCCAAATGCCTCAGCCGGATCAGATTTACATACTGGTCTTGCAAACACTGTTGAGAACCATCAGTGCGCTCCTAAAGGAAACTCCTATGAATGTTCGGCGGTTGATAATATCTTCGGTGGTGGTGGGCGTGTTGAGTATCAGCGCATTTCTGCTTTATTTCTGGCCACGATTCATAGTTGAGAGTGATGCCGGCGCCATCCACAACTTGCGGGGAATCTCTCAATCGGCCAGCAAGAAGACGCCTAGGATGGTTGAAGAACCCGGCGTAGCTTCCAAGGCGGCCGGCGATTCGGTAACTGGCTCCTCCGACGAGGAAGGCGGTTATTATGCCTACCAGACGTATGCCGCTCAAGTACGCGAGCTTCTCTATCAGGAAAGGTTCGAGTTACTGGACTCGACCGCTGCCGGCTTGCGCTTGGGCAGGTCCAGATTCCGTGGGGGCGCCTGGAAGCTGCACAAGTTCTATATAGGCTTAGAAGAACCGGCGGATGGAAAAAAGGCCACGGAGGCCGAGTGGCAGCATCAACTGAGTGAGATCCGCAAGTGGACTGAGCGGTATCCAGATTCCATAACTGCCCGCGTCGGGCTCGGGGCCGCTCTTGTCAATTACGCGTGGAAAGCGCGAGGAACCGGGTTTGCCGACACTGTCTCTGATGGCGGTTGGCGCTTATTCAGAGAGCGATTGGCTCAGGCAGAAAGGGTCTTGAATGAGGCAAGACGGCTAAAGACACGGTGCCCGCATTGGTATGCCATAATGCAAAACGTCGCCACCGGCCAAGGCTGGGACGCGGGCCGCTATGACCAACTCTTTGAAGAAGGGATCGCGGCCGAGCCACTGTATCATTACTTGTACAGCAACAAGGCGCAGTATTTGTTGCCGCGATGGCGCGGCGCGCCGGGCGACTGGGAGAGATTCGCCGAAGAGGTGCGCGTCCGAGGAGGAGGGAAGAACGGATCGATCCTTTACTACATCATTGCGTCGGATCTATCCGGATACTACAAGGGCAGGGCTTTCTTTGCAGAAAGCGATGTGTCTTGGGCGAAGATGAAGCAGGGTTTTGCCGATCGCGACGACGTTTACGGGGCGAACAACCAGGACCTTAACGAGATGAGCAGGCTCGCGGGCTGGGCAGGTGATCCTGAAGCATCGCGAAAGTTCTTTGAACGGATCGGCGACGACTGGGATTCTCATACGTGGGGGGAGAAGAAATACTTCGATGAATTCAAGGCATGGGCCTTTAAGGCCAGCCCGACGGCCGGACGGCGTTAACCTCCGGGCAAGCGGGGGTCTTGGCGTCGAAATGAATCTCATATCTCTCTCCCTATATCGGTTACGCACTCGAACATTGAAGAGGCGTTGAAGGCTCGCGCCACAATCACATATCATGCCGCAGTGTTGGAGAGGCGGCGATAATCCGAATTGGTCTACCGCTGGTTTTCGTCTATTAATCATGAGAAATCGAGTGTGAGCAAGGCGCCTTCTCAGCTCGTGTTCCGAAGGAGGATGGTGAGTTTCGAAGGGCAGATCACCCTGGATTCTTGCTCGAGCCGCCATGCTCCAGCTCGTCAACAGGAAATCCTTTTGCGAAGGAGGTTCATGGTGCAAAAGACTCTCTTACTCATCTTGCTCATGCTTGCGGGGTACGTGGCGTCGCATGCCCAGAGCGCCGATGACGCGCCCCAGCTTCTGGCGACGGTGAGCCGGACTTACGCGGGCCAAAAGGCCTATCACTTCGAGATAGCGGTGCTGTCTCGTCAACGGCCGATGTCCGGGCATGGGTATGAATGGACCTCAGAGTGGGTAGAGGTCACGGCGGCCTCGGCATCGGGTAAGAAACGAGTTGAGTGCTCGTCCAACAATCTCAGCGTGATGCTGATCGACGATGGAAAGACCGAATGGGTCTTCGTGCCGCGGGCCAGGCAATTCTCGCGAAAGGGGATCGACGGCCTGCCTGGGCCCGCTGACAGAATGATCAGGAATGTGGGGCAGTGCGTTGCAGAATTCGCAGGTTTGCTTGATATTCTAAGCCAACCGAGGATGCTGCCGGAGGAGACTCTCGAATTCAACGGCGAGAAGGTGTCATGTCGAGTAGTACAGGGCCAACGGGACACAAATCAACCTGATCCGACGATTGTGACGCTGTGGATTGATAAGAGATCGCACCTTGTCAGGAAGGTGAACTATAAGTCTCATCGACCGGAGGCGAATGGCTCGATCTGGGATTCGAACATTACTCATACGTACCGAGTCGCAAGAGCAGGCGAGCCGGCTGACCCTAAGTTCTTTGAGTTCACGCCTCCTTCCGGAGCGAAAGAGGTCGATGTGATCGCATTTGAGGGGATGGAGGTGGCTCCGCCCGCGAGACGGCCCGCTACGGCAGACATCGTTGGAAGAATGGCCGTCGACTTTACGCTGAAAGACCTTGTGGATCAGCCGGTCAGCCTGAAAGACCTTCGGGGAAAGGTGGTGCTGCTAAATTTCTGGGCAAGCTGGTGTGGCCCCTGCCGCATGGAAATGCCGCATATCGAGAAGCTTCATCGACGTCTCAAGGACAAAGATGTTGTCATCCTCGGAATAGATGACGAGAAACCTGCTGTGGCCAAAGACTTCCTGAAAAAGAACGCCTATACGTTTAGGTCCCTGGTAGATGATCGACGTCGGGTCGCTGGGCTGTATGGAGTAAACACCATTCCTCAAGTCTTCGTGTTGGACCGGGATGGAAGGGTGGTGACGCACTACGTGGGCGCGCGAACGCAACGTGATCTTGAGGCTGCTCTGGTCAAGGCTGGACTTGAAGGCAAGTCTTTCGCGGATACTCCAGTGGCGCCTTCTCGGACCGTGTCCGATACGGCGCGCCAACCGACGGCGCTCGGCTCCAATGACTCTTCAGCCTCAGCAACATCTGGCGCACCTGTGTTGGCTGCGCCTAAACCGATAGCGCCTCTTGACGGCGCTGTGTTTCATCACTATCCGAGGCAGACGGTCCTGCAATGGGAGGAATTAGCCAACGCCGTGGCCTACAAGGTCGAGATAGACTTTCTTTCTGAAACCTGGCGGAGCGAATCGGGCAAAGTATGGCTTTCAAGCGCCGTTCAAGATACCTACTATGCGTTTAAGTTCGTGGGCGCGCAGCCCGGCCGCTGGCGCGTGTGGGCTGTTGCTCGTGACGGAAGCGAAGGTCCGAAGAGTGACTGGCAGGGATTCCGCTACACCAAATAGAGAACAACGGGGAGATTCAACGGCTTCGAGTCCCTCTTGATGTGGGACTCGAAGACGTCATCAGGGATTCTCGCCCTCGATGTAGTGCGTCGACACATGGTCGTAGTAACTCAAGTAAAGCCCTTCGTCAAAGTCCCGCACGAACATGCTGATCTGTTTCAGCAACGTGGTGATCATATGTCTTCCGATCCTGGCGGGATGCATATGGCGCAGATTGGGATAGGCGCGAATGAATAGACTGCGATCGTTGATGGTCGGCTTCCGCACGTTGTCGACGAAGTCTCGAAAGACAAAACCCTGAAACAAGTATTGCTCGACGTTGACGCATAAGAGGCGGTTACCGTGAAGGCGTTCTTTCGCAAGTAATCTCCAAACTGATACTCGATAGGCTCTTCGACGTAGCCGATTCTTACGGTATCACTTTGATTTTTGTAGAACTCATAGTTCATTCCTTTAAGTTGGGGGCACTGACAGGGCGCCAACGACCCCATTCCTATGCTTAATTAACTATTCAAATCAGCTTGGCGGCGTCCCGAACCTGGGTGGAAATTGAAATAACCGAGGGCGTATCCTCCCGTATGTTGCAAACAAAAAACCTGGGGCTAGTGGAGCTTGGGGAAAGGGAGGATACACCCTTGACGGTTGAAGAGAGTATCAAACCGGATAAGTTGCTTTCCAGCGATGATCTGGCCGAGATGGGAGTTTCGCTGGAAGAGTTCATGGGCGGGTCTATAGACTACGCGGCGCGGGAAGGGGCGCGGATCATATTGGAGGTAGCGCTGGCCGAAGAAATCGACGGTTTTCTAGGGCGGACAGCTTACCAGCGCGCCGAGCCGGATCAGAGTGGGTATAGAAACGGGGGCTGGCAGCGGACTTTGTGGTGTGGTTCGGGAAAGAACCAACCCCAAACCAAAATAGGGGTCAGGCTTGACTTCGTTGACATTATCCATTTGCCTTCGGTCTCACCGTCTTGCGAAGCCGCTTCAACTCGGGAGTCTCCGTCTCGCGTGCCCGAGCGGCCTCTACTCTTCTCGTCACTGCTGAGGGGTCTATCCCTAACGCATTCGCCAGCTCGCTGTTGCTGATCCCTCGCTCCCTCCCAATTACTATTACCGCCTCTCTGACTGCTACCGGCCTCCGGTCCCTCCTCTTACTGC
>JAHFUG010000149.1:13197-15539 GCA_023265195.1 Blastocatellia bacterium | reverse complement strand
CGGCTTTACGCGGAGAACCGCTATCTTCGCAGAGAGCTAAAGCAGCGCAATCGTTTTGAGAATATGATCGGCGCCAGCGACGCGTTGCAGTCGGTGCTGAGACTCGTGGAGAAAATCGCGCCCACCGAAAGCACCGTACTGATTCTGGGTGAAAGCGGCTCAGGCAAGGAGCTCATCGCGCGAGCGATTCACTACAACTCGAACCGCTCCGAAGGCCCGTTCGTAGCAATCAACTGTGGCGCGCTGCCGGATAACCTGCTCGAATCGGAGTTGTTCGGTTACGTCAAGGGAGCCTTCACCGGAGCTTCGTCCAATAAGCGCGGATTGCTACAAGCGGCGAACGGCGGGACGCTGCTGCTGGACGAAATCGGCGAGACGCCGGCCGGTCTGCAAGTAAAACTGCTTCGCGCGCTTCAGGAGCGTTCGGTCACGCCGCTTGGCTCAACGAATTCGGTGGCCTTCGACGCGCGAATAATCGCAGCCACCAATCGCGACCTCGAAGCGGACGTGAAGTCGGGCCGCTTTCGCGAAGACCTATTCTACCGGCTTAACGTGATCAGCATCAGCTTGCCTCCGCTGCGCGGCCGCCGCGAAGATATTCCGCTCATTGCGCGCCACTTCGCGCGAAAGATCGCTCACGAGCGAGGCGCGCCCGAAAAGCCAATTACACAAGAAGCGATGACCCAACTGATCAACTACGATTGGCCCGGCAATGTGCGCGAGATGGAGAACTGCATCGAGCGGGCGTTCGCGCTGTCTGATGCGGAGCTAGGGCTTGCCGAGTTGCCGCCAAACGTCCGCGCGGCGTCGGTGGCGATCAACGGTGTCGACGGTGAGAGCGCCCGCTTGGGTTTGACGCTGGAAGAGGTCGAACGCAGGTACATTCTTCAAACTCTTCAACGCGAGGAAGGCGACAAGCCGCGAGCCGCGAAGGCGCTCGGCATTGACCTGTCGACGCTGTACCGAAAGCTGAACAGGTATCACAGTGGCCGAAATCAAGAGTGATGCGACAATGACGAGCAAGCAGCAGTTGATAAGAATCCTTCAAGCCGCCTACTCCGGCGAGCGAGCCGCCGCTTACGCGTACCGGGGCCATTGGAAGTCCGTTCGAGACGCCTCCGAGCGCGAGAGCATCAAGCGGATCGAAGAGGAAGAATGGGCCCATCGAACGGCAGTCGGTGTGATGCTGAGAGACCTCGATACGAAACCGCTGGCGATGAGAGAGATCAAGATGCTTGCTATCGGCCGGATCATCGGCGTCCTTTGCTTTTTGACGGGCTGGTTCCTTCCAATGTATTTCGCGGGCCGGCTCGAAAGCGGCAACGTCGTGGAGTACGAATCGGCAGCGGCTCTTGCCGCCGGGCTTGGATTTCACCAGTACCAAGCCGAACTCCTTGGAATGGCGGCTCGGGAGAAGGAACACGAGACGTACTTCTTTAGCGTGATCGCAAACCACCGGTTGCTCCCGTTCATGCGCGCGATCTTCAAGTGGGGCGGCGCGGCCTCGGTAAAGGCGCACCGCGGACTTTAGGCTGTCTGTGTGGTTCACGCCCAATTTCGATATTCATGAGATCAACGTTAATGGAGACTCCGGATTTCACTTGTTTCTCCGTTGCGCCTTTCAGTTCAGCCGCTTGCAGAATCGAACATTGCCACAACTGTGCGCCTGCCATCGAATAGTTGCCGAGGTATAAAGAGACAAGCCCACGTTCATAGGGGTCGAGGCTGTTTCCTTCCCAATTCTCGGATCGCTTTATCCACCGCCTTTTTAGGGACTCCAAAATCATGCGCAACAGCAACCAATGCCGCGTATCAACGATTCTTCCAATGAATTTCTGTTGTCCTGAACACGGCAAGAACAAGAAGCGGCGGATTCACACCGGCGAGATAACGCATGCATGCATGTATGAAAGACAGCCCCGATAATCTCAATCTCACGGGGTGAACTCAACGGCATCCAGAGTCACTGAGTGTGAATCCTCGCTGGAGCGAAATCGAGAAACCTGCCTCGGAAGACCAGTCCAAAAGCTCAGCCAGAGAAATGTCTTTTCATCGTTGACCGAAACCGGCGTCTTACTTCTATAACTGGAACCGTGGGCTGCTTCTCAAAAGCTTTAACTTCAGCCAGGGTCAGTTCGCGGTATCGGCCGGGCGCAAGACCGCGATCCGTAAGATCGCCGATCCTCACTCTGCGAAGCTTGGTGACCGAGTGGCCGGTCGAGTCGAACATCTTTCTGATCTGCCGGTTTCGACCCTGGAGCAAGGTAACCTCATACCAGCTAGTTAGGAGCAACACAGGATTAAGACACTACCCGAGAACGGCGCGACGATGACACAACCGA
>JAHFUG010000149.1:6847-13097 GCA_023265195.1 Blastocatellia bacterium | reverse complement strand
CCGGTTCTTGAGTCATGTGTCAACAAGGACGAGGACACCGATGGGACTAAGGGCTTCACCGCAGAGAGGCGCAGAGAACACTGAGAGGACCGACCCTCTGCGTCCCTCTCCGGGGTCTCTGCGCCTCCGCCGTGAAATTCCTCTCGTAAATATTTCTTGACGCTTCTTAAGCCGGCGTGCCGCAGTTGGAGCAGAATTTTGAGCCGGGCTGAATTGGCGTCTGGCACTTCGTGCATGCCTGTGGAAGCAATGAATGCCCGCAGCTTGGACAGAATTTCGATCCAGCAGGCGACTGCGCATGACAACTCGGGCATTCGACCGCGGGCGCCGCGGTCTGCGCCCCGCAATTGGAGCAGAACTTCGTTTCCGGCGGATTTGGCGTGTTACATTTCGGACAAGGTATTCCTTGCGCCGCCGCGCCCCCGGCTGCTCCCGCGCTCTGTTGCTGGCCGCCCTGCGCGCCCTGTCCCGAGATAGCTCCAGCCATCATCTGGCCGTAGCCGAGACCGAGGCCCAATCCCATTCCCGTACCGGCGGCCCCGCCCGGCTGCTTGGCGGCGTCCTGAATCGACTGCGCGGCCTTGAACTGCATGTAGGCGCCCATGTCGCCGATCGCGCCCATGCCAGAGCGCTCGTCAATCATCTTCTGCACTTCTTCGGGAGGCGTGATGGCGGAGATGAGCATATCGACAAGCTCGAGCCCCTGCTTGCCGAAGTCGTCGGCGACTCTTGCCTTCACTCCGGCCGCCAATTCGTCGTAGTACTGAGGCAGATCGAAGATCGTCTTCAGGTTCTCGCCAAGCAGATCGTTCAATCGGGCGACTATGATATCGCGCAAGTAGTCGCCGATCGCTTCGGTCGAAACAATCCCGCGAGTTCCTACAACCGAGCCGGCGAACAACTGCGGATCGGCGACTCTCATCGAGTACTTGCCAAACGCGCGCAACCTGACAAAACGGAGTTCCGTGTCACGAAATGTGATCGGCTCTTTCGTGCCCCATTTCAGATCCTGGAAAGTATGACGCGCGATGAACACCACGGCGGCTTGAAAAGGCGACTTCCCGCCGAATGGGATGGACATCAGCTTGGTTAAAAGGGGCACGTTCATCGTCGTCAGGGTGTGTCTGCCGGCTCCGAACGTATCGAGAGCCTTACCGTCCCTGAAGAAGACGGCCGACTGATTTTCCTGCACGATGAGCTGCGCGCCCATCTTTATGTCGGTCGAGCCGCCCTCGGGAATCCTATGAACTATCTGGGAGCCAGATGAATCGAAAAATTGCAGAACCTCAATCGCCATTTCCGTTTACTCTCCTTGCCGGCGGCTCGTTTACTCCGCCGCGGGCTTTCTGATCTTGATACTTCCAGTCTTGGATCGAACGGTTAGGGCTTCGCCGCCCTCGCCGATTTTACCGCTGGCCCGTTGGCCGACTATTCTCTTCTCGATGGTCAGCGGCAACTCGCCATCGATGTTTATTGAACCAATGTCCGCAACCGCGTCGAGGTTTCCGTTGAAGTCCGGCCCCAATTCAAGAGAAACGCTTCCGTTGACCGCTTGAAACGACATAGGACCCTCGACTCCATCTCCGCTCAAGACAGCCTTGATGCTCCCGTTCGTGGTTTTCACATCGGCTTCGGTAACATCCCCGGATAGTTCTATCGAGCCATTGCTGGTCGAGAGGCTCACCCTGCCGTTGATCCCATGCACCTTAAGCGTAGCGTTGCTCGAGCTGACGGTAACGAATTTGATGTCGTGAGGGAGCTTCACTTGAAACTCTACGTCTACACGGCTGCTTACGCCGCCGCCGATTCGGAGCGACAGCTTGTTCCGGTCAGGCGTCAAAGCCTCATTCGCGAAGAAGACCTGAGTCGCCTTTCGGTCCCTGGCGCTGCCGCCCCGCTTGATCACCGTCACCTCCGCGGTGTCTTCATCCCAGCCTTCGACTGAGATAGGACCGCTCAGGCCGGTCAAGGAGAACGACCCATCGGAGTCGAGCGGAAAACTCTGCGAGTATGTTGTGCTGTCCCCGGTTACGATGGCGGCGTCATCGGAAAAGGCGGATTCACCGGGTGACGGGACCGTTGGCGGCGGCATAAAGCTTCTCGGAGCCCTCTGGTTGCTGTTGATTTTGGAGAAAATGAGCGCAGCGAGGAATATCGCCGCGAACAGTCCAATTCCGAGGAAAGCCAGAATCCAGCCCCAAGGCGATCTGCTGCTTTTTTGTGGATACACCCCCGCCGGATACTGCGGTTGAAGTTGCGAATCGTAATACGGCTGATTCGGGTAGACCGGCGTCGTATTGGGTCGGCCCGCCGGAGCGGTGTTTGTCTGCCAGCCGCCTTGCGGGCTGTGAGGCCAGCCTTCCGAGCTGCTCACTTCGGAGCCGTCCTCGGGCATCTTTTGGGTCGGAAGGTTCTCTTCATCGTATTGGCCGGTCGCGGCGCCACACGAACGGCAGAACCTTTGCCCTATGTACAAAGTATTACCGCAGTTGGCACATTGCATTGAAATACCTTCAACCTCAAATCAGAACGATACGTGAATCAATCGTTGAACAATGGCCGGCCTGGCGGAACGTCCGCGCCAACCTGGTCAATCGCGCCCTGCCTGGAATCAAAGGTTCGCTCGAGTTCGTCCAGGAAACCGTCTATGTCGGCGGCCGCGGTCTTTAGTCCATCCGCCGTAGCTGATTGCGTCTTGAGGTCGCGAACCTTGGCTTCGAGTTTGTCTACTTGCTCCACAAGAGCCAGATCAAACCTATAGATCGCGTCCAATTGTTGAGCGTGTATCTTGACTACGTCAAAGAACCCGGTATAACCATAGCTCGCGAAGCGGATGCGGTTTTCAAATCTGTCGAGTTTTTTGAGGATTCTATCCACGGGACCGACCTCGAAGAGCCGGCCTCCTGAGCTTAACTCCCGCATAACGTCGTTTGCCGGGCCCTTGATCGCTCTCACTCGATCGGCGAGATGCTCGCGCTGAAGCTTATCGATGTCGCGGCGGCGTTCCCGATCTACATAACCGCTGTAGCCGGGAATCTTGTCCCCAAGCCTTTCCAGCCAATTACGCTGGTCACCTGCGTTGCTGCTCATAATCTACATCCTCCCTTGGACTGGCTCGGCTCGCTACTAAAGCCGGCCACTAGACGACACCGGCTTGACGTTACTGACACTCTTCCGATCGTTCCCGAATCACCATTACAAACTCGTCTGATTACAACACGATTTTCACCTAAACTCAACGATGGCGAGTCTCGATTAGTTGCAGCCGCTATGACAATAGAACATCATGTGAGCTCGCTTCCGCCCCTTGCTCAGGAGAGCGCTCTTTGCTCAAATCCAATATCTCCTTCAGCGCCAGCCCGGTGACGAAACGCTCTCGGGGATACGAAAGCGCGTTTTGAACATACCGCACTCCATCGAGTACGCAGTCGCGGTTTATATGGCTATGGCCGAATACGTGTATGATCGACTTCAATTCTCTGATCTGTCTCTCGATCAGACTGCAGCCCGCCACTCTGGGAAGGGACTTGAACCTCAAATAATCTCGTGACGGCAATAGCTCGATACGGGGAAGAAAATGAGAGAATGAAATCACGGGTCCATCGTAAGATGTAATATTCGGCCGGTTGAGTTCAACGAAGTATTCGAACTTCTCTCCTATCTCACGCGGCCATTTGCAAAAGTGGAAATCGGCCCACCCGTCAAGCTCCGCCCCATCATCCCCTTCGGTGTCAAATGCGGAATCGTACCAGGAAAAAAGAGGCACCACCCAGGCATTCTCCACCCTGCGTGGACTATGTTGAACATCCAGGCTGTCACAGAGTTTCAGAATCCTGGATAGCTTTTCAATGGAGTCGTATGTTTCTCCTCTGACCCACAGTTCGTGGTTGCCAGGCGTGAAGAAGACCATCTTGAAGCTGGCCCTAAGGACGGAAAGCGTGCGCTTGATCGTTTCTATCTGGTCCGCAATATCTCCGGCTACTATCAAAACATCGTCCTTGTAAGAACGCTTTGGAATTTCTTCCACCAGCCGCCTGTTCTCGACAAAGTCCGTATGCAAATCCGAAATCGCGAAAATTCTCATGTGGATGCTTCAAGCAACAATAATTGATTAGAGCGGGATGTTCCCATGCTTCTTTGGCGGGTTCTGGTCCCGTTTAGCGTCTAAAAGCTCGAGAGAGCGGATCAGCTTGCGCCGCGTGGAGCGCGGCTCTATAACTTCGTCAATGAAACCTCTTTCGGCGGCAACGTAAGGGGACGCGAACTTCCGGCGAAACTCCTCCGCTCGAATGCGCATTTCATCGGCGGGATTCTCCGAACCGGCGATTTCTTTCCTATATAGGATTTCAACGGCGCCTTCAGCCCCCATCACCGCGATCTCCGCCGTAGGGAAAGCGAAGTTGACGTCGGATCGAATGTGCTTGGAAGACATGACGCAATAGGCTCCGCCATACGCCTTTCTGGTGATGACCGTTATCTTGGGAACCGTCGCTTCCGCGAATGCATAGAGCAACTTCGCACCGTGCCGTATGATGCCGCCGTGTTCCTGCTGAACCCCCGGCAGAAACCCGGGAACATCCTCGAATGTGATCAAGGGAATGTTGAAGCAGTCACAGAACCTGACGAATCGAGCCGCTTTTACCGACGCATCTATGTCCAAAACACCGGCCAGATACGCCGGTTGATTCGCGACGATCCCGACCGAGCGCCCTCCCAACCGGGCGAAACCTACGATGATGTTCCTGGCGTAGTGCTCGTGAGCCTCGAAGAGATATCCATCGTCGACGACGAGATGGATTACGTCGCGAATGTCGTATGGAATGTTCGAAGCTTCCGGAACGACGGAGTTCAACCGCTCCTCCTCACGATCCACCGGATCGCTTGTCGGCAGTCGCGGCGGATCGTCGAGGTTATTTGACGGGATAAACGACAGCAATTCGCGCACGAGCCTCAAACAGTCTTCATCGGTTTCGACGGCGAAGTGAGCCACTCCCGACACCGCGTTGTGAGTCATTGCTCCGCCAAGCTGCTCCTTGTCCACGTCCTCGTGCGTGACCGTCTTTATTACGTCGGGCCCCGTGATGAACATGTAGGACGTCTTCTTCACCATCACGTTGAAATCGGTTATGGCTGGAGAATAAACGGCGCCTCCCGCGCAAGGTCCCATAATCGCCGAAATCTGGGGAATTACTCCCGAGGCCAGAGTGTTGCGGAGAAAAATATCCGCATAACCTCCTAGCGACTGAACGCCTTCCTGAATCCGAGCTCCGCCGGAGTCATTCAAACCGATAACAGGCGCCCCGACCTTCATCGCCATATCCATGACTTTGCATATCTTTTCCGCGTTGGTCTCTGAGAGCGACCCGCCGAAGACGGTGAAATCCTGGGCAAACACGAACACACGGCGCCCATCCACCTGGCCGTGTCCTGCAACGACCCCATCTCCCGGGCTTTGCTGATCCTGCATGCCGAAATCGAGGCACCGGTGTTTCTTGAAGCGATCAAACTCCTCGAAGGTCCCGTCATCGAGCAGAAACTCGACGCGCTCGCGCGCGGTCAGCTTGCCGGACCGGTGTTGGCGTTCCACGCGTGCGGCGCCGCCCCCAACCATCGCCTCCTCGTTCTTCTCCACCAACGTTTTGAGGCGGTCATCGGTCTTCTTCATTTTCTCTTTAGTCATACTCAAGCGATATTAAACCTTCGATCTTAGTAATTGGCTAAGCCGCTACAGTCTATCAAAGCAGTAGACTTCGGCAAACCTCGCGCGGTAGGAACACCTCGCACGGGGGCAATCAGAAGTGCGGCTTTGCCTCAGTGAGCAGATTGACAGCGCGGTGGCCTTTCAAATTGTGCGTCGCGCTCATTAACACCTCACTGAAGTGAGGACTAGCCCTCCGTAGGAGGGCCATGTTTATAGTAGGAATCGGCGGTAGCGTTCGCCCTCCGTAGGAGGGCCATGTGTTCTCTGAAATGGAGGCAGCCATTATTGTTCGCTTGAAATACACATGGACATGGCCCTCCTAACGGAGGGCGAACGCTACCGCCGATTCCTCCTACTATAAACATGGCCCTCCTAACGGAGGGCGAATGCGACCGCCGATTCTTGCTATAAACATTGCCCTCCTAACGGAGGGCGTAGCTCACTGAAGTGAGGTGTTAATGAGAGCGGCGTACAACCTGAAAGGCCACCGCGCTGTCAATCTGCTCACTGAGGCAAACTCGCGCTTCCGATTGCACCCCCTCGCACGGC
>JAHFUG010000149.1:0-6747 GCA_023265195.1 Blastocatellia bacterium | reverse complement strand
CTCGCACGGCATGTACAACTACAGCCTGACGCTTTCAACCGGCCTCTGTTATGATCATAGGTTCGTTCTTACGAGCATTGGAGGACATGCAGGAGTGCGTTCACGAAATGACATCCGCAACATAGCAATTATCGCCCACGTAGATCACGGCAAGACCACGCTAGTTGACGCAATGCTTCGCCAATCGGGTTTGTTCCGCTCCAATGAAGCGGTCGTGGACCGCGTAATGGACAGCATGGATCTCGAGCGCGAGCGCGGCATCACCATCATGGCCAAGAACACTTCCGTCCGGTATCACGGCGTAAAAATTAACATTGTAGACACCCCTGGCCACTCGGACTTCGGCGGCGAGGTGGAACGCGTGCTCAAGATGGTCGACGGAGTGATGTTGCTGGTCGACGCCAGCGAAGGGCCTCTCCCACAAACTCGTTACGTCCTCTCCAAGGCGCTCGAGCAGGAGCTCCCGTCAATCGTGGTCATCAATAAGATAGACAGGCAGGACGCGCGGCCCGAAGAAGTAGTCAGCGAAGTCTTCGATCTCTTCATAGACCTTGACGCAACGGAGGAACAGGCCGAGTTCCCCGTCATATATGCAGTGGCCCGCGATGGCGTGGCCAAAAAGAAACTGGAAGACGACGGCTCGGATCTTCGTCCTTTGTTCGATGAAATCATTCGAGCGATCCCCGCTCCATCCACTCACGATGACAGCGTGCTTCAGCTACTCGTAGCCAATCTCGACTACAACGATTACGTCGGGCGGCTGGCCATCGGGCGAGTCGTCTCCGGGTCGGTCGCGGTGGGCGATCAGATTTCGATTTGCAAACTGGACGGCGGCGTTCAGAAAACTCGCGTCACGAAACTGTACGCGTTCGAGGGCCTCAAACAAACGCCGATCGAGAGCGCCGATATGGGAGAGATAGTCGCGCTGGCCGGCATCGAAGACATCGCGATCGGCGAAACTATCTCCAGCGCCGACACACCCAGGCCACTTCCGCGAATAACGGTGGATGAACCGACCATCTCGATGATCTTCGGCGTTAACACCTCGCCCTTCTCCGGTAGAGATGGCAGATACGTCACCTCACGGAAAATTCGAGAACGGCTCGATAAAGAAGCGCTCGCCAATGTAGCGATCAGAATCGAAGACATGGATACGATGGATAGCTTCAAGGTTTCCGGACGCGGCGAGCTCCAGCTTGCCATCATTATCGAGATGATGCGGCGTGAAGGATACGAGCTGCAGGTGTCAAAGCCGGAAGTCATTACGCGAGTCGAGAACGGCCACCGATTGGAGCCCATCGAGCTCGTAGTCATCGATTGTCCCGAAACTTTCATTGGCGTGGTCACCGAGGCCCTGGGCCGCCGCCGCGGCCGCATGACCAAGATGGCGAATCACGGCAGCGGCCGAGTGCGAATGGAATTCGAAATTCCATCGAGGGGGCTGATCGGCTTTCGTAGCGAGTTTCTCACCGACACAAAAGGAACGGGACTGCTCAATACGATATTCTTGCGGTGGGATCACCACCAGGGACCGATACCTCAGCGGCTGACGGGAGCCCTGGTGGCTGATCGGTCCGGTATGGCGACGACGTACGCGCTGTACAATCTCCAGGAGCGCGGTGAATTGTTCGCGCGGCCCGGCACCGACGTCTACGAAGGTATGGTGATGGGCGAGAACGCGCGCGACGCCGATCTCGACGTCAACGTGGTGAGAGAGAAAAAGCTGACTAATATGCGGGCTTCGACGGCTGATGATGCGATGAGGCTTGTTCCGTTTCGAGAGTTGTCACTGGAACAGGCTCTGGAGTTTATTCGTGAGGATGAGTTGGTCGAGGTGACGCCTAAGTCGATTCGAATGCGAAAAAAGATCCTGCCTTCGAACCAACGCCCAAAGGGGAGAGCGGCCACGGATGAACACAGATAAACACAGATTAGAAAAAGAAAGAGAAAAACAAAGAAAGAAAACATAGGAGAGAAACATAGGAGACAACACTGAGGGAAACATGGGAGGGAGACTTCGGAGGGAAACATAGAAGAGAAAGGAATGCGAAAAACAAGAGTATGAGAAAGATTGCTCACCTTGACGTAACCAATACCGTCGCTGTCTAAACGCCTCAACCAATTCAGCACAACCAAACTCGGCACAACCGGACTCAGCACAACCAGACTCGCCACAACCAAATTCAGCACAACCGGAACAACCAGACTCAGCACAACCAAATTCGGCACAACCGGACTCAGCACAACCAAACTCAGCACAACCAAACTCAGCACAACCAAACTCAGCACAAGACCACCGTGTACCGTCTTGATCAGGGCGGCCTCAGTACGGTCTGACAGTCTCAGCGGGATATTCGCAAGGTCCCACTCTTCTGTCATTTCATTATCCTAGAAACGGCGGTCCAACTGCCGTCTTTAGGATTATCGGTTATCGGACGATGCGCTTGATTTCGACCTTTGGCTTGCCAAAGTTGATCAAGAGACAGATTTTGAGGCCCGTCGCCTTGAGGTAATTAAGGCACTGGGCGTAGTGCGAGTTATCAAATTCCTTACTGCACTTCAACTCAACGACTACGCATTCTTCGACCAACAAATCCGCATAGTACTCGCCAACTACGGCGCTTTCGTAATAGACCTTTATTGGGTGCTGTTGGGCGACAGTCAGGGTGGCTTTTCTAATCTCAATCGCCAGAGCGTTCTCATAGACTTTCTCTAGAAACCCACAGCCAAGCGTATTACTGACCCTAAAGGCGCAGCCAATAATCTTCTCGGTCAACTGATTAAGCTTTTCTTCCCGAACCCCGGACTCATAACCCATTGACATTAGTTCTTCCCTCCATTTATCCATTTATCCATTTATCCATTTATCCATTTATCCATTATCCATTTATCCATTATCCATTTGTCCATTTGTCCATTTGTCCATTTGTCCATTTGTCCATTTGTCCATTTGTCCATTTCTTCTCTTCGTTTTTCTTTCGTCGCTCTGATCTTGTTCTGTCTCTTTAGCCATCTCTCTTAGGCTCTTCTCTTTCCTTCTTTCTCTTTCCCTCTTTCCCTCTTTCTCTTTCCCCTTTCCTCTTTCCCTCTCCCTCTTTCCCTCTCCCTCTTTCCCTTTTGTCTTTCCCTTTTGTCTCCCTCTTTTCTTTTGTCTTTCTCTTTTTCTTTCTTTTTTTGGTCTTTTGTCTTTTCTCCGTCTCCCTCTCTCTTCCTATTCTTTCCTCTTTTTCCATGATCTGTGTTTATCCGTGTTCATCCGTGGCTTGAATTCCCATTTCATATATCCTATACGTCTTTGACCGCCTGGCGCCGATCATCTCCGCCGCCCTATTCATCATCACGTTATTCTCCAGCACCCAGCTCATCTCCGCGGTAGGGTAACCACCTGGCGACACCGCTTGCTTATAGATCTCTTCATAAAATATTGCCGCAGCTCCAAGGCTCTGATACTCCTTGACGACGCCCATAGTAATAACTCTCAATCGTTTGATCTTCCTCGAGTGCCACAAGAGCTTCAACAGTCCAAACGGCAATAACCGCCCGTATATTCTCTTCAGCGCGATATTAAGATCTGGCACGGCCAGAAAGAAACCTATTGGAACCGGCTTCGAATGTCCCTCCACTATCTTCTCCGCAATGTAAACAACCTTAGGATCGACAATCTGTTTGAGATCCTTGGCCAGGTGTTCGAACTCGCTATTGCTGACCGGCACGAATCCCCAGTTCCGGCTCCAAGCGTCGTTGTAAACCTTGCGAACTATCTCGACCTCGTTCGCGAAGTCCTTGATATTAACGGTGCGGATCGTGATTCCATCCTTTCGTTTGAGCCGCTCGGCTACCCGCTTGAGTTTTGCAGTCATTTGAAAGCCCCGGCCCTCGATATCGTATGCATACAAATCCATCGCCTTAGTCATCCCGAACCGCTCTATCAAGTCCGCGTAGTACGACGGATTGTAGGGCATCATCACCGCTGGGTCCTGCTCGAAAGCGTCGACGAGAAGGCCGCACTCATAGTTAGTAGAGGGGTTGACCGGGCCTCGCATGACCCTTGCGCCGCGCTCCCCGAGCCATTCTCGCGCCGCGCCAAGCAAGCTTTCCGAGGCGTCAGGGTCATTCTCAACTTCGAAAAACCCGAAGAATCCCGCGCGCTCTTCATGAAACTCGTTATGGGCGCGATTCAAGATCGCCATGATCCGCCCTACCACTCGCTCGTTGCGTTCGGCCAGATACATCTGTACGTCGGAGGTCTGATAGAAGGGATGATTCTTTGTGTTGAGTATGTCTTTCTGCGCCATCCGGAGCGGAGCAACCCAATGCTCAGTCTCGCGGTAAAGCCGATATGGAAGATCGATAAACGCGCGATTGTCGCGCCCGGTTCGAACCGGCCTAACAGTCACGGGATCTCGCTTAGTTTCTTCTTTCAAGCTCATTTGCATCCGCCTTATGTTCGAGATTGGCAGCGGATTATATGAGAACCGCTTCCGCTCCACAATGAATATGGAAGGCGGCTGGAGCGCTCTTCAATGGTAACCGGACCGCTACCACAATGTATGGGCGGCCCTCGGTGGCCGCCCCTCTCTACGATTCACCAGCCTTCCGTGCGATCGCCTCCCATTCCCCATGCGGTTCCTGCAGCACCGCATCGTTGACCTCCACTCAAGCACACCGTAAGATTCTCCTTCCATGAATGAACGCACCTTCCAAACGCTCGAGATCGCCGATCTCATCAACCTCCTGGCCCGGCACGTCCAGACTCCGCTTGGCCGTAAGCTCGCTTTGGCTCTCAAGCCCTCGACGAACTCGGCGGAATTGAATCTCCGGCTCGGCCGCACCTCCGAATGCACCGCCTATCTGGCTGCAGGGGCCGCTTTCGGGTTGTCCGGGATCGAGGACCCCGAGCACGCTTTCGCTCAACTTCAAATCGAAGGCGCGAGTCTCGAACCCAGACAGATCATCGACCTGCAGCGCCTCATCTCAATCGGAATCGACCTGCGATCCCAGTTCAACGAAGATGAATCACGGCATCGATACCCCCAACTCTTCCGCATCACATCGCAGATGCCCGACCTGCGCCGCGTGCTTGCTTCGATTCGCGGGAAGATTCTTCCAAATGGAGAAATCGACGACAACGCCAGTCCGGGACTTCGCAAGGTTCGCAGAGAAATCAACGAGAGCCGCGCGCGCGCCTATAACTCGCTGGAATCCATAATGAGAAGCCAGTCGGTTGCGATTCAGGAAGAAGTGGTCACGATTCGCAACGGCCGTTTCGTTATTCCGGTCCGCACGGATTCGCGCGGCTTCGTGCCAGGCGTGATGCACGGCCTTTCGTCCAGCGGCCAAACCAGTTTCGTCGAGCCGCTCACCATAATCGATCAAAACAACGAGTTGGTTCGATTGCACGAGCAGGAAGAAATCGAAATCGCTCAAATACTATTCGATATTTCGGCGACGCTGGCGGTGAACCTGCCGGCCCTGAGAACAACCGCGGAAACCATCGCTGAAGTAGACTTCACCGCCGCGAAGGCGCGGCTCTCCGCCGAGTTCGGATGCGTGCGGCCCATTATGAATCAAGGCGGCGTCCTTTTGTTAAGAGACGCCCGCCACCCTCTCCTTGAACACTTGCTAAGGCAGAGTGGCGGCCGAGTCGTCCCGATCTCGTTCGAGATGGACGAGGCTCATCAAGTAATGGTCATCAGCGGGCCTAACGCGGGAGGCAAGACCGTCGTGCTGAAAACGGCGGGCCTGATCTGCTTGATGGCGCAGATGGGCCTTCACGTTCCCGCGAGCGAAGCGGTGCTGCCGGTATTCGATCAAGTCTTCGCCGACATCGGCGATCAACAGTCAATCGCGGCCAACCTCTCCACGTTCACCGCTCACGTGCGTAATCTCGGCGAGATGGCCACGGAGGTAAAGCTGCCGGCGCTTGTGTTGATCGACGAAGTAGGAACCGGAACCGATCCCGACGAAGGAGCGGCGCTGGGAATCGCGGTTGTCGATTACTTCCGCCGCAAGGGCGCCACGGTTATCGCAAGCACGCATTACAACCCGTTGAAAATGTGGGCGTCGAAAACCGAAGACGTCTTGAACTCTTCGGTCGAGTTCGACGAACAGACGTTGCGTCCAACTTATCGGCTGATCACCGGCGTCGCCGGAGCGTCGAGCGGACTCGAGATCGCTAAGAGAATGAACCTGCCATCGGAGATCATCGACGAAGCGCGAGCGCTTCTGAATCCGGCGCATTTGGAAGCAACGAATTATTTACAGCGGCTCAAATCGCTGGTCGACGAGCAAGAGGCGTTGCGAGCGGCTCTTGAAGACGAACGGCTGACTACAGCCGAGAAATACGCCGCCATCGATATCGTGTTTCAAAAACGCGAGGCCGAGCGCCGCTCCGAATTCGAAAGAGACCTCGTTAGGGTGATCAGCGAGTTCACCGAAGAAAGTCAGAAGCTAATGGGCGAGATTAAAGACCGAGCAGCCGCGACTCGCGTGAAAAAAGACGCCGACGCTCGAACGTCCGCATTGCGCCGCTCAGCCGGGGTGCGATTGAAGAAGCAATTCAGCGAGGCAATTCCGGCCCCAGTAGCAAGCGTCAGGTCTGATCTCGCGGCTGAACCTTCCATAACGGCCGAGACGAAATTGACTGATCTGACGAACACGGGCGAGATAAGTGAACGAGACCGCGTACGAATTATCTCACTCGATCGGGATGGAATCGTCGAATCGATAACCAATGAGATTTACACC
>JAHFUG010000527.1 GCA_023265195.1 Blastocatellia bacterium | reverse complement strand
GGAACACGAATGCGGAAACGATATCGAAGATGAGGGCGTCGCACATACCCATAACCTCGAGCAGCCGGCTTTGTTGCCGTTTCGCGGACTCATCGCCGACCATTGCCAGTCCCCAGTCCCGGGGCGACGCCTTCTCGCGTTCGCTGGTGTACGCGAACTCGTGGGGCTCCAATCCCCCGGTCGTCATGCTGAGAAGCGACGTACGGCCTTGATACCAAAGCAGCCGCAGCTTGGCGCCGCGAACATCGTCAAGGTTCTTCGTTCTTATCGCGTCCGCCGTGCAACATGAACCGAGCACTACGACATACTTATGGCGAGGAGATGCTGTCATAAACCCGGACCCCTTATTCGGAGTATCAGAAACGCAAACGGAGGAATGTGATGTTACTTCGCGGCGCTCAAACTGTCGATTAGCTTCCTGATTGCAGCCAGGCTCATGAAATTGTCAGGCGTGATCTCCTCCTCGGGCACCACCAGCCGATATCGGCGCTCTAAAAACGCAACGAGCTTCATCAGGCTAAGCGAATCCAGCAGTCCTTGCTCCAGCAAGGGAGTATCTTCGGCGACGTCGGCCGCAAGATGCGGCGCGTGAGTGCGAATAAATTCGGTAAGCGGATCAGACATGTCTCACACCCTTATTTTCAAGAGTCGAGTCCCGACTAAACCATTAAGGACCACGGAATCAGTTTTCAACGCACTACGCTTAGAATCTTACGATGATACGGGCCAGCATAACGGTAGCGTCACCGGGCCGCGCGGTGATACCAACACAATCGGGAAACAAACCATGTTATAAGAAAGCAACCCACACGGCTCCGCTGCACACAGAGTTATGCGCGGCGACTACCACGCGTAAATCAAATCTCGGATATGGAGAGACCACGACATATCTTCTTCGCCAGTTTATTGGATATTTCCGTGTGGCGAGGAACTGCTTCAACCTCACCAGTCTTTGGGTTACACTAATCGAATGTTCACGCCCTTCCCGTTTGAGATAGCAGCCTTGCGTGCGGAGGTGACGCAGCAATGAGCCTCGCTTCATTGCAGGACAACCGTTTCTCGAATGGCGTCCTGGGGTACACCCCGCAGAGCATCCTCCAGGCGGTCCTCGAGGATTAGCTTAATCGCTTCCGTGAGATTCTCGCGACACTCTTCCCTCGTGCGGCCCTGACCGTTAGCGCCCGGTATCTCCGGACAGTAGGCGATGAACCATTCTTCGTCTTGCTCTATGATTGCGGTGAATTCATTGTGCATAGCGAGACCTCCAAATCATGCCGGTAGTCTACGTCATCCTCGCGGAGAAGTCATCAACGCGGAAGCCGTCCCAACCAGGTCTTTCGCTTGAGTCAAAGATGAAAAGGGCGACTGGAGACTTCATTCACTGCGCAGGGTGACCGCCGGAGCTACGCGGCCGGACCTAGTCCAGCAACGTGATCAGCCTCAAGCGTTGCCACGCGCCGCCTGCTCGCGCTCGATTGCTTCAAAGAGCGCTTTGATGTTGCCGTTGCCAAAACCGCGCGCGCCTTCTCGCTGGATCAATTCAAAGAAGAATGTCGGGCGCGGCTGCACCGTCGTGCTGAATATTTGCATCAAGTAGCCGCGTTCGTCCCGGTCAACCAGGATATTGTTTTCGCGCAGCGCTTCCATATCCACCGGAATCCAGCCTATGCGAGATTCGAGAGCGTCGTAGTAAGCGCCAGGCGTGCTCGTAAAGTCGACTCCGTTAGTCCGAAGCGCGCCGACGGTCTCGATAATGTCGTTTGAAAGAAAAGCCATATGGTGCACGCCGGAGCCGCCGTAATAAGTGAGGTATTCATCAATCGGCGATTTGCGTTTGGCGGGGACAGGCTCAACGATAACGGTAATGACGCTGCCCGAGCGCGTCTGTACGACTTTGGCGTTCATGGCGCTATATTCGGTTGCAATGTCTTCTTCCATTGACTGGCGAAAGCCAAACGCATCTTGGTAGTAATCAAAGATTGGGCCGGCAACCTGTTTCCAAGGGTACGGAAGTTCGGCAGGAATGAACCTGAGTAAGCTTTTCGCTCGCTCGATGAACGAATGCTCGGTATCGCCGAACGCGGCGACCGTCGCCTTAATGACTTGTCCCTGTTCATCCTCGAGCGCGGTAGGCTCCATGATAGGCTGCGCGCCTTTCTTGACGGCGGTCTCGAATGCTTGCGCCGCATTATCAACCGTGAACGCTATGTCCTTGACGCCGTCGCCATGAACGGAGATATGTTCAGCAACTGGACCGGAGCAGCCCGCCGCGGAAGTAAGCACCATTCGCACCTTGCCTTGCTCGACCACTACGGATACGGGGTCGCGGCTGCCTGTTTCCAAACCGGAATATGCAATGGGCCTGAACACGAACGCCGTGCGATAGTAATGCGCCGCATGATGAGCGTTGCCCACATAGAATTCTATGTAGTCGAAGCCGTCGAGTTGGACAAGATCAGCTTCGGGCCGAGGAGTGTTGGTGTACCTCGTCTCTTTCATGATCGCGTCTCCCTTTTAGTCTTGGAAATGCTGGCCGTCTCACCGTCGTCTCTCCAAGAGCCAATGAATACCCGAGGCCATTCAGCACTGGGTCGTTGAGAGATTCCAAGTTATTCCAATATGTAATGCCTGCTCGAAGCTGTCATCCAGACTCGATCAATCAATTTCTCGTGTCGGCGCTTTTCGGCGCGCCGGCCGCGCGGCCTGCGATCGCGGCGGAAGCCGTCACTGTTCGCATCGGGACGCGCCTTGCCTCCTCTCCGAGTGCAGTACGCCGATTTCGCATTGTGGCAGCGAGACTGGATGAAGCCCGCTGGCTCAAGTTCGCGTAGCTCAGGCAGCTTTCGCCGAAGACCGCCGCGACTGCATCGGGCGTTTTCTCGACTTGTTGTTCAAACAAACCGGGCAGAGTCATTGATGATCAAAAACGGCTAGTGGTGCTTGGCGGAAGTTTCTGGCCACAAAAAGGCGCAAAAGTCGCAAAGATGAAGAAGACGGACAAAGCAATATCCTTCGGTTGGCTCGCCCTTTCGTAGCTTGAGCCTTCCGGAGTTCCGTCCTGCGATTTTTGCGCATCTTTGTGGCTGGTGATCGGGACGCCGGATTCGGCCGGGCCTTTGCAGATGCCACTATTCAATTATTTCCGCCGAGCATCACTAGCTGTGTGGCCGGCGGAATCGCGGGATCCGCCGCATTCGAATTCTCGAGGATTTGCCGTTCCTCTTGCTCTTCCAATATGTTCATTCGGCCTATTGGTTCATCTACGTTGCCGGCCAAGTGCGTCATTACGCGAACGTAGCGCCGAGCCATCTGTTCGACTCGCCATCGGTCGAACAAATCCACGTTGTACACCCACATCAAGCCGATCCGCCGTTCTTCTTCCCACGCGTACAATTCAAGGTCGGTGCGCACGCGCGCCTCGGCCGCTTTCACGCGCGTGGTATGAAGTCCTTCCAGGGTCTCAGGAAGCCACGGGGCGTTCTGAAGCGCAAACATCACCTGGAAGACCGGCGTCGTGTTCAGGCTTCGTTCCGGCGACATCTCCTCCACCAATCGTTCAAACGGAATGTCCTGGTGCTGGTACGCCTCTAACGCCGTCCGCCGCGCCTGGGCCAGCAACTCTCGAAAGGTCATTGCGGGCTTCACTCTCACCCGCATCACGATCGTGTTCACGAAGAATCCGATCATCTCCTCCAACTGCAATTCCTGGCGGTTTGCTATCGGTGATCCCACCACAATGTCGTCTTGCCCGCTGTAGTGAGAGAGCAGTACGGCGAAGCCCGCCAACAAGGTCATGTACAACGTCGCCTGATTGTCCTGGGTCAGTTGTTTGAGCGACGCCGTCTGATCTTCGGACAACGCCGTTTCAAACACATCGCCCCTGAACGTCTGCATGCGGCGCCGTGGACGGTCCGTGGGCAGTTCCAATAGTTCCGGCATACCCTCGAGCTGGCGGCGCCAATACTTCAACCCTTCGTCCAGCACTCCGGTCTCCAGCCACCGCTCTTTGCCACAATGCAAAATCCGCATACTGCACCGTCAGCGGTTTCAGTGGATTGTCTCGTCCCTTCCGATACGCCTGGTAAAGGTCCCCCAGTTCTCTGTTGAAGACGCCTTCCTGACCACCAGTCGGATGCGATGTGGTGAATGGTCTGCAAACATACGTGTTCCCGCTCGGCTAACTTGAGCAGCTTTGCCCGCAGGAGAGGACCGCGCGACAAATCGAACGGTTCGCTCCATTCTTGTTTCAACGCCTCCATCACCCGCTCGGACCGCGTGTCTGCATCAAGACCGCTCAAGTCCTCGACGGGCAAGCCGATTCGCACGGCCGGCCGCCGGCCAACGCTCGACCTCTTGCGGCCATCGCCCCTCCTTATCCCACTGCACCCATCGCTCAGGTGGCGCTACTTCCACCTTGTCCCCCACGGAGATCAGTACGTCATATCGAAATCGGCTCAGTTCGTTGTCGTACGCTCCCGGCTTTAACGATGTCTCCACTCTTCCCAGCTTCTCGAACCGGCGTCCCAACTCGGCGAATAATCGGGCGTTCAGCACCATCTCCTTGTCGTTCGCTTCAGCCTGGCGGATTCGCCGCCCCAACTCCTCGACGCTCGTTTCCGGGTCTGCCTTGTACACCTGCACCGATGCGTGATAAGCCTTCAGCAATCCGAGACTCCGCACGTCCCCAACAAAAATAT
>JAHFUG010000148.1 GCA_023265195.1 Blastocatellia bacterium | reverse complement strand
CTGAATCCAGCAGCGAGACGCCAAACAAACCCGCGGTTCCAAACGACATCAACCATGCGCTCAAGCTATCAAGACGGCCTAACAGGCTTGCGGCTCCGATGACCATTCAACCACTTACTCCCTCCGATTCAAACGGAAAACCGTGATTCTAACTTATTTGGGAGAGGCTTTGAAACTCAATTCGTGACTGACTTGAGTGACGCCTGGCGGAGTGCGGAGTTTGGAGTTTGGAGTTTGGAGTTTGGAGTTTGGAGTTTGGAGTTCTGAGTGCGGAGTTCGGAGTTCGGAGTTCGGAGTTTGGAGTTCGGAGTTCGGAGTTCGGAGTTCGGAGTGCGGAGTTTGGAGGTCGGAGTTCGGGGTCGGAGTTCGGAGTTAGGAGTGCGGGGTGCGGAGTTCGGAGTTCGGAGTGCGGAGTGCGGAGTGCGGAGTTGATCGGGACGCCGGATTCGGCCGGGCCTTTGCAGATGCCACTGTCCAATTATTTCCGCCGAGCACCCCTAGCTTTACTAACTATTAGCTATTGCTAACTATTAGCTATTGGTAGCGAGCGGCCTCATACCGCCGAGTTCCGGCCCGAAAAACCTTGACTCATTCGTGAACTTCTTGGCGGCCTAGGCTTCCCTAGGCTTCCCTAGAGCCTAGATAAAGCGGAGGGCTTCTGCTTGCGCGAACACTCGAGGGGGCGCTTGTGACAAATCAGTAACAATGTCGGCATCATCTATTCATGGCGGAGAGCTCTTATTGGGTCGGATTCCTCCACCTCTTCGAGCGCGTCGACGGCGGGCATCATCTATTCATGGCGGAGAGCTCTTATTGGGTCGGATTCCTCCACCTCTTCGAGCGCGTCGACGGCGGGCATCATCTATTCATGGCGGAGAGCTCTTATTGGGTCAACTCTGGCGGCTTTAAGCGCTGGAATAAGGCAGGCTCCCATAGCAACACCGATGAGAAGGACCGGAACGCCGATAAACGACAGAGGATCGGTGGCGCCAATCGCATAAAGCAGAGTGGATAGAAAACGAGTCAGGATCAGCGAGATAACCAAACCTGCGGCTATACCTATTACAGTAAGTCTCAGCGCTTGTTTCAAGACGAGACCAAGGATGTCGAGCTTTTGTGCGCCAACCGCGATGCGTATCCCTATCTCATGAGTGCGTTGAGTGACTGAATTGGCAATAATCCCATAGATCCCCCCAACGGCCAGCAGTAAGGCTACAAGCGAGAACAGACTAAGCAAAAACACATTGAGCCGACGCGGCGCAAGAGTATTCTCGAGCCGCTGCCACATGGTCTTTACGTTATATGCAGGCAGAGCCGCATCCTCGGTATGAATCGCTGCTCGCAGGGCGGAAATCATGCTCGCAGGCGGCACGCTAGTGCGAACCGCAAAAAACATGAATCTGGAAGGCGATTGTATATACGGAACGTAAAAAGTAGCCTCGGGACGTGAATCAAGTCCTGAATGCCGCACGTCCCCAACTATACCTATTATCTCCCGCGGCTCCGGCTCATTGCCGACCGTTATGTGTCTGCCAATGGGGTCGCCTCCGAATGGGAATTGCCGCGCCATAGAATCGCTGATTATCGCCACCCGTCTGGACTGGTCCACATCGTCAAAGCTGCGTCCTCTGACGAACGGTATGCGCAGTGTTCGAAAGTATTCGCCGTTTACAGCGCGGTAAGACGCTGACGGGCGTTCATCGGGACTATTTGCCGATTGCCCCTCGATCGTGAAACTCAACGACGCATCCGAGCCCGACATCGGGAGAAGATTAATCGCGCCGACCGACTTCACACCGGCTATCGCTTCTATTCTCGTGATGACCCTCCGATAGAAGGCTGTCTGTTTTGCGTTACTGTCATACTCGGTCAAGGGAAGGAAGATCTGCAGTGTCAAGACGTCACTCGGTTCGAAGCCCGGCGCGATTTCCTGAACTCGGACGAGGCTCCTGATTATCAAACCGGTGCTGATGAGAAGCACCAGCGCGAGAGCGGTCTCGCCGATAACCAGCAGGCCACGGAGGTGTTGATGCTGAATGCCCCTCGACCCCCGCGCACCTTCTTTCAGCGTATCAATCAGATTCGGGTTTGACGACTGGATGGCCGGGACCAGGCCGAAGATTATTCCCGTGAGCACCGAGACCACAAGGGCGAAGCCGAGCACCCGCCCATCAATGCTGATCTGCTTCAGATGGGGAATGAACTCCTGGCTGAGAGCGGCTAGCAGATTAATACCCAGGCGAGTCAGCAGGACTCCCAGGGCTCCGCCAATAAACGCCAGAAGAATGCTCTCGCTGAGAAGCAGTTGAATGAGCCGGCGGCGGCTTGCTCCCAGCGCCAAACGTATGGCTATCTCTTTTTGCCGGGTCAACGAGCGCGCCAGGATCAGGCTGGCCACGTTTGCGCAAGCGACCAGAAGCACCAGTCCAACGGCCACCATTAGCATAATCAAAGCCGACCTTACATTCCCGGAATAGTACTCTTGTAGTGACGCAATCTTTACCCCCGCGCCGTCATCAGCCTCCGGATACTGCTTTTCCAGCCGGAGGGCGACGAAGTCCATTGAGTCCTGCGCCTGCGCCAAATCAACGTCAGGCTTCAGCTTCGCCACAACGCTCAAATAGCGCAGGCCCCGCAGCAGTCTCAAGTCGATGTTCGGCGGGAGCTGTATTGGCGGCAGAGGCACTGCCTGCCGTGGTAAGACCCATAGCTCAGTTTCCTTGGCGGGAAAATCGAATTCAAAAGGCAGGACCCCGACTATGGCGTAGCTCTCGCCGTCGAGCCTTAACGACTTGCCCAGCACATCCGGATTCGAGCCAAAACGGTTCTTCCAGAGAGCCTCGCTCAGGACCACTTCATTGCTCACGGGCGCCGAGCCAGGGAGGAAGACCCTTCCCAAAAGGGGATCGGTTGCTACGACGTTAAAGAAGTTGACGTCCGCGAGCACGCCCGACACTCGCTCAGGTTCTCCATCCGCTGTCAGGTTAAAGCTGCTGGGTAGATAGGCCGCAACCTGCTCCAGAACCTGATTTCGCTCTTTCCAATCGAGGAAATTGGCTGGAGAAACTCGCGTCAGCCCTTTTTTTTGTGTTTCGGAAACGAGCACGATCCTGTCTGAATCCTTATAGGGCATAGGGCGCAACAGGACGGCGTTTACGACACTGAAGATGGCGCTCGTAGCGCCTATCCCAAAGCTCAGCGTCAAAATAACGAAGACGGTAAGGAGGGGCCTCTTTCTTAGAGTTCGGATAGAATCGCGCATATCCTGCCCAATCGTGCTCATTTCTCGACTCCTCTGGTTTGTTTATGCTGGTCGAAACGAGAATTCCGTTCGCGTTTCCCCCGAGAACCACCGCGTGACCCTGCGCTCCGAACTCCGAACTCCGAATTCCTAACTCCTAACCCCGAACTCCGAACTCCGAACTCCGAACTCCGAACTCCGAACTCCTAACCCCGAACTCCGAATTCCTAACCCCGAACTCCGCATTCCGAACTCCGAACTCCGCACTCCGGAGCCCTTGGCTAGTTTACCCCATATCTAACGCTCTTGACCCGGAAGCCGATCACCTACCGGTGGACAAAGCCGCACGGGCCGCTTGATCGTTTTGCACTACCAATCGTTTCTTGCCATTAGGCTCCGGTTCGATACGCTGGACAGGCTGAACCTTCACATCCATCCCCGTCACATTGATCCGGGCGATGCCTTCTCTGACTCGTGAAGCGACTAGCGATCGCATATCGCAACCCGCTTCGCCGCAGACCAGGTCGAACCGAACGCTTCGGTTCCCCTCCTGAACAACTTGCCATTCGATCAGACCGGGTATGGGACGCATCACGTCCAGCAGTTCAGCGGCTGGCACCAGCCTGCCGTCCGGCAGACACAGACTTTCCGACAGCCGCCCTTGCGCGGCCACGATGACCGGCGACCTCGCACCGCATGGGCAGTCCGATTCGATTACCTCGCCTAGATCGCCAATGTCGTAACGGATGAGAGGCATCCTGTAGTTGAAGAGGCTTGTGAGGATGAGATGCATCGCTTTGCCAATCGCCACGGATTCGAGCGCGAACAGACTGGCGTCAACGTGGAGTCGCATTTCGGGGCAGCTCGTCGCAATTCGGCACAGGCTCTCGGTCGCCCCATACTGGCAAACAACTTCCGCCCCGAACGTATTTCGCCATTCGTCGATCGCCTTGTTATCGACGATCTCGCCACATGCGACAACCAGGCGAACACCCGCCTGTTCGCCGCCTTGTTGGATATGACGCGCGTAGTCAGATAGGAATGAGGGATAGGCAAAGATGGCGTGCGGTTGAAAGGCGTCCATTTCCGAAAAGCACTGCTCACGGTTCCGAGCATACGAGAGGATCTTCATATGCTCGATGACCGGGCCTGGGGGAACCATGCTGGCGCCAATCTCCTGGCCATTGACCATTGCCAGAGCGCGGATGCCGCTTCTCAACCCGCTACGCTTGAAATAGCTGGAGAGGGCCAGCAGGCTCTTTACCTTCGCTATTGCGACCGATCGCGCGTCGAACTCGAATCGAGTCTCTGATGTCGCGGTCTTGAAATGGCAGAGGCCGGTGTAGTTATTGGCGCAAAAAGCGCCCGGGTTCGCCATAACGTCAGCCTTTGTAAGGAGGGGCAGTCTCGAGAGGTCGGCCAACGACCGGATGTCGTTAGGCGTTACGTCCGCCTTTCGCCACGACTCGTTGTAATAGGCCGTGTGCTTGAACGCATGTCGCGCAATACGGCGCAGTTGTAGTAGCTGTAACTCTTGCTTGCGATGCTCAGGCAGGGAATCATAGCGTCGAAAGACTGCCTTGAGTTTCAGTAGATTCGCCAGTCCAAGGTGGTCTTCCATATGACTCCAAGCTACGGGAGGCGCGCCTCGGTTGCGTTCCCCTGAGATTTGACCAGCGTGTATTGCTGAGAGGCGTACCTATAGTTTTCTCGCTGGTTCAGTTTCCTGTAGCTGAGCGCCAGATATCGCCAACTCTCATCCAGCGCGGGGTTGACGGCCACGGCTTCGAGCAAGTCCTGCTTGGCTTCTTCGAATCGACTTGAATCGAAATTCATTAAACCACGATGGTGCAGAAAGCCGGCCTTCCGATACGTCGGCGGCTCAAAATCGATGGCCTGGCTCAAGAACCGGTGAGCGTTTTGCCGGTCTTTACGCTTGGCGTAAAGGGCCCCTATGCCCCCGCTCAACCTTGGGAACTCACGCCCTGCACTGACGCATTGCTCATACTCGGCGACTGCCGAGTCCAGATCACCTAACCGTAAATAGAGCAGCCCCAGCGTGAGGTGCGTGAACGAGACGTCGTGATTTGCGGGCTGGCGGGTAAGCTTGCCGCGTAGCGCATCGATCTCATCCCCGTCGAAACCGATTCGCCGGTTCAATAGCGAATAAGCGCGCTCGACGTCGGAGTCGAAGAAGCGGGGATCCATGCTTTGAGCGAGCCTATACGACTCGGCCGCCCGGCCAGAATCACCCCCCAGCTTGAGTATCTCGCCCACCAGAGCGTGAGGGGCGGCCGCTTCACGCCTCAGACGTTGAGCCGCCCGGCAAAGATCGAGGGCCTTCTCAAAATCCCGATCGGCCTTTCGCTCATCGGCGGCTATGAGTAGTTCGTAAAACTCAATCGCCTCCAGTTCGGGCCGGTCGAGTAACTCCCGCAGGTAGTCGGCGAGAAAGAGATACACCCTGGGAAGGAAGCCGCTCGTTATCGATAGCGACAGTGTGGCGAACGCCGCGGACTCTCCAGCCGCCCTTATGGCCGTCAGGACGGCTAACGGGTTAAACAGTATTCGCGCCTCCGAGACATCGACAAAGTAATCGAGGTCGATATCGAGGAGGAACTTCGCATCCTTCTCGACCTGGTCTAGACAACCCAGCGGGCACACAAGGAGGTCAAAATCGCCGGCAGCCACGCCAAGTAACGTCACGTCCCGGCGCCTCTCTTGGTATGGCTTTGCACGGTCTGGTCCCATAAAAGACCCGACGTAAGAGAGAATGCGATTGGCCGGCAGGAAATCTTCGAACGGGTACACCCAGACGATCCGGTTGATCATCCCAAGCCGCACCGCCGCGTAGAGGTAGTTCTCAAGGCTGTAACAGTATCGCGGCGACTCGTCGAGAAAGATTGGCCTTTCCAGGCTGAGGAATGACTCAATGTCGGGCGCGGCCGCAAGCCGCCGAATTTTGTGATCTTCGATGTGTTGCATATCCAGATGCGCATCCAGATACACCACGGTCCGTGACGAAACGCCGCGCCGCTTCCATTCGACCAGCGTCGAGGAATGTTCCTCGATTGTGACAAGCTCGATCATTTCTCGCGCCCCTGCCCCTTACGCCATTCCCGGTCAAGGCGCAGCCGCGGCGCCGACCGGTTCGGAGACACTTATGAGCACGCCGGGCGCGATGCCGGCCCGCGTTGGCCCGGGGCCCTTCGCGGACAATCCTATAAGACGGTCTTTCAGCAGCCGGCTGAAGATGCGCGCACATGCCTGCTCGCAGTATTTGAGCGGGCGGCCCGGAACAGCCGGCTCGTTCACCCATATGTCGCGAACGATTTCCGACACGGCGCCGCCGCTCTCGCATCGACTCAGCACGGCCGCCATCAGCCTGGTCAGCGGTATTATCCGAACGATGCGGTCGCCTTTAGCATTCTGACTGCGGGCAATCGCGTATGGCTGCTCGTCGTTGCTGAGCGAGAGTTCCGGGGGTCGCAAACGGATCACGGACCTCTCAAGCTCGCGTATGTCGGTTCGGAAGCCAACGATGACTGTGTGATTCCGCAGGAGCGGAACTGCGTCAGGCGCAAGGGCGCCATCGTCTAATAGCGCGCCGTCCAACGACGGTTTCCGTATGGCTTGCTGCTCGAGCAGGCGGAGCATCGCCAAGTCATATTTGAACGCCTCATAGGCGACGCTAAAGCGATCCTCATCGCCGGCGAAGAATTCGGCCAACAGGAATCTCGCTACCTTCTCTTCAACCTCGGCGTCATACATCGGGCGGTCCGGAAGCGACTGCCCGGTAGCGTGAAGCCAGTCTCTGAGCTTGAGCCATAAGTCGAAGACCGTCCCGAACACCCCTTCTTTGAGCAGGCAGAAGAACGTATGGCGGAATGGGTGCATGCTGTAGCCGAATTTATCGATCCCCTGAATCGTGTCGAGTGAGATGTAACGCGGCGCCGCGAGAAAATAGCTGCAAAAGACGTCCGGCAATGATTTGATCAGGTCGTTGTAATAAGGATCGCTCGGGGCGTCGCTGTAGGCTGCGTCGCTGACGTAGCCTGTGAAAACGAGCCTGTCGCGGACTTCCTCCATAAGCGGGGTGCCCGGGTATGGTGAGAACAGGTGTAGCTGAATCGAGTCCGCGCCCGAGCAAGCACATTCAAGCAACTTGCCAAGCGTCTGGTCGACGTCCTCGGGCGTTTCGTCGGGGAATCCCGTGATGAAGGACGAGGTAGTCTTGATACCCAGCCGGTTGCAAACGTCAAGAATGGGAAGGACTCTCTCCAATCGAAGCCCCTTCTTTAACAGCTTTTGCATTCTGGGCGAGCCCGTTTCGATGCCGAAGTAAATCGCCTCGCAGCCCGACGCTCTCATTAGCTCCAACAACTCCGGGGTGACGCAATCGATACGAGCGCTACAGCCCCAGACGACGCCGAGGCCGGCTGCGATCAGATGTTCGCAGATGGCCCTGACTTTGCGAACGTTGGCGGTGAACATGTCGTGAATGAATGACAGCCGCTCTATGTTGTACCTCTCTTTGAGCTCCTTTATCTCGGAGACCACGCGCTCGGGAGATTTGAGCCGGAAACTCCTGGCAAAAAAGGTAGAGGTCGAGCAGAAGGTGCACTGGAATGGACAGCCCCGGCCGACCTCGATGCTGGCCGCGTTGCCCCTGAGCGGATGAAACTTGTAATCGGGCATCGGGACTTCGTCCAGATCCTTGATTAGTTCAGCCGGAGGCGTGACCACTATTTGCCCGTTGCGCCTGAACACTATGCCGTTTACCTGGTCGTAGCCGCGCCCATCCTTCATTGCCTCGAGTAAGTTCGGAAAGGTGCGGTCGCCCTCGTGCAGGACGACGTAGTCAATGAAGGGAAAGTTCTGCATAGTTGGACGCGCTGTGACTGTAGCCTGCGGGCCGCCCACGACAATTGGCGTTGCAGGGTCCAGCTCTCGATAGTGCCGTATCAAGTCAAGCGTATAGTGGTAACAATCGCATCGCGAGGTGAACCCAACCACGTCGCCGCGGCGCGCATAGACATACTCGGCCGCGTTCCGAGCCAGGTCCGAATCGAAGGGGATGTCGCCTTTCAATATCGGATCCGCGAAATCGACGAGTTCGACTTCGTGACCCTTCTGTTCGAGTATCGCGCCTAAGGTCATCAACCCGATCGGAGGCGCGTCCATGCTGGCGTCGAATTCCTTTCCTCTCCTCTGGCGGCTGACGCCTTGAAATTCAAATAGGTTGACCAGCACTGTTTTCATATCTGATCTCCCGCGCAAACACCGGATTGGATGAACTCCGAATTGCCAGGCGACCACGCCGCCAGCCCGTCTCCGTAGTCGTGGGCAAACCGCTCGGCTGCGCTGACGATCCAGGGAATCAGATCGGGTGAGGACAACAGGTCGTCGCACAGCACGCAGGGATTCGGGTAGCGCGCCTGAAGCGGAATCTCCAGTTCATCCTTGAAATAGTGGATCAGGAGCTTATAGATCCCGTAGGGCCCCTCATACCTGATTATCCGAGAAATCGGGCTCCGTTCGTTGCGCTCCAAAATAGTCGCGAGCCGCTCGCGGTGAACGTTGCCAAGGACAAAAGGAGACATCTCCTTGTTTTTGGGCGAGCCAGTCGCGTCGCGTTCAACGTTGCAGCAAAGCGAGACGTACCCATCAGAATGGATTAGAACCTCGCCGGCCTGCCGGCAAGAACCGAGGCGTATCGCTTGCAGCGACGTCGTCGGAAAATCTTTTTCATCGTAGTTGTCCAGAGCTCGCCCTTTCGGCGCAAGCGCCTGAACACCCAACTCGATCGGGTATTTCTTAAAGGTATTCCAGATTTTGACGCTCTCGGCGTCCCTTCGCCTCATCACTACGTCAACGCGAGTGGTCACCCCGCAAGCAAGGCTGGCTTCAACCGCGTTTACAACGCGCTCGATCGGGACGTACTGCTGGTGGTAAGAGTCGGCGCTCATTCGCATATGGATCAGCCCGCGATCTACAAGGCTCCGCGCAACGTCTCGTGCTTTTTCAGGCGTGCGCGCCCATTGGGAATTAGTGGTGATTGAATATTGCATGCCGCGGTGTTTATGTCCGTACTCCATGAATTCGTAAAGGTCCCTGAGGTACACGGTGGGCTCGCCCCCTGTAAGAGCGATGACGTTGATTCCGAACTCGCCCGCATCGCTGACGCATTCAATTGCCTTATCCAGTCCCAGTTTTAGTCTGCTCTTGGGGTCGGCCCATACCGAGCAGTGCGCACACTGGGCATTGCACGCCAGCGAGTATGAAAGCGCCACGTTATGACAGAGCTTCTCGGTTGCATTTATGGTGATGTCCATTTCCACTCCCCCTGTGCGGCACACGAGAACTGCTTCGAATCGCGATCTAATACAGCTCAAAACCGTCTGGGTTAACTGACGCCGGCGCGATTTAGGAACAACCTGCCCCGGAGCACCCTCCAGGCGGCTGTCGCGAGACGATACCAGAATACAAGCAGCCCAAGGAGCACGGCGGTTTGGTACATAAACCGCAGAAGGATTCCCGCCACAACCGCAGCCTGCTCTTTGCTGGATTGGGACACTCCCGCCCACACCCCGGCGATGAGGTCCGGGTACTTGAGTATCCAGCTTACGCCGTAGCTGAAAGTCAGGTATGTGATTGCCACGATGAAGAGCACCAGCAGCGCGCCGTAAAGCGATAGCAGTCCTTCGCTCCACCTGTTCATTCTTTCGGCAGCCGGCCGGAGTGACTGTTTCGAGAATGCGCCCATGCAAAGCGACCCCAGACGCCGAAGCGAGGCCTTGTGCAGGTTCGGCACGCCTATGATGTCTGAGACTATCCAGTAACCGTCGAATTTGAAAAACGGATTGAGCGAGAGAATCAGCAGCGAGTCTATGGCCACACAAGCCCATAGAGCTATGGGACTCTTGCCTATCAAATAGACGACCACCAGCACCAGCGAACAAAGCAATTGAAAGTAGGCGCCGCCGGCGTCGACCGCCGCACGCCGCCAGCGGCCGAATCGCCATGAACCTGAGGTGTCAGTGAAGAGGGCCGGATAAACAAAATAAAGCGTCAACCCTATGTCACCGGGTTCGCCTCCCCACCTGCCCACGGCGGTGGCATGCCCAAACTCATGTATGATCACGGTTAAGACCGTCACCAGGAAAACGTACAGGTACTGGTCGGGCGGGACGGCCATATCTTTGACATTCTGGATATTGCTGTACAGGATGAGGCGACTAACCAATATGGCAATGAGCCCTATGACGGCCACCGGCCAGGAGTAGATTGGGTTGAGCCAAGGCGTTATTTTCCTTACTACTTGAAAAGGAATCAACGTCAATTTCAGGCTGTGGCCCAACAAGTCGTGGCTCCGGCGTTCCACGGATTGATTGAGATTTCTTGGCGCGTCAACGATACCGGTCGTCACAAGGGTGGCCGTGATAACTTGTTCCACCTGTGAAGCGCTCACTCTGGCCCCCCATTTGCCAGTCAGTCTCGAGGCGATTTGCTCGGTACTGCTAACCCCGTCGATCAGGCCTATCAGATCCGCCATCCGCGCAGAAACCAGTACTCTCTTGTCGGCCCCGAACTCGATGATGAACTTCTGATCGTCGTAGCTGCTGTCATACTTGTAAACAGAAATCGGGCCAGACAGAAACGGACGGCCATCGACAGGCGGGCTGGCCGAGAGGCCTGCGCGCATTTCGTGGTCGCGGCCATATGATTCGAGAGACGCATTCGCTGCTCGCACCCCCGCTCCTCCTGTTATTCGAGTATGCCGCTGAGACTCTATGCTGCGCTCGCAGACGCCTGCCTGCGCAAGGTCGAAGTTCGAACCTGAAATGGGATTCCTAACAGCCAACCAACAACTGTTAAGAATCCCTGCCGGGGGCCCTCATTTCACACTGCTTTTATTACGAATTCACGGAACTCACGGATCTCAGGCCCTTGCACTGCTGACGCACCGAGAACCTGCATCTCAAGCCTGTCTTCAAGCTCCTCGAGCGACAGACCAGTAAGGACTTCGTCGTTCAACGGCTCTATTCTCGTGCTCATTGTTTTTCCCTCCTTTCTTTAGATTCTCACTTCAATCACCAATCAAGGCCCTCGAGCCGGGCCTCAGCCGTCCAGGGAGGCGCATGCGCCTACTTCCCTGTTCCTTTGCGCACTACATCCGATCAGCGCGCAAACCCAAAACAATTCGCAATCAGAAGCGGAGCGACGCGCTGTAACCGTTCCTTGAACTCGACGCGTTGTGATACAGCCGGCCCGTCCGCCTTTGCAAGAACTCCCTCAGTGTCGCAGTTGTTGTCGCACAACAAACAGAAGGCGCATCTGGCTCCGCAGGCGTCCAACAAGGCCGCGCGGTTTTGCCTGGCGTGCGCAGTAAGTTGTTCAATACGGTCTACGGCTAGGGTGTAACCCGAACCGTCCGGCGTTGCGGAACCTACCTCAGTCTCGCCGGGCCAGTTGTTGAAGCCCAGGTATATCTTTCCGTCCGGGTTGAAAGTAAAAGTGGCGATTGGCGGTAGCGAAAGCGGCAAGAAAGAGACCGAATCCGTTTTAATCACGCAGGACCCTATGTGCTTCAACATATTCCTGAATACTCCGATATCCCGCAGAGGTATCTGGTCGGGCGTGACGGGACTGGACGCCTGGTCCCTGACCGGGATGACGATAAACCTCTGCGCCTTTCTGCTGTCGTGGCCTGGGAGTGTTGACTTGAGAGTCTCCCTGAGCCCCCAGAGCGACGCTATCTGTTCAGTCTCCCAGGAATCCGATACGGCGACCCACTCCACCCATCTCCCCCGGCGAATCGCCTCTGCGCTAAAGCCTAAGAGCTCGCCCTCGATCCATTCCTTGTCAAAATCTTTCAACACGAGAGTGATTCTCTTGAGGTAGTTCTTAGAAATATGGCCGCCCAGGATGGGGTATGCCCTGGCCGGAAGAACCACTTCAAGGTCAGTCTCCCACAAGACGGACTGGTCCAAGAAGTCTCCTATCAGCGAGATGTGCTCTTGCGCATGCTCCGGCTCGTCTATCTGAAGATTCAATGTCATAGTCGCCAACTGACCGTTCGTTCGCCCCACGTACAGTTGACCTACGACGTCGAAGACAGCTTCCGGTAGCTTGTTCACAGCCACAGCTAGTTCACGATCTCCGTTTAATACGATTGGCGCCGAAAAATTGAGCCGGGACGTGATCTTGCGCTCGAATATCGAAAGCACCTTCTCTACGTGCGCGAATTCTTCCCGTTCGGATCGTTCGGTTGTATAGCCGCGTTCGTGAAGAAGCTGCCGCTCCTCCTCATCAAAGACATAAGCGCCACCGCCATCCCGAGCGTCGGTCAGCGCCTGCAAACCATCGACGCATTCGTCAGAGAGAAGGTCGATTGCTCCTGTGTGCCCCTGGACCAGGAAGGAGCGTCCGGCTTCCGGCAAGCCGATGAACGCCGTGTAGTTCGATAACCTTGTACCCCGGCGCTGATCCGCGGTTTTCGCGTTGCCTCTGCCATCGGATTCCAATTGAGCCGCTTCTATTCCTTGCATACTGCCTCCCGTGGGGATTACCGATCGTCGACCGTCTTTTTCCCTTACAAAGATCGCTGAACTACCTCATCATGAGGTTGCTTCATGAGGTTGCTTCCGTGTTCAACCCGCGCATGCTTCATAGGCGTCGCAATTCGCGTGCTGCACTCTTGCGACGGTTAACATCACGCTTGCATTCTCTACGGCTGTCGCCGCTCAAAAGGCCACATGCCTGCGTCTGTTGTAAACTCACCGTCAACCCCTGACTGCTGGCAACTTCCGCTCCAAAGTGACATCCGCTACCCCCCAAGAAGCGAACGTGTTGATCCACCAACTCTTGGATCCATTACAGAGCCCCCGTCCAAACCGGTCATTCAAATGTTGATTGGCTAAATGTCGCCAGCAAGTGAGTAATCTACCGGAACATACGTGGAGATCTCGTTGATCTGAAACGACTAGGTTCGGCGGCGGCGGATCGCCACTCGGTAGTCGAATATCGCCATTCACGTTCTCTTGGTTTCAATGCCAAGTTTCTTGATTTTGCTTCGCAGAGTCGAGCGGGGAATCCGGAGAATCCGGGCGGCGCGGCTTTCATTGTAATCGACCATCTGAAGCACTCGCTCGATGTGCTGTCTCGTCTGCGTGTCTAAAGCCAAATCTGTTGCAGCAGAGGAGGGAGCTTTTGCGGTTCCACGACGCCGGTATTGCTCAGGCAGGTGCTTCGCATCGAGAATCTCATCGGGAACAGTAGCGAGCAGTCGAACGATCAGGTTCGCCAACTCGCGCACGTTTCCGGGCCAATCGTAGGCCTCCAATGCCTCATAGAAGTCGCTCGTCGCGCAACTCGCGGGGTCGGTGAACTTACAAACGGCGCAACCGCTCCTTCCACTGAACATAAAATCCCTGCCTACTTGCTCGCAATACTTCTTGAGAAAATGACTGACCAACAGCGGGATATCGCTCCGCCGTTCTCTTAGGGCAGGCACCCGGATTTCGAACACCGAAAGACGATCGCAAAGATCCGCTCGAAATTTTCCCTGATTAATCAACTCGGCCAGGTCCCGGTTGGTCGCCGCGACCACACGGACATCGACGCGCAACGGAAGGTCGCAGCCGACTCTCGTTACCTCACCTCGTTCGATCACTCGCAGTAGGGATGACTGAATGACGGCGGGCATATCTCCCACCTCATCGAGGAAGAGGGTTCCACCCTCAGCCGCCTGGAACTTTCCGGACCGGAATTGATCGGCGCCGGTAAACGCATGTTTCGCATGGCCAAATAGTTCATCGGCAAACAGGCTTTCCGTCAACGCGGAAGCCAGCACCGGAATAAAGGGTTTGCCGCGGCGCTTTCCCCAAGAGTGAATTGCTCTGCTAGCCAATTCCTTGCCGCTTCCACGCTCGCCCGTGATGAGCACCGCGCCGGTTGAATGCGCGGCCGCGCGTTTGATCTGTCGTTCCATCTCAAGAAAGGCTGGACTGACTCCTACGATATCGAGCGGAGTTCCGGACTTTGCGGCGTCTTCCCTCAACAAGAGCCGCTCGATCGCGATCACGATTTCCTTCGCCATGTTCTGGAGCTTCTGCAGATGGGAATCAATATAATATCGAGGGCGGGACGACTCGACGTGGATGAAGCCAACCACTTTTTTCCCGTCAAGCAATGGCGCCCAAAGCGATGAGCGGCCTCCTAGAAACAATGGTAATGAAGCCGTGTCCTGGTGATAATCGTCGACCCGATGGTGAAGGCCAAGCTTCAGGATGGTAGTAGCGGGATTGACCGGCCCCTCTATCCATTTCTTTAGCAGATTGGCCGGCGATTCAGCCAACTCGCCACGTAGACCGGAAGCTCTGATCAGAGGCTCCTGACCGGCTGTGTCAAACAAGAGAATCACGCCGCCTATATCAGACGCGGTTAGGCTGAGAACTCTCTCCAATGAGAATTGCAGGATGGCGTCGAGGTGAGTCGAGGGACGGCCGGCAAGCATCAATAGATGGTAGAGTAGGTCGTATTCCGACGCATAACCTTGCCCCATATTCTCGCTCATTTTTCATCTTGGCTCATCTGACTCGCTTGCCGTCTTGTGTGACTCCGAAACGACCGGCTAGTGAAAGCGATGATAGTAATACTGACAGAGTGCGTCAAGTTACAATACTGCCTGCTACAGCCGAAATGGTTGCGCATCAAATTGACGGTTGGATTCGCTGGTTCTCCTTTGTTGGAGATGCGACGACGCAGCAGCGAGTAATCCCCTAAGGGCGAGACCGTGGCGTAGTTCGATAGGTGGCCTTGCAGCATCCGTAAGCGCTAACAAACGCCACGAAGAGGCCGCCCCAGAGTCAATGTATATCAAGACTGACTTTAGGCTGTAATAGAGTAGAAGTCGCATCTACTAAGAAGTTGAAGGTTATGACTCGGCGAGATCAATCCGGAATGCCGGCCAGCGCAACTGAAGGAGGGTTGAAAGTCCGGCTGGCGGTCATCAACCTTCCGGAGGTGGTGGACGCGTTGCGATGCGCGAGAATAAACAACTTCAAGTGGCTCGAAAAACTTCGCGAGTCGAATTTGGGCTCTCAATCTTTCTCAGCTAACGGCGCAAGACGCTCCATCCCGCGCGCGGTCTTCCGGCAATACCGTCTTTCCAATCTCACCGTTCAACCAATCGGCCGTCGAAGCGGCGGCCTGCATGAACGCGCGAGCCGCGTATGAATGAGCGTCGGTGCGGCGATGAACCAGCCACAACGTTCGTTGATGGCGAAAGCCGTCCAGCGGAACGACCACGACTTC
>JAHFUG010000147.1:10956-15598 GCA_023265195.1 Blastocatellia bacterium | reverse complement strand
TCTTTCTGGACGGCTAACTCCAGCGCCGCCGCGTCGCAAACCCGCGCTTTTTGTTTTTGCAGGGGGCTTATCTTCGCGACCTTTGCGGCTCTCTTTGCGTCTTTGCGAGAAACTTTTTTGCGAGAAACTCTCTTCTGTTGCGGGTCCTCCGCTCCGAGTTAACTCCGCGGTTGTCTTTTCCGCCGGGCTACCAGTGCAGCACGATCTTGCCCACGGCGTTTCTCGACGCGAGGTGATTCATCGCGGCGGCTACTTCAGCCATATGATAGCGCGCGCCTATGACGGGCTTGATCTTGCCAAGGTTGTAGAGGTCAAACAGCGCAAGCCAGGCTTCTTCAATCCGGGGATCGTTGCGCTTCCTGTAGAATCCCCAGTGAAGCCCCATGACCGTGTAGTTCTTTATCAGAATATGGTTCGAGGCGAAGTTGGGAAACTTTCCGCTCGTGAAGCCGACTACTATCAACCTGCCTTCGAAGGCTATGCACTTCGTGCTCCGCTCGCCTACCTCTCCGCCAACCGGATCGTAGATAACGTCGGCGCCGCGGCCGCCGGTCTCGCGATTGACGATATCGACGAAGTCTTGCTCGCGATAATTGACGGCGACGTCGGCTCCGTTATCGAGAATAGTTTTGAGCTTGTCGTCCGAGCCCGCCGTCCCGATGATCTTCCCCGCCCCCAGCGCCCGGGCGAGTTGAACCGCGCTCAGGCCGACACCGCCGGCGGCTGAATGAACCAGAACCGTTTCGCCCTGACGCATCGCCGCGCGGTGAACCAGACCGAAATAGGAAGTTTGATAAACCATCGGAAAAGCCGCGGCGTCGTCAAAAGACATTGAGTCAGGAATCATTCGTATCGCTGATTCCTCCGCAACGGCGAACTCAGCGAAGCCTCCGCCAGTAAGCTGCGCGAGAACTCTCTGGCCGGGAGAGGCCGCGGCTACTTCCGGCCCAGTCTCTTCGACTACGCCGGCGATTTCAAATCCCGGCGTATAAGGAAGGTCGGGTTTGACCTGATACTTGCCGGAGATGATTAACATGTCTGGAAAGTTAAGCGATGCGGAGTGCACGCTAATCAAAACATCGCGAGGCCCAAGGAGCGGCTTAGCAATTTCCTCAACGGTAAGTTCCGCGGGTCCGCACCATTCATTCGCTCGAATCACTTTCATCCAGAAGTCCCCTTCACGCCGTTTTAGTCCGGCTATGCTATAAGACGGTTGGCGCGAGGTCAAATTCGCCGCGGATTCGATCCACTGATGAACACGGATTCACACAGATGAAGACGGAATTGGAGGACGAAGGCAGTGGGCAATAGTTTACGAGAGTGGGGAACCTGGATAGACGTTTCACTCCCTTCCTCATTCCGAACTGAATTTTGTATTAGTCGCTTCGCCTCGCTGACAGCGGGACATTCCGCCTTATCACAGCGCGCAAACTGATCCTGGTGACCGCATCCAAAGCGCTGATTCCGAATAAGCTCCACCAGCCTCAACTATGTTCTGGGCTGTGGGCTCAAAGGCCGCGAGTCATAAAGACGCAAAGTCTATGATTGCGAGGAGCCATTGTGTCAAACCTATTCTCAGGCTTGTCATCGAATGTCCAGGACAAATAGCTACGGAAACTATCTGAAGAAATCATAAGGCTTATCATTGGACATCGGTGCGAGAAAGTCTGGGCCAAATGGGGAATGCCGATTGCAGCGGCCTTTCTGGCCCTTGTAAGGCTTTCGCCGGTTGTTGGATTCCAGGGCTTGTTTCCTCCCCAATTCCGAAGCTTATGAAAACCTCCACGAAGCTTAAGCTCTATCTACGACAGTACAGATTCATTGCGAAGGGGCTCTTTTGGACGGGGCACCCCGTGTTGGCCCACATTATTCCTATACGGCGATGCAATCTGGCATGCGCGTACTGTAACGAGTATGACGCGGTTTCCGAGCCGGTTCCAACCGAGGTGATGTTTCAACGGCTCGATAAGCTCGCCGATCTCGGCACTACAGCCATCATCATCAGCGGCGGCGAACCGCTGCTACATCCCGACATCGAGAAAATAATAAAGAGGATTCGGCAAAGGGGTATGCTAGCCTGCTTGATCACCAATGGATATCTCCTGACCGAAGAGAGGATCCGTGGACTGAATAGCGCGGGCCTCGAATTCCTCCAGATCAGCATCGACAACATTGTTCCCGATGACGTATCAAAGAAGAGTCTCAAGGTTCTGGACAAGAAGCTGGTGTGGTTATCCCAGCTTGCCGAATTCCGAGTAAACATAAACTCCGTGATCGGCGGAGGAGTAAGAACGCCTGAGGACGCGTTAGCCATTGGAAACCGGGCGGTCGAGCTTGGGTTCTCGACATCGCTTGGAATCATTCACGATGGCTTAGGCACGTTGAAGCCGCTGAAAGGCGTTGAGCGGGAAGTCTACTTGAAGATGAAAACGCTCGGGAAAAAGGGCCACACCCGGTTCAGGCAATTCCAGGAGAACCTGGCTGAAGGAAAGCCGAATAACTGGCGTTGCCGCGCTGGGGCCCGGTATCTGTACATCTGCGAAGACGGCCTCGTGCACTACTGCTCGCAGCAGCGCGGCTATCCGGGCGCTCCGCTGACGGAGTATAGCTTCGAAGACATCCGGAGAGAGTACCTTACAAAGAAAGCGTGTGCGGACTATTGCACCATCGCTTGCGTGCACCAGGTCGCCACTTTCGACAACTGGCGCGACCCACAGACGCTGGGCGTCAAAGGCGCTGTCAGACGAGAAGCAGTTCAGGCGATTCAGACGGTTTATCAGATCGAGTCATTCAGCCGCATCGATTCATAAGTTGATCGACCTATAGACAAGGGCGGCTCACGCGATAAGGAGACAGAAAAGATGCACAAACCAATCAAATATGCGGAGAAGGGGTTGACCATGGCCGCCGGCGCCGCGTGGGCGATGTTCGAAAGGCTGAATCGTATCAGACCGAACCCCGCGTTTACGCCGCAATGGTCCGACAAACCTCTTCTTAAGTCATACCAGAAGACGAAGCCGCCATTGGGCTGGCCCCGAACCACCGACTCGCTCTGCCCGAAGTGCGTGCCCGAAATACGCCAGCAGATCGTCGACGGGAAAGTTCCCCATCAGATACTGCTCAACGAAAAAATCGGGGAGATCAAGGCTCAGATCATCGAGCGCGACGGCAATATTTTAATGGTGAAGGACTGCCCGATTCACGGACATTTCGAAGACGTTATGGCGATCGACACGGATTTTTTCAAGCACCTCGAGGAAGTATTTCCGGGCCGCGACATTCGCGCGCACAGCGACGAAGGACTGCACAATCACGGCAGCAGCACGATCAAGCACGGCCGCGGATCGGTGCTCACCATCGACCTTACAAACCGATGCAATATGATGTGCGACCCCTGTTTCATGGACGCGAATCAGGTCGGCTTCGTCCACGAACTGACGTGGGAGGACATCAAGACGCTCCTGGATAACGCGATCTCGATCAAGCCACGGCGGCAAATGTCGGTGCAGTTTTCGGGCGGCGAGCCGACGCTCTCGCCATACTTTCTCGACGCCGTCGCCTACGCGCGCAAAGTCGGATTCAACAGCGTTCAAGCGGCTACAAATGGAATCGAATTCGCCAAGAGTCCGGATTTCTGTAAGCAGGCCGCCGAAGCGGGGCTCCGGTATGCCTATCTTCAATTCGACGGCATCGGCAACGCCGCTAACGAACACCGCAAAGTCGGCAACCTCTTTGACGTGAAGCTGCGCGCGATCGAAAACCTCCATAGCAATGGAGTTGAGATTGTGCCGGTCACTACAATCATCAACGGCATTAATAATGAACAGGTGGGAAAGATAATCCAGTTCGCTCTCGACAATCCAAAGAAGATTTCCTTCCTCTCGTTCCAGCCCGTCTCGTTCACCGGCCGCGATGAAGAGATAACCGACGACCGCCGCGCGGCCCAGCGATACACGCTGTCGCATCTCGCTCACGACGTCAAGAATCAGATTGGTATGGGCGAGCCGATACGCGACTGGTTCCCTATCTCTTTCATGGGCACGTTTTCCGATTGGGGCGATCTCGTTCACGGCCCGCAAAAAGACTGGGGTCAGTTGAATTGCGGCTGCCATCCGAACTGCGGAATCGGGATGGCCGTTATGATCGACAAAGAAACCAAAGAAGCGGCTCCAATAACCGCCTTCTTCAACGCCGAGCGGTTTGCTAAAGACTTGACCAAGGTCAACGACGCGGCCCGTGGAAAATTCTTGTCGCTGGTGGGCGGCGGGCTCGCGCTGCTAAAGAACTATGATCCGTTCCAGTCGCCGACTCACTTCCGCATCACCGATCTGCTCAAGAAATTCGACAAGACGTTCGGCGCGAGCGGAAAGAACTACGGCAAGGTTTCGGGAGACCGTACGCTTGAAGACATAGAGAAACGGCGACAGGATCGCTGGAACTTCCTCTTCATCGCGGGCATGTGGTTCCAGGATTTGTTCAACTACGACTTCCGCCGCACCGAGCAGTGCATAATCCCATACGCGACGCAACAAGGCGAGATATCGTTCTGCGCCTACAACACGGGTATGGGCTGGCGCAACATCGTCGAGAAGATGCATATGACCGCGACCCTTACCAAGTGGTATGAGGAGCACGGCAGGCA
>JAHFUG010000147.1:0-10856 GCA_023265195.1 Blastocatellia bacterium | reverse complement strand
AAGTTGCTGAATGAAATGATCGGCGAGCGCCTTCAAGATTTCATCGCTACTTCAGGTTATGCCGAGTCAGTTCTACATTATGGTCCAAAAGTTACACCGATTCTAGAAGCGTCTCTTACGTTCGACACATACACTGGACTGAGCGATTATGTGATGAAACTCGTCCACGCCGCCGGCGACACGTTGATCTTCACTGAAGAAAGTGTGAAGTTTCATAAGCTCGGATTTCCGGCGCCCGTCTCAGCGAAAGTCCTCGGATCAGGACATCGTGAGTCGGCTCTGGGAACCAAGTCACGGGAAGGGGATGACACCGCAAAGGTAGTTCGCCATTTGGTGGCGAACTGTCGAGTTTACCAATTTCACGATACATCCAGCAGTTCGGCCATTCGACGGCCGGGTTACGTGGCCAATGATCGTTTTCTCTTTCCAGACGGCGGGAATCTGGCCGCTATAGTCTATCGCTTCAAAGAGACCGAGCCGGCCGCATATGCCCGTATTGTCAGCACGATTCGTCAGGTCGCGCCTTTCTTCGGCGACTTCGAATTGGAGCCGGAAGCCAAGAATCGGAACAACATTCGTCTCAACTGGCGAGAGAAGGGTGTAGACCGGATATTTGGTCCGCACCAAATATCAGACGGCACTCTTCGAGCGATGGCGTTGATCACGCTGCTGTTGCAACCCGAATCCAACCTCCCTTCGGTGATAGTCATCGACGAGCCCGAGTTGGGGTTGCACCCATACGCAATAGGGGTGCTGGCGTCCCTAGTCAAGAAAGCGGCTCATCATTGTCAGGTAATCCTGGCGACCCAGTCTCCGGCGCTCCTCGATGAATTCGAACCTGAAGATGTCGTCGTTGTTGACCGGGAAAACAAGGAAAGCAAGTTCAGACGATTGGGTACTGATCAACTCGATTCATGGCTTGATGAATACTCTTTCAGCGAGGTATGGGAAAAGAACGTCTTCGGTGGGGGGCCGCACTGATGGCGCGTCTATACATCTTCGCCGAAGGCCAGACTGAGTTGACCTACGCTGATACGGTCTTGAAGCATCACTTGGCAACGTTTGAAGTATACGTTCAAGGTCCTATCTTGGTTGCCCATGCCAAGAAGAAGGGGCGGGTACATCGTGGTGGTGGCCGAAAGTATTTGCCGATGCGAAATGACATATTACGGTTTATGGCTCAGGAAAGAGCCCGTGATACGTTCTTCACAACAATGATCGATCTTTACGCTATCCCTTCTGATTTCCCCGGGCTCTCGGAAGCGGAAGCGATTAGGCATCTTCCCCGGCAGCGTGTCGAGAAGATCGAGGATTCGTTTGCAAAGGACATCGGTGATCGGAGATTCATCCCTCACATCCAGCTTCATGAATTCGAGGCGCTACTCTTCGCGAATCCGGCGGCTTTTGAATCGTACTATTCAGATTGCGCCAGGCAAGTGGGTGAGCTGCAAGCCATCGCAGCCAGGCACGCCACACCCGAAGAGATAGATGACGGTCCTCACACGGCGCCGTCCAAGCGAATAATCGGCTGCTTCCCCGATTATGAAGGAGCAAAGCCAACGGCAGGGCCACAGATAGCGGAGATGATCGGACTCCACATACTTCGGCGGAGATGTCCGCATTTCAATGCCTGGGTGGCTAGACTCGAAACTCTTGGGGAGGGGGCGCCGAACTGATTCAACCTCGGCAATCGGCAGGATGATCTTGAAGGCGGCGGAGCCAGACGCGTGATTTGTTCAAGAGCCGCCGGGCTTGTTCGGCGGCTCTTGTTTCCGGCGCGAGAGGAACCGCAGAATTAAGCGGAGCTCGCTGCCGTCTCTTGAAAAGAAGTAGTGAGTGACCGGCATAAGGTTCGACCAGCGGTGCGCCGCTGATCTGACTCGTCCCATCGGTTTCCGCGAATTACGCCGATGCGCGAAGCACAACACCCAAAACATCAGGATCGTATCGGCGAACATCGCGGCTATTGTAATCCCATCGGCGGTCTCTCGCGGCAGATAGTGCGGCAAGATCAACGCCAGCGCTATGAGCGGCGCCAGGAACGGCAGAGTCAACGCGAATACCCTCAAGAATGCGATTGCAAGATTTCGAAGCGGCCTGATGAACAAGATCGCCGCCAGAGCCAGAAGGTTAAAGACGGTCGCGGCGGGATCCTTCAACCGATGCACCCAATAGTCGAGATAGTACTCCAGCACGAAGATCAGACCCACCGCGAACAAAATAGCCACTGCCGCGATCGCAACGCGAGCCGCCCAATGCGCTCCGGATTCAATCGGACCGGCAGATCCTTTGTCTTGCACTACAGTCATTGATCGCTATGAGTATTAGCCCGCGGTTCTCCTCCGGCAGGATCAATGCCCTTTTTAATGGTGCGAAGCATAGAGAGGGGCGGGCACGGAGACCCGCCCGTACATTGATTTTCAAGTCTGGCGGAGAATCTGACGCAATTACTTCCCTCTAACAGCGTTCGCGGGCCGTCACAGATTGTTGAGAATAAACTCCGTCATCAACGTCTGCATGTGCTTGACCAACATCGGGTCGCTCACCGCGTGGCGAGACTTCGGGTACAGCATAAGCTGAAACTGCTTTCCCGCTTTTTCCAGCTCGTAAGAGAACTGAATCGTGTTCTGCATATGAACGTTGTCGTCGATCATTCCATGAAGCAACAACAGTTTTCCGCTCAAGTCCTTGGCTGAAGCAAGCGGCGCGCTCTTCTTATAGCCCTCTGGATTATTCTGAGGCGTTCCCATATACCGCTCGGTATAGATAGTGTCGTATAGCCGCCAATCGGTAACCGAGCCTCCGGCGATGCCGATCTTGTAGCTCTTGCTGTGGGTCAACGCATACGTAGTCATGAACCCGCCGAAGCTCCAGCCCGACAACCCGATTCGCGAGCCGTCAACGTAGGACTGGCTCTTCAGCCATGCAAGTCCGTCTTCGAGATCGCGAAGCTCCAGCTCGCCGAAGTTGCGGTACACCTGCCACGTCGACTCGACGCTTTTGTTGCTGGCCGTACGATTGTCGCATATCCAAACGATGTAGCCTTTCTGCGCGAGCATCTGATGCCACATGTACGAGGGGCCGCCCCACGCATCGCGAACCTGCGGCGCATGAGGACCGCTGTAAGTATGCTCGAAAACCGGATACTTCCTGCTTGGATCGAAATCCGGCGGCTTGATCATCATCGCATCCATCACAAAGCCGTCGCGCGTCTTTACCTGAACGAACTCCGGCTTTCCCAGCTTGTACTGACTCAAAGCCGCCACCTTGTTTTCATCAATCACCCGAACCAGCTTGCCGTCCGAGCTATGCAGCCGGATCTGCGCAGGCGTCGCGACGTCGCTCCAGGAATCTATGTAATGACTGAACGAAGAGTTGAAACGCGCCTGGTGGGTCCCTTCCGATTGCGTGAGCCGAGTCAAACCGGTTCCGTCCAATTTGATCCTGTATGCGTGAGCAGCCAGATTGCTGTGTTCGGTCGCGCTGAAGTACACAAGACCGTTCGGCTCATCGACGCCATGGAAGATGCGAACTTCCCACTTGCCGTCGGTGACCTGCGCGATCAACTTTCCATCCGCGGCATAGCGGTAGAGGTGCCTCCACCCATTGCGCTCGCTGAACCACAAGAACGATCCGTCCTTTAACCAAAGAGGGGGGTCCATCGCCTGAACCCATGCTTTAGTCGTTTCCCGAAAAGCGGTCTCGGTCTTACCGGAAGCGAGCTCCACGAAATTCAAATCGAGCCACGTCTGCTCGCGATTTTGCGCTTCATACACTACCTTCTTCCCGTCCGGGCTCCACGCCACTCGGACCACCAGGAAATCTTCCGGCTGATACTTGAAACTATCGATCCAACGCGTTGGTCCGCCGGCCGCGCTAATAACACCCAGCTTGACTTTTGGATTCGGATCTCCGGCCTTCGGATACGGCGTGGTCTCTACGCCCTGAAAATGCGGGATGTGATCGACGACGGTGAATTCGTGCACCGGCGATTCGTCCGTTCGAAGATAAACGAGACGAGTCGAGTCGGGGCTCCACCAATAACCTTTGAAATTCCCGCGGCCGTAGAGTTCTTCCTGATATACCCAATCCAGCCGGCCATTGAGAGTATTCGGTCCGCCGTCGTTGGTAAGCGCGCGCTCTCGCTGGTCGGACACGTCTACAACATAGAGGTTGTTGTTCCGCGCATAGCTGACGAGGCGGCCGTCCGGACTGAACTCCTCGCCTTCCTCCGGTTCCGGGCTGTTAGTCAGGCGCACGGCGTGGTCGCCGCCAAACTCATAATAGAAGAGGTCGTTGGCGTAGTTGATCAACGCAGCCGTTTCAGCCGAGTTCATTTGATAGGTCCCTCGGTGGGCGATGCGTTTGGCCTCCTCCGCGCCGATTCCGCCGAGCTTTGCGAATGCCGCCTCCATCTTCGCGGCGTCGTGAAAAGGAACGGCCTCGCCCGTGACTGCGTCAACTCGCATCAACAGCGTTGAGCGCGTTTGGGGATCGGGCTTGCTCTGTAGATAATGCGATCCGTCTTTGAGCCAGCGAATGCCGGCGGGCGGATTGCCGTTGAAGTTGACCCGTTTTGCGGGATCGTAGATATCGTCAATAGTCAGGAGTTTGTTCTGAGCCCGAACAGCCGTGACCGTGGAGAAGAGAACGAAGACTGCTATTACCCATCGCCGCACTGTTTGATCCTCCTATGTCCTGGTGGTGTCAGCCAAGCAAGCGGCAGTATGCGGCAATCAGGTTGATTCAAGCAAGAATTTCAAAGTGGCTGCCGTTGCGGGACATTGCGACCGAAAACGTTCTAGCAAAGACGCGAAGAGAGCCGCGAAGCTCGCAAAGATAATGCTAAGGAAAAGTTGCGGATGCGCTTCGCCGTGGTTCGCGGAGGAAAAGAACAGACGGACCTTCGAACTCAACACAAGCTCCCTCGGCGCTCCTCCGCGTTCTGTGCGGTTACTCTCCTCTTCTGGGTTATAATCCTCGCCCAACAAGATGGACACTAATATGATCGCGTTCTCAGATCGAGTCCGGACCGCGCTGACTTCTCGCGAGCCGGTCGTCGCGCTCGAATCCACCGTCATATCTCACGGTCTGCCGTTTCCAGAGAACTTCAAAACCGCCATCGAATGCGAGAGATTGATCGAAGCCGAAGGCGCGGTCCCAGCCACTGTTGGGATTGTAGCCGGCGTCCCGCGAATTGGCATCACTAATGAAGAGCTACGGACATTCGCCGAAAAGCCGATCGGGATAGCCAAGATCGGCCTCGCCAACATGGCCGCTCTAATCGCGAGACGAAGATGGGGAGCGACCACTGTAGCATCGACAATTCGAATAGCGTCGCTCGGAGGCCTTACTTATAACGACACGCCGCGGCCCCTGGTCTTCGCCACGGGTGGAATCGGCGGCGTGCATCGCGGCGCGAAAGATTCCTTCGATATTTCAGCCGATTTGACCGCGCTAGCGGCAACGCAGATCGTATGCGTTTGCGCGGGGGCCAAGGCCATACTCGATCTCGAAAAGACTCGCGAGTGTCTCGAGACATTAGGTATTCCGGTCATCGGTTTCCAAACGGAAGAGTTTCCGGCCTTCTATTCGCGCAAGAGCGGGCTCGAGGTTGACGCCTCTGTCGACACTCCGGACCAGGCAGCGGAACTAGCGCTCATAAGCTGGAGAATGGGATCAAGGGGCGCGGTGCTAATTTGCGCACCAGTGGCGGAAGAGTATGAGATTTCACCCGCTGAGATTGACGGCATTATCGAAGAAGCTCACGCGGAGGCAAGGAGCATTGGAGTCTCGGGCCGCGAGCTAACGCCGTTTCTCCTTTCACGAATCTCCGAAGCGACTGGAGGAAGATCGCTCGCGGCCAATAGAGCGCTGCTTGCTAATAACGCGAAGATCGCGGCTCGGATCGCCGTTAGCTTGAACCGGCTGGTTTGTAGATGAGCAGGTTCTCAGCCGAGCAAAGAAGTGAGGCCACACTCATCAGGCTCAACTAAACGCTGCATCGAGCGCGCGATCAAGCAATTCCGAGACCCCAAGTTCAGCCGCCCATTTCTTGATATAGTCGAGATCCAGCTTGCCTGCTTGAACCCTGAGAACACCCTGAATGTCTCGCCATTGCTGATCGGAGACCTCTCTCCCTTTTTTATACCAAACGAGTTTGGCCAGAATCGTATCCTCCGGAGAGGCCACATAAACTTGATGATCGAGATTCTCCGCTATGGCGACGAGCCGTCTTCCAGCCAACTGCGCACGATCGAACGCCTCGCCCTTTGCAACAAAGACATCGACTTTGAAGCTCGAATCGACGTGGATCACGTTAAAGCTGCGTCTCTCCCGTATGGCTCGCGCGATGGCTACTTCATCGGCATAGAACTCCGGCTGGAGTACTTTCGCAAGAGGAAGGGCGTGTTTGGGATTAAGCTCAGCGACGATGTCGATATCGTTTGTAGAACGCGGGATTCCATGCGCGGAACTCGCAAATGACCCGCCGATTGCGTAGGACACGCCCAGCCGCTCCAACGCGGCAACAACAAGCAGTAACACGTCACCCAGATCGGCGGACATCAGTATCCTCGAACCTCCGGGTCCCACCCATAGACTTTGATCATTGTGTCGCGATCCAGCACTAGTGCGCCAAGCCGCAGTTTCAACTCCTGCTCGGTCGCTTCAGGATAGCGCATTCGCAGACCCGCCAACGCGAAGCCACGGCTTAGCCACGTGGTCGCAACGACCTGTTCGAACTTCTTCCAAATCGGCGTGGCCCTCGTGAGATCAATCAACACCCGCTCGGCATCTTCATCCGTGTCTTCGAATAATCGTTCTTTAGGCAAGGCTAATCTCCCGTCGCCGCATTTTACCTCGTAAAACTCATAGCCGTCGAACGCACGCCGTCCGTGTTCAGCACCGTCACGGACACTTGCTTGCCGGCCGGAGCCAACGCCTGCCACGCATCCCCTGACGTGATCCTCTTATTCGACTTCTTCACGTTGCGGCAGTCGGTCAAACGATGGCCGTCGATCTCGATGTCGGCTCCCTTGAGGAAGCCCCTGCCCGTCACCGTCAACTGACCTCCATCAGCCGAGACTCCGTTTATCGCCGGAGAAGACACGTCGAGGTTCTCGGCGTCGAGGGTGTAGGTGATGAACGCGACGCACATTTCATCGGTGGTTTGCTCGCCCCATCGAACGGCTTTCGGCGGTGAGTTCGGATTGCGTGGATTGTTGCTCGTGTTGTCGTAGTAGGCCACGGCGCTGAGTCTGGTCCCGGCCGTCAGCGGCACGGGCTCCTTGAAGTAGTAGAAGCCCTGCCATTGAAAACTCCAGTCATTGATGTTGACCAGACAAGTAGACGTTCCGTTCGGAGCGGCCGCGCTCACGCTTATCTCACGGCCGAGCAGGTGCATATGAGGCGCAACAGCCAACGCGTGCGCGTTGTAACCCGGAGGAATCGCCGGAAAGCCCGCGGTCACTCTATAGTGCGGATCGCCGGCTGGAATCGTGAAGTTCTCGTTGATCAGCGGCAACACGCCGATCTCTTTTCTGACCGGCTGGCGCGCATAGTAGAGACCGATCTGCGTACGGTCGGTTTCAATAATGTCGCGCGGATGATAGTGCACTTGAATAACGACCCTGGCGCCGCTCGGAATCTTCCAGGCTGTTCCGTCGTTTTCGAAGCGGGAACGTGAGCCCGGCGCCCAGCCGCCGATAATGCCGGCGGCGTCGAAGCCAGGGCCTCCGAACGAAGTGTATCCGGGCTCGGCGTCGGCGTCATCAAGAGCTTTCGACACTCCAGTTGGATCAAGAAAGATGATCACGTGATGAACGACGTTTCGGTCGCCGGGTTTGATCTCTACCGCCGAAATGTAGCGGTCGCCTCGGCCGTCGGTTGGAATGGAAAAGCATCGGTAGATGTCATTGCCGGGCCTCACCGTGTAGTCGCCCTCCGGCTGAAGAACCGCATCCGGAGGCCCAAGCGGCCAGCCATCAGTGAAGGTCAGCGGCGGCGGAAGGTCGGCGGGATCGCCTTCGGGAGAACCGGCGTCCACCCATCGCGATATGGTCGAGATTTCATCGTCAGCCAATATTCGCTCGCCTTGAAACTCACTGCAGCCCGCAACAGGTTTCCAGGGCGGCATCTGCTTAAGCACGACTTTCTCTTGAATCGAGCGGGCCCACGGCCTGGCGTCTCGATAGGTCATGAGCGAGAAAGGAGCAACGTCGCCGGGGTGATGGCAGGTTTGGCAGTTGCGCTGAAAGATCCTGACGACCTGATTGTTGAAGGTTGGATCATCGGCGGCGGCGCGGGAACCGGCCCCGCTCAACACCGCTGCGAATAGGGCCGTGAGGAAAAGGACTGCTGACGTTTTTTTCACGATTTATTGACCTCGCGATTAAGTATAGGCGAAACGCGCCCCAGAGTGTCCAACGATACCCGCTTACGATGTTCGATGTCTCCAATAAGAGGCCCTAAGACTTCGGCTTTTCTGGTGTGAGTGGCGAACAATCGCGCTCATTAGCCAACCGTAGCTTCCCAACGTGATCAGACTTCTCGACCGAAACTCTATCACGTTCGCCTGCCGATCAACGAATACACACGGGTTTCTTCGCCGTTGATCCACGGCTTGGCCGTAGCCGCTGTTTCGCGATCTGCCGTGCGATCTCCCGGACCAATTTCCTGGCGCAATCATGACCGTCTGATTTGTGAATTCAAAAAGTGGCCTCGACTTCCGCGACGGCCTCGTCCTCAGTTTGGGACTCATAGTGCTTTAGGACCCATTGAATTCTAGCTTCGCCACCACCGCCGCCACGCTGAACCCTCTCCGCCGCAGCGGGTGCTCAATTAGCGCTGTCCAATAGTCTTTGACTCTTCCCTCGTCCATGCCCTGGCCGTAGATGCGTGCAAGGCCACTGACTGGTTCGAGGTAAAATCGAATCTTCACGGGCATCAGGATAGATAACAAGCGTCACGCCGCGCAAGCTATTAACGATTACCGAGTAAGGCGTGTCCAACAAACCAGAAGAAAAAAAAGCGGTATGGTATATCCACGCTAGGATTTTGCGGCAACATCAGGGTAGGGTCCCAGAAACCGCTCGCCATCGAAGTGAATCATATGGTCCGGATCATCCGCGACCCAGACCTCTGACGCCCAGGAAATCTGACTAAGAAAGCTTCGCATTGCTTCCCGATTCAAAAACGCCGTTACGAATACGAGACCAGCCTTGCAACCCTTGAACAACGTTTTCAGTTCTTTGCGGCATTTGCCGTCAACGGGACCGGAGGTGGCTACTGCTTCAATAAGAAGCAGCCAGTTTCGATGTGGGTCATGTACGACGAGATCCGGCATTTTCGTTGTGTCGATCAGATTCCTCTGGGTCCGAACAGGCGTCCGCCATCAAAATACACAAGGTGATTCGGTTCCTCTGCAAACCAAACGAATGTTTCCCATGGAATCTCAAGCTGCGAATCTCGGCACTCCAGCCGATTCGTGAAGGCAGTCACGGAAATCAATCGAAATTCACACATATGAAATGCCTCGGTGACTGCTTCACGGTGTTTGAGGGTCATGATACCTGGACGGTCAGCTTTATCGACGAGCGCGACGAAATCGCGTTTTGGGTCGAATATGACTACATTCGGTAGACTATGCGGCTGCAGAATTCGGATTCCCAACCGGGCTAGTCCGGTTCGCGAAGCGTATGTAGGCTCTGAATCGCCTTCGCTGACCCATAGGACACGACCCGTTGGAATCAAGAATCGCCGGAATGCAACCAAGATTGAATTGATCAGTGGGTCTCGAACCCTTTCTGCCGCTCGCATACACCGATAGTATCCTATTTTGGGTTATTGTATCCAGGTCGGATATTCTCGCTACGTGTCCAAGCGCCAGATTACGAGAGCCCAGCACACTTTCCGCGAACTGCTGAAAGAATTGCGGCTCGCCAAAGAGATCACTCAAATTCAGCTTGCAGACCGTCTTGGTTTGCCGCAGAGCTATGTGAGTAAGTATGAGACCGGAGAGCGCCGCCTAGATTTTGTGGAGACGGTCTTGGTCTGTGATGCCTTGGGAGTTTCGGTGGATGAGTTCGCGAGAGTGTTTTCAAACAAGTTGGCTAAGGCGGGAAGAGAGAAACGTGGCTAAGAGAACGACGGACGTTGGAACAGGAGATTTCCAAAGCGGTCAGCAGACAGCCAAGAAAGCTGCCGCTATCTTGGTCTCCAAGAACCTTGGGTTCGTTGTCCCTACTTCAACGCAGAAGCAGAATCTTCTGGTCGCCTTCGCTAAGAAAGGGAAGGTTGTTTATGGTAAGGCATTCGACATCGTCAAGCTGTCGGGTCCTGTTTGTCTGGACCACTTAGCCGATGTTGAACGGAACTTGCACAGACTAACAATTCTTGAAATCAAGTCGACGAAGAAGAACCTCAAGTCAGACTTTTCAACTTTCTTCTTCGCGCTAACGGGGGCAGAGGTATTAGTTGCGCAGAGCCTAAAGAAACAGTTCAAATTCGCCCTCGTCAATACTGCTACCGCTGAACATATTGAGTTGGATCTTGCCGAGATCTTCACTCGGGCCAAAGGAATCTATCCAACGTGGAGTATTTCGTTCTGAGGCCTTTTGCTCGATGGTTGTGTGAGTCGCTCCTCTGATGGCAGACGGGGCCTTTGGATATGGCTAAGCTAAGAGCGACGCTCTCTCTTGAAAACCTTTGATTGTAGCCCTCCCGGCCCATATAATCGTCGCCAATTCTTAACTCACTCGACTTCAAGGCGGAGGCCAGGAGCATGGATACCACGGCGTCGGTCAGTCAGTCTTTAGATCAACCTCGCGCCAGGCGCAAGTTGTGGCCTTTCATTC
>JAHFUG010000146.1:3952-15599 GCA_023265195.1 Blastocatellia bacterium | reverse complement strand
GGCATCAGCGCGATGAGCCGCGACGTGAGCATGCGCAATCTGGAATGGCCGACTCAAATGCAATACTCGCCTGCCTACGGATCGCAGTCGGCGAATCCGGTGCTGCCTGACGGGATGACTCAGCAGCCGCCGGTTCCGGGCACGATTCCGAGAGGATTTCAGCCGTTCCACTATGGACCAAGCCCTGAAGAGGCCGCGCGGGCGGGCGTTGAATTGAAGAATCCGCTTCCACCGGCGGAGGAGAACCTGGCTCGCGGCCAACAGGTTTACTCGAACTACTGCGCCGTGTGTCACGGCGCTACCGGCGGAGGCGACGGGCCGATCATTCCCAAGTACCCGAATCCGCCTTCATACAAAACCGATAAATCGAAGCTGCTCGCGGACGGAACGATGTTTCACGTGATTACACTTGGCCGCAACAACATGCCTTCGCAGGCGGCTCTGGTGTCGGCCGAGGATCGGTGGAAAGTGATTCTGTTCATTCGCAAGCTGCAAGGGAAGGTGCAGTAGCTTCATGGCGACGGCTTGCGACGCCGATTGGAGGGCGCAACCAAATGGTGGAACCGGACACAACAAAAACGAGGCAGCGAAATCCCACCAACTTCGTTGGTGGGATTGGGGGACGAGGCTCGGGGCTCCTGCTCTGTAGTCTGAGTATGAACGATCCACCAACTACGAGGCTGTGTGAAAAGTCGATCAAGTTTTTAAGTCAGAAAATTCGTGCTTCACATTCGACTCGTAACGCATTTTTCGGACTAGCCCTATGCGTTTTGATCCCCCTGTTTTTTGATTATCGGACGATTCACCGACTTTTCACACAGCCTCTACGTTGGTGGGATTCGGGGACGAGGTTCGGGGCTCCTGCTCTGTAGGCTGAGTATGAACGATCCACCAAGTACGTTGGTGGGATTGGGGGACGAGGTTCGGGGCTCCTGCTCCGTAGGCTGAGTATGAACGATCCACCAACTTCGTTGGTGGGATTCGGGGACGAGGTTCGGGGCTCCTGCTTTGTAGGCTGAGTATGAACGATCCACCAACTGCCGTGGGTGGGATTTCGGGGGAACGTGATTAATTGAACGCCTAGGCGGAGAGATCACGAGGGAGAGACCAATGCAGACGGACTTGTTAAAGCCACGCGAGACTAAAGCGCTTCTAGTATTGATTGCCATCGGCGCGCTCGCATTCATCGGCGGCGCGGTGACAAACAACGCGCGCTTGTGGCCGAGCTTTTTGCACAACGGCTTTTTCTTTCTAACTCTGGCGCTTGGCGCGCTGGTGTTCGTCTGCATTCAGCACGTTTCCAATGCCGGCTGGAGCGCCGCAATCCGCCGAGTGCCGGAGGCGATGGCGGCGTACCTTCCGGTTGGGGCCGCCGCGACGCTCCTGATCTTTTTCGGACGCCATTCGATCTACGAATGGTCGCACGGCCTTCTTCTCACCTCGGACGCGATGAGGGCGAAAGCCGCTTTCTTGAACACGAAGTTCTTCTTCGCGAGAATGGCCGTGATCCTGATCCTCTGGCTCGCCTTCGCGTTCTTCCTGCGCAGGGAATCGAGGCGGCAGGATACGGACGGCTTGCTCGAACATACGGTCAGGAGCAAGAAAATCTCCGCGATCTTTCTCGCGGTTTTCGCCGTGTCGTTTTCAGTCGCGAGCTTCGACTGGTTGATGTCGCTCGAGCCGGCGTTTTACAGCACGATCTACGCGTTCTACTGCTTCGCCGGTTTATTCTTGAGCGGCGTCGCAGCGATCACCGTGTTCGTTATCTTGCTTCGCCGCCGCGGCCTCTTGCCTCAGGTCAACGAAGAGCACCTGCATAGTCTCGGCAAGCTGGTGTTCGGATTCTCGACTTTCTGGGCGTACATATGGCTCTCGCAGTACCTGCTGATCTACTACGCGAACATCCCGGAAGAGATCGTTTATTACATCAGGCGCACTTCTAGTCCGGGCTGGAAGGCGATCTTTCTGCTGAACCTCGTCTTGAACTGGATCATCCCGTTCCTGCTTCTGTTGTCGCGAAGAGCAAAACGCAGCGAGCCGCTCCTGATGACGGCCTGCGTGATCGTTCTGCTAGGTCATTGGGTCGATCTATATCAGATGGTGCTGCCGGCGTCAGGCGCGTCGTCGATCGCGGGCGTGATTGATGTAGCGCTTGCGGCCGGATTCGCGAGCGCTTTCGTGCTTGCTTTTGCCGCTGGCGTTCGCGGCGTCTCGCTTGTGCCCAAGCACGATCCCTATCTCGCCGAGAGTCTGGCTGTCCATTCCTATGATGTAGAGCCGAGCGTCGCGTGGGACGCGGCGGCAACTCGAGCCCTGGCGTTGTCGACAATCGCGTTTGCGATCAGCTTCTCGGTATGGGGGCTGGTAGGTTCGCTCGCACCCAGATTTCGGGAGATGTACCACCTTTCGTTTTTACAGACTTCGCTGTTGATCGCCGTGCCCGTATTGCTGGGCTCGCTCGGAAGAATTCCGATGGGAATACTCGCCGACCGTTTCGGTGGACGAGTGGTCTTCGGGTTGCTTCTGTGCTTCTGTTTGATCCCCGCGATCGGCGTTAGTTTCACAAGTTCTTATGCACAGTTGATCGCGTGGGGATTTCTGATCGGATTCGCGGGCGCAAGCTTCTCCGTGGGCGTGGCGTTTTGCTCCAAGTGGTTCGCGCCAAGCCAACAAGGGACCGCGCTCGGCGTCTACGGCGTTGGCAACATCGGACAATCGATCGCCGTGTTCGGCGCGCCGGCAATAGTCGCGGCTACGGGCGATTGGAGATTTCCATTCTGGATATTCGGGTCGGCGTCCGGTCTTTTTGGTTTGGTGTTCCTGCTCTTCGCGCGCGACGCGGCGGTGAAGACCCAGCCGAAGAAAGTAAGCGAGTACCTGGGCATCCTTCGGCGGGAACCCGTAGCGTGGGCGTTGTCGCTTTTCTACTTCCTGACGTTCGGCGGGTTCGTCGCGTTGAGCATCTATCTTCCGACGTTGCTCAAGGATCTGTTCGGACTAACGCCAACGGATGCGGGCGCGCGCGTGGCCGGCTTCGTCATCGTGGCGACCGGAATGAGGCCGGTCGGCGGATGGCTTGCCGACCGATATGGCGGCGCTCAAGTCCTGATGCTTGTGCTGGGATCGATCTCGATCCTGGCGCTAGGCATGACATCGAGCAGCATTGTGATATTCACGCTTGGCGCGCTGGGAGCCGCCGCAATGCTGGGTCTTGGCAACGGAGCCGTATTCAAGCTGGTGCCCGAGTATTTTCCCCGCGAGACCGGCACCGCGACGGGTCTGGTCGGAGCGGCGGGCGGGCTCGGCGGTTTCTTCCCGCCGCTTGTGCTCGGTGTGATTCGCAGTCAAACCGGCTCCTACGCACTGGGCTTTGTGTTTCTCTCGGGCGTCGCGCTGATTTGTTTGGCGACAAATTATTTGACCTTCCTGCGGCATAGAGATGATGAGCGCGAGGCGGCGGCCGCACATTAAGGGATTGTATGAAAGTTAGCCCCCGAAATTACTGTGTGCTGGAGAATAATTGTATGGGCGGCCCTCCGTGGCCGCCCCTCCTGAGCGATCGGTTCTCAACGGGAATAAGGCGTAGCCCAAAGAGGGGCGGGCACGGAGACCCGCCCGTACATTGATCCTCAGGCGGCGGCGAAATAGGAATGGAATTCTTCCTGAGGTGGAACGAGGGATGTTGATGAACAAAACTAAATCGAAAATCAAATTGATCTTGCTGCTTGCTATCGTCGCGCTCTTTGTCTCAGTCGTCGGAACGGGTCAGAGCATCTCGGGCGCGGCGATGGAAATTCAGACGGCGCAGTTGTCCAAGGAAGGCAAGCTGTGCCTGGCCTGCCATCAGAACTTAACGCCCGGCATTGTCGAGCAGTGGAAGAGCAGCGCGCATTTCAAAGCCGGAACCGACTGCTATTCGTGTCACAAGGCGAACGAGGGCGACCCCGCGACGTTCGAGCACTACGGCGCGAAGATCGCCGTCATTGTCACGCCCAACTACTGCAATCGATGCCACAAGACCGAAGTGAAAGAGTTCGAGGTCTCACACCACGCGAAGGCCGCGAGTTTCATCGGCTCGCTGGACAACGTGCTCGGTGAAGTAGTCGAAGGGGGCGCGGCCGCGATCAACGGATGCCAGCAGTGCCACGGATCCACCGTGAAATACAAAGGCGACGGAAAGTTCGACGCGAGCACGTGGCCCAACAGCGGAATCGGCCGCGTCAATCCCGACGGCTCGCGCGGGTCTTGCGCCGCGTGTCACGGGCGGCATTCATTCTCATCAGCGGTGGCGCGGCAGCCCGAAAACTGCGGCAAGTGCCATATGGGGCCCGACCATCCGCAGATCGAAATCTACAACGAGTCCAAGCACGGCATTCAGTTTCGAGCCAACATCGCGAAGATGAATCTCGAGAAGAAGTCGTGGGTCGTAGGCAAGGACTACACCGCCGCCCCAACGTGTTCGAGTTGCCATATGAGCGCGACGACCACGCAAGCCGTCACTCACGACGTCGGCTCGCGCATCAGTTGGACGCTGCGGCCGGTGGTGTCGATCAAGCTGGAGAACTGGGAGAAGCGGCGCGCGGCTATGCAAGAGGTCTGCTCGAGTTGCCACGCCGCCGGCTGGATCGACAATTTCTACACTCAGTACGACAACACGGTTGATCTTTATAACGAGAAGTTCGCCAAGCCGGCGAAGGGAATAATGGAGAAGCTGTACGCGGACGGCAAACTGACCAAGACCCCGTTTGACGACAGGATAGAGTGGACCTACTACGAGCTTTGGCATCATCAGGGGCGCCGCGCTCGAATGGGGGCCGCGATGATGGGCCCCGACTATACGCAATGGCACGGTTTCTACGAGGTCGCCAAGAGCTTCTACAACGAGTTCCTGCCCGAAGCCGAAGCTCTGGAAGCCGGGGTAACCGAAAAAGCCACCTCCAGCGATTTTCACAAATGGAGAAAAGGATTCAGCCCGGCCGACCTTCAGCAAATTTTGAACTTCTACAAGGAGCGATACAAGCAATGATCCGTTACACGTCTATCCGCCTGCATCGGCGGCGATCCGCCGCACTCGGCGAAAGAACCGAACCGGGTTAGCGGCCAAGGAGGTGTTCCGATGAAACATCGAGTCTCATTTCTGGCTCTGTGTATGGCTCTAGTAGCCGGTTTGGCGGCGCAGGCCAGCCAAACCGAATCAGTCAAGGTCCAGTCGGCCGGCGGGCTCCGCACGGCTACGTTTCAAACGCCGCAAGGAAGCATCCGAGTCAATCTGCCTGACGACCTATCCGCCGGAGATACGATCTCGGGCGTGGTGTTGGCGGAACCGGCCGGCCAGACCGATGAGGAGCGGACCAGGAACACGGGTGAGTTGAACGGCTACGTGATCGAAATCAAAGACACACGAACGCCGATCCGCGATCGAGTTTTGAGGTTCCAAGTCCCAAAGGCGGGCGACGGCGCTACGAATTTCATAGCCCTGACCGTCAAAGACCGGGGCGGAAGAGAAGCCGGCAAAACCCAAATACCCGTTCTTCCAACTCCTCGGACGCCACGACCACCGGAACCCGCGCCTGGTGATTTTTACCTGCCAACCATCGGCCAGACCGGCAGACCCGTTCAGATCGGCGGCCCCTTCGATGGCGACTTCTCTACCACGACGGTTAAGGTGGACGGAGGCGAGATATCGAAACTGGCCGAGTCGCCAAGAAAGCTCATCGTTGAAAGCCCGAGAAACATAGTCGGGTCCGCTCAACTCGAGGTCAAGGAAGGCCGGACAGTCGCCAAGGGCGAGTACCGAAACCTCGCGATCAACCTAACCGCTCCGAAAACCAATCTGCTCAGAGGGGAGACCACGACTCTAACCGTCGAGGTGCAAGGGCTGCGGGGGCTTAGAGAGGACGCGCCCATAACAATTCAGAACGGATCGCCTGAAGTAGTCCGTATTGAAGGCGGGGATGAGCAGGCTTTCGTAATACACCCGGAAGACGCGCCCCCCAGCGGGACATTCAGAACGACGCGCACCGTGACCGGGGTTCGGCCCGGCGGTTTCCAGGTTCAAGCGACCGTTCGCCGGCCCGGCGTCCCCGCATACTCGTGTTGTGAAAAAGACATTGCGGTCGCAGCCGCGGCTTCCAGCGCCGAGACGTCGCTCGTGAACGCAAAGACACGGCGGCGAGTGGTCGTCAAAACGCAAATTAAGATCCGTTTTGCATGTGACACGAGGGCCGATGATTGCATAGGCAAAGTCGAAGCCGAGGTCGCGGACCAACCGCTGCAATTGAACGCCGCCACCGGAAACTACGATGTGAATCCGATCGGCGCCCCCACTTTCGAATCGGATTTCATCAAGCAAAAGTGCGACGGCAAGAAACATGTCGGCGTCGTGACCGTTATTTGGGATGCGACGTTTCCAGGCGCCGATCCTGTTAAAGGAACACTGAGACTGAAGCTGACCGTCCCCGTGGCCAAGGGCGCGGTCAAGCATACTTACTCTACCGACGTTGACGCCGCGGGCGCCGTAGCGACGGCCGGGAACTCGACCCTGGAGTCGACGCCGGAGCCTGCCAAGCCGCCCGACTATTCGTGCTGCGAAAAGAACATCCTGCTCAAGGGACAATCTCAAGTGGGCAAAGCGCAAACGTCGTTGGTCAACAACGGCACGCGGCGAAGGGTAGCGGTACAGGTGCAGTTTCCAATCACCTTCAGTTGCGACCTGGTGAAGAATCAAGACTGCATCGGCAAGGTCATGTTTGAAATCCAGGATCAGCCCCAGCAGTTGAATCCTCTGACCAAGCAATACACCACCAAGCCGGCCGCGTCATCGATTCAAGCGGATTGGGCCAAGGATAATTGCGACGGCAAGGGCAAGCACAAAGCTGTGATCACAGCTTCGTGGGAAGCCACCTACCCTGGAATCCAGGAGGTGAGAGGAACGCTGAAGCTCAAGCTAACCGTGCCGCCGCTAAAGGGGAATGTCAATCACACCTACACGGTCGATATCGAGGCTTCGGGCAATGTAGTCAAGCCCTCGGAACCGAAGCTCGAGCCGGCGAAGTGATGGCGGCCGAACATGCGCCGTGAGCCTGTCACGGACTTTGAAATAGAAAGGCGGATTCGCGTTGAGCAAGGGAGGTCTCCGGATTATGACAGAGAAAGTAAAGGCGATTGATTTCATGTACTACGTAGCGACCCGCGAATTCATGGAGAAGTGGGATCGCGCGAAACAAGGCGAGTTGATCTGCCGCATGGAAAGGGCGATCGGGGGCCTTCCTCGTTTCGAGTCCATCGAAGAGATGCTGCGCCAGATGGACGCCGCCGGGGTCGAGAAGGTCTTCATTACGCAGTGCAAGATGTGGTCCTATTGGAACAAGTGGATGTACATGGACACGCAGCTTGAAGACGTGCTCCAGTACACACGGCAATACCCGAACCGGTTCGTTGGGCTCGCGGGTTACAACCCGTTCCGAATAAGAGAGAGTATTCGCGAGATCGAAACCGCGGTTACGAAGCATGGCTTCAAGGGCGTCTACGTTCACATCTTTGGGTTCGACATTCCGTTGAGCGACGCGAAGATGTACCCGCTTTACGCCAAGTGCGTCGAGCTGGACGTGCCGGTGTCGATGCAGGTCGGGCACGTGCTCGAAGCCATGCCGAGCGAAGGCGGCCGTCCGATCAATCTGGATCGCATCGCTTGCGATTTTCCCGATCTCAAGATCGTGGGCGCGCACACGGGCTGGCCCTGGGTCGATGAGCTGATCTCGGTTTGTTACAAATGGGAGAACGTCTGGTTCGGCGTCGACGCCTGGGGACCGAAGTATCTCTCGCCTCAGATCATTCAGTTCATCGGCAGCAGGCTTGGCCGGGACCGATGCGTCTGGGGCACCAACGGTTTGCCCTGGGCCGAGAACCTGAAGCAATTGGACGAACTGGGTCTGAAGCAAGAGGTGAAGCGGAAGCTCCTGCGCGACAACGCGGTCTCGCTCTTCAAACTCGAGGCCGCGGATCAGAGCCAGGCCGCGGAGAGCGGCGGCTTGTAAAAGAGGTTGGCCTGAAAGCCGAGTAACAGCCTCTGCGCTCCTCCGTCTCCTCCGCGGTTGATCTTCTTCACCTCTTTGAACGGCGGATGGCGCAGAGGCCCGCGGCCGTCGCGCAAAGAGCCTTTTCTGAAAAGAAGAGCCTCGGTTCGTGGAAGAACGGCCGCCAAAGGAGAATCCATGAATAACCTGATTGATCTTACCGGCAAGACCGCCATCGTGACCGGCGGCGCGCGAGGCATAGGGCGCGCCATAGTGTCGGCGCTTGCCGCGGCCGGCTGCGACGCCGTCATCGGAGACTTTCGCTATGAGGAGGCGCTCGCGACCGCTCAGCGGATAAGCGAAATATCGGCCCGGCGGATCGCCGCGTTCAAGACCGATGTGACCAGCCTTGATGACGTTCATCGGTTGCGCGACGAGGCTTTGCGTCTATTCGGAAAGATCGACGTACTGGTCAACAGCGCTGGGTGGGACCAACTGCTTCCGTTCGTAAAGACGACTCCGGAGATGTGGGATCGCGTGATCGCGATCAACTTTCGCGGAGTGATTCACACTTGTCATTCGATTCTGCCTCACATGGCTGAACGCAAGCAGGGAGCGATCGTCAATCTGAGTTCCGACACGGCGCGAGTTGGGTCGTTTGGAGAAGCGATATACGCGGCTTCAAAGGCGGCCGTGATCGCGTTTTCAAAGACGCTTGCGCGAGAGCACGCCCGCGACCACATCAACGTGAACGTCGTGTGTCCGGGTCTGGTCGATACTCCTCTGATCGACGAGATGCGCAAGGACGACTTCACCCGGAAGATCATCGATTCGATCGTGAGCTACATCCCGTTCAAGCGGCTGGGCCAGCCGGAAGAGATCGCGCCAATGGTCGCGTTTCTCGCGTCGGACGCCTCCCGCTATGTCACCGGACAGGTGTTCAGCGTAAACGGCGGACTCAACATGGTGGGCTAGCTCCCGGGCCGGTTGCGCCGCCGGTGGAAAGGTCTCGCCGCCGCGCCGGGAAGAGAAGTCTATGCAAAGCGTTTTTGACAACTGGAGAGACAAGCCGCTCGACGAGGTTCTCTACGAATGCCGCGAGTTGCTCGAAGACATGACGTTCCCAACGGTTCGCCGCTGGCGCGAGGCGGGCGGCAAGGTCGCCGGACACTTTCAGGTTCATTTTCCGGAAGAGATCGTCCACGCAGCCGGAATGCTTCCCTTCAAAGTGCGCGGCGCGCAGATCGAAGCCGTTCAAGCCGATTCGAGATTCGGGTCGTATCTGTGCTCGATCTTGAAGACGTCGCTCGAGTTGGCTTTGAGCAATCGAGTTCAGATGGAGATGTTCGTGACTCATCCCATCTGCGACGCCGCGCGAAACCTCGCCGCGGTCTGGGGAAGAAACTTCTCCTATCCGTGCCAGATTTTATACCTGCCCCAGAACGCCAACTCGTCTTACGCGGCCGCCTATCTTCGCAATGAGTACGGCCGTCTCATGCGCTCGGTCGAGCAGGTGGCTCAAGCGAAAATCAGCGATGACGCGTTGAGGCGGTCCATTGCGGTTTACAACGAGAACCGGGCGTTGCTGCGCGATCTTTACGCGGTCAAGCGAACCACCCCGTGGCTGGTGTCGGCCGACGAGGCTTATGTGTTGGTGGCGATCGGCGGACTTATCCCGCCCGAGGAGCACAACGAACTGCTGCGTAACGTCCTTTCGATGATTCCGGATAGAAAGACAAAGCCGCGGGACAAAGTGCGCGTTGTGTTCGAAGGCGGCTTCTGCGAACAGCCGCCGCTGGATTTGATTAGAGTGATCGCGCGATCCTGTTACGTCGTCGACGACGATTTGTTGATAGGCATGCGATGGATACTGGAAGACGTGCCTGAGAACGGCGACCCGCTCTTCAATCTAGCCGAGGCGTATCTGGAGAAATCTTCTTACAGCCCGGTTCAACATGACTTGCGCAAGCCTAAAGAGAAAATGCTGCTCGATCGGATCAGATCGTCGGGCGCGGAGGCCGCGATAATAACCGCGGCCAAGATGTGCGAGCCGGGATTGGAAGAACAGGTCGCCTACACTCGCGCTCTGGATGAAGCCGGCGTGCCTTACTTCGTCAGCGAGTTCGAAGAGAACATGACCAGCTTCGATCATATGGAGATACAACTCGAAACCTTCGTTGAGAATATATTGTTTAATTGAAGGATGGGGACGGAAGGGACAGAAGGGACAAAAGGGACAAAAGGGACGGAAGGGACGAAGCGACGGAGGGACGGAGGGGAGGGAAAGGACGGAAGGGCTGTTTAGATCGAGGACGAGATGACCAGAGAAACGCCGGATCAAGATCACATAGTTGGACGCGGGGCCACCGATGGAGCGCGGTTGTTTAGAGAGTGGTTCGAAAGCCTGACCGCCGTGGCCGATGGCGGAAGCCAGGCCGCCTATGTATTCGTGATGGGGAGCATGGCCGAGGTGCTTCGCGTATTCGATTTGCCGATGGTGTTCCCCGAGATCAATTCACTGCAAACCGCCGTGCGGCGTGTAGCTCACGAATACCTCAATGAAGCGGAGGACTACGGTTATTCACCGGACATCTGCGGCTACGTTAAGGCGGATGTAGCGGTTCAGCTTCGTCACGGCGAGCACCCGATGGGTCACATCCCGAAGCCCGCGTTGGCTGTGTTCACCAACGCCTGTAACACCTATATCAAATGGGCTGAGATATGGGAGCGAATGTATCACATCCCGATCTTCACTCTTGACGTGCCGGGCACGCGCGCGGCCGGCGCGCAAACATGGCCCGGAGATCCGGACTTCGAGAACGACCGGGCCTACGTCGCCGCGCAGATCGGGGAGTTGATCGGCCTCTGCGAACAAGTGACCGGCAAGAAGTTCGATATCGATCGGCTGCGCGAGATACTCGGATTCGCCAACAGGATGAGCCGCGGCTGGAAGCGGGTTCTGGAATTGAATAAGAACCGGCCGTCGCTTTTCAACGCAGTGACCGATGGCACGATTTTTCTCGGCGTCTCGAACGCGTTTCGAGGAACGGCGGCGGGCGCCCAGTACTTTGAAGATCTGGTCGAAGAGATGGAGTACAAGGCGGCTCGGGGGATCGGCACATCGACGGACGAGAAGTACCGGCTGATCTTCGTCGGCGTGCCCTGCTATCCGATCTTCCGCCGCTTCAACGAAATGTTCAGCGAGTGGGGCGGGACATTCGTCAACTCCACCTATCTGTGGTTTGCGGCCGGGGGAACGAACCTCGGCTTCGAATACGATCTTAGCCGCCCGCTCGAAAGTCTTGCCGAAGGCGTCCTGATCAGCGTGCGGGATGCGATGGACAGCATGTTTTTTCAGGACCGGGTGCTGATCGACATGATTGACTCATACCAGGTGGATGGAGTCGTGTATCACCCGATCAAGAGCTGCCGGACCGTATCGACGGGATTAGCGGACAACCGCCGTGCGCTGATGGCGGCTCGCGACATTCCGAGCCTGTTCATCGAATCCGACATGATGGATCGGCGTGTTGTCAGCGAGGCTCAATTGAAGAACCGGGCGGATGCATTCTTTGAAGGACTCGCGTCACGGAGCAGTCAGCGGGGAAGCGATCAGCGGTCAGCGGTCAGCG
>JAHFUG010000146.1:0-3852 GCA_023265195.1 Blastocatellia bacterium | reverse complement strand
ATCATCAATGAAGCGCGCGTCATTGTAGGCCGCTCGCTCATAGATACCGGCGCGAACGTGGTCGTCGCCGCGCAAGACGCCTTTAGCGAGGCCCTGGCTAGCGGCGACATCGATGAGCGGGAAGTCGAATACGTGATCGGCACCGGCTACGGGCGCTACCGCGTGACTTTTGGCAACGCGCAGGTCACCGAGATCAGTTGCCACGGGCGCGGAGCCGTTCATATGTTCCCCCGCACTCGCACCGTTGTCGATATGGGCGGGCAAGATACAAAGGCGATTCGAGTCAGCCCGGCCGGCGAGATCATCGACTTTTGCATGAACGACAAGTGCGCGGCGGGCACGGGCCGATTTCTCGGCGCGGCGTCCGCCGCGCTGGATATCCCGCTCGGCGAACTCGGCCCGGTGGCGTTGAGGGCCGAGCGGCCGGTCCGCATCAGCACTACCTGCACCGTCTTCGCCGAATCGGAGGTTCTCTCGTGGCTCGGCAAGGGCAAGAAGATCGAAGACATCTTGATGGGAGTTCATCAGTCGATAGCGTCGCGCTCGATTGGGTTGTTGCGGCGAGTCGGCGTTGAAGAGGAAGTGACGTTCACGGGAGGAGTCGCGCGAAACACGGGAATGATCGAAACGCTCAATACCGGCCTGGGCCTTAAAGTCAATGTGAGCGAGGACTCGCATTTCATGGGAGCTTTGGGCGCAGCGCTGTTTGCGCTCGATCACATAATCACGAGCCGCGCGCCCGCCGGCCGAACCGAGGAGGCAACGGTATGACGCTCACGTCGGGAATACTCACGGCGGGAATAGACGTCGGTTCTACTTACACGAAGGCCGTGATTCTACGCGAGGGGCGCGATATTGCCGGCCGGGCCATGATGAACACCGGATTCAAGCTGGCCGAGGCGGCGCGAAGCGTCTATGAGCAGGCGCTGGCCGAAGCCGGCTTGCGGGAAGACGACGTCGAATACGTCGTCGCCACGGGATTCGGCCGCCACATGGTCGAGTTTAGAGACGTCCACGTGACCGATCTCACGGCCAGCGCGCGCGGAGTCACTCTCCTGTTCCCAAACACGCGCACGATTCTCGACGTAGGCGGACAAACGATGAAGGCGAGCAGGCTTGCAGCGGGCTCGAGGGTGAAATCATTCCGCTTGAACGACAAATGCGCCGCCGGCACCGGCGCGTTCCTCGAAAAAACCGCGCGATACATGGGATTCTCGACGGAAGAAATCGGTCCGCTCGTCGCAACATCGAAAGACGCGGTTCCGATCTCGGGTGTCTGCGCCGTCTTCGCCGAATCCGAAGTCATCAATCAACTCTCATTAGGATCGTCGCCCGCCGACATCATGCACGGCGCGATCGCGTCGCTCGTGGACCGATCCATTCAATTAATGAAGCGCGTTCAATTGGAGCCCGAGTTCACTCTCATCGGCGGCATCCTGAGGTTCGAAACCATGTCGCGGCTCGTCGGCGCTCAATTGAAGTCGGATGTGAACGTGCCGGCCGGCGATATGGTTCAGTTCGCCACGTCGCTTGGAGCGGCCCTCCTTGGGCATCAGCGATTGAGCAAGCTTCGTGAGAGTTGCGTTGAACGCCGAGTTCCGGACGCGGCAGGGCCGGCGTCCGAGGCGTCCGGCGCGCCGCGAGCTTGAAGCCTATGGAAGATAATTCGCCAAAAGAGTCCGAGGGATGGGAGCGCAGGTACATCGCTCATGGCGCGCGAATAGATGAAGCCCTCGAGTTGTATTCGAGCCTCGGCTATGAAGTCCTGGCTGAGCCGCTCACTCCGGACGATCTTGATTCCTGCTGCAGGGATTGCGCGCTGCTGGCCAACTGCGAATTCAAGATCATCTACACTCGAAGACAGGAGGCCTCTAAGGACGACTCGAAGTGGCGGGACATAACGGAGCTATGAATCACCAGGGCAACCACATCGTTATCGGGATCGAGGGCGGCGTAGCGACGTTGACTCTCGCTCGCCCTCCGTTGAACGTGCTCAATATCGAGATGCTGAGCGAGTTGAACCGGGCGCTCGAACGGCTGAGCGGCGCGATCAAGCTTCTGATCATCACCGGCCAGGGAAAGGCGTTTTGCGCGGGCGTTGACGTGGGCGAGCATCTGCCGGAGAAAGCGCGGGAAATGCTATCGGCGTTTCATCGAACCTTCGATCTGTTGGCTTCGATCGAAGCGCCCACGCTGGCGGTGGTGAATGGGGCCGCTCTCGGCGGTGGATGCGAGTTGGCCCTCTTCTGCGATTTCGTCATCGCCGCCGAGAGCGCCATGTTCGGCCAGCCGGAGATCAAACTCGGGACCCTGGCTCCCGTCGCCATCGCCTTGCTGCCCAGGCTCTGCGGCCCGCGAAAGGCGTTCGAATTGCTATTGACCGGAGACACAATCGACGCCCGGCAAGCCGAGAGCTTAGGCCTGATCAACAAGGTTGTTCCAGGCGCCGAGCTTCACACCGAGGCCGCTGCGTTTTCGCGAAAGCTGACAGGGCTCAGCGCCGCGGCCGTCAAGCGCGCAAAGAAAGCGATCTTATTCGGGTTGGATAAGAATTTCAGCGAGGCTTTCGAATCGGCTGACGCCGAGTGTCTGGACGCACTGCTGCGGCTCGCCGACGCGCGCGAAGGGTTGAACGCCTTCCTGGAGAAGAGGACGCCGGTATGGACCGATGCGTAGGAGGGCTTGCGTAGAAGATCGTCAGTATCAGGCGGATCGAAATTAACGCCGCTGGTAGAAAGGATTTCAAAATGAAAGAGCCTATACGAGTCTTGATGGATGAGCACCGGGTCATCGAAAAGGGGCTGAGGGCGCTCGATGGATTATGCAACCGCCTCGAGAGCGGCGGCGCCGCCCCGCCAACCGCTCTGGAAGAGATGGCCGATTTCATATCGAATTTCGCCGACGAGTTTCATCACGCCAAAGAAGAGGCCCACCTGTTTCCGGTTCTCGAGCAAAACGGCGTCCCGAAGGAGGGAGGCCCCCTGGGAGTGATGCTTAACGAACATGAGACCGGACGGCAGATGTCGGCGGCGATGCGCCGGGCTTCTGAAGAGTATAGTAGCGGCGATCCGAAGGCAGGCGAGTCGTTCGCCAAGACGGGACGGCTATTCAGCGAGCTTTTGAGATCGCATATTCAAAAAGAAGACAATATCTTGTTCATGATCGCGGACAGCGTTTTGGATGAGTCGGCGTTCGGTCAAGTGCGCAAGGGGTTCGAGACGGCTCGGGCGCAGTTCGATAAGGGCTTTCGTGAACGATACGAAGAATTGGCCTCGCGCCTCGAAAGGGAGTGGGGAGTGGGGGAATTGATGAATGATGAATGATGAATGATGAACGGGGATTGCTGAATGCTGAATGCTGATTGCTGATTGCTGATTGCTGAATGATGATTGGGAGCGTTCTGCAATCATCAATCATCATTTCCTTCGACTATGTCGGGCAGTTCCGGGCTTTGCGAAAAAACGGCTACGCCGGCGTGCTCAGCCTCGAGACGCATTGGCGAGGCGGCGGCAGCCCGGAAGAATCCACGCGGCGGAGCATGGCGGGAATGAAGACTCTATTGGGGCGCGCCGGAATCCTGTAGCAGGCGCTCGCTACAGTCGCTCTTCTCGATCAATCAAGGAGGCTCAATGATCAAGCGCGTTATGCTGCTAAGTTTTTTTTGCTGTCCCTGCCTTCGCCTGCTCAACAAACAAAAGAGGGTGAATGGGACGCGTGGCGCTTCCTATTGGGCGGGTGCTTAACAGTTCTTGGGCTCCCTGCCTGGGATCATATTGTAGGCTTCAGCGGGATGCAGGGCCTGTCGAAGGGACGGTTCTAGCTTGAGCAGGACTGGGTGGGCGCGTTGGGGGA
>JAHFUG010000526.1:2688-4741 GCA_023265195.1 Blastocatellia bacterium | reverse complement strand
CGGAATTCTATGGTCAATCATGATGTTTTTCAACTTCTTTGCGCTACGCTGGCCGACAACCCAGGCTTGTTCACCTTCGAGACGGGGTCTGATTCTCAGCCGTTCCGGCAGCTCTCGTTCGTCGACGAGACAAGCCATCCAGTCGCGGCCTTGCTCTTTGTTGTGCTCGAGCGCCCGGTCGAGAGACTCCTGGAACAACCCGGCTTTGACGCCGCGCTCCACTCTTATTTCGAAGCCGCCAGCCCGCACGGAAGCGCATTCGGGACCAACCTCGACGCTGTATCCTATGTTCTCCTCCAGCGCCTTGAGTATGAGTGAATCGAATTCCCGCCACGCAACCAGCTTCCTCGGGATCGCGATCCTCTTCCCCGCGTTCCCGCCGCTGAGGATTGCTTCGATTGAACGAACGTGAGCCGCCGTGGCGCTTCGCATTTCGCCGCCCGAACGTTTAATGATCTCGAAGATGATTCGCCGCCGAATAGCCTCCGGGTTCCGCATTATCCTCTCGATCGAGTAACGCGCGCCGCCGGATGCCGAGCACTCCGGGCCGAGCAGGCAGTCTCTCACAGCCGATTGGACTATCTCGTCAAGCGCCGCATGATCGGCCGCAAGTAATTCGGCGGTCCGGCTGATTGATTCGACGACGCGAGGGTTGATCTCCCTTAAAGGCGGCAGTACGGTCTTTCGAAGGCGATTGCGCGTATAGGCCGGGCTGTCGTTGCTGGCGTCGATTCTGAACGCGAGGCCCCGCTCTTTGCAGTACTCCTCCACGTCATCGCGGGTCAAGCAAAGCAGCGGGCGCACCAGCAAAGGAAGCTCTTCCGAAGGAGCCATGTCGACGCCAAACAAATGAGCCGGCGTCATCGGACGCATTCCAGCCAGGCCGGCCGCGCCCGAACCTCTCGCAAGCCGCATAAGCACGGTCTCCGCTTGGTCGTTCATCGTATGTCCGGTAGCTATTCGATCGCACCTGCTCTCCCTTGCGGTCTCGAGCAAGAAGGCGTGCCTGATCTCCCGAGCTGTTTCTTCGACGCCCCGCCCCGCCGCCTCCGCAGCGCGCGCGACGTCGGCGGCGGCGAAGAAGAAACGCAGTCCAAGCCGCTCCGCCAGCGCGCGCACGAATTCGGCGTCCTCGCGTGATTCATCCCCGCGCAGTCCATGATCGAGGTGAGCGACTACTAAACTCGCCCCGCGCGAATTGTTTGAAATTGATCCGTTGAAGCCGCCGCGCCGGCGGGACGCCGTTGCATTGTCGTCGACAACGCGCATTAGAATGTCCAATAGCGCGATGGAGTCCGCGCCGCCCGAGACGGCGGCGACGACGCCGCTACAATGCGAGAGCATCGAGTGCCGCCTCATGAACTTTTTGACTTTGTCGATCTGCTTTGACAAAGGGCGCCTGCGTTGAATCGCGATGCGACTTTCTTGTGCGCATCCCACCGGCATAGCGTATAATTCTCCGCCATGACGAGTCCAGTGGCTCCGGAACCAGCTTGGCGCGGTGTTTGAGGCGTCTCATAAATGTGGCCGAAGCGGCGCAAAGAGAATAGCCCCAGCCCGGCCGTTATGGCGGCAGGCGTCGGCCCGATAATCCGGGCGATGGGTTATAGCGACATCAATGAGTGTTGGCGGCTGGATCAACGGTGCTTCTCGGACGGCGAAGCTTACGATAAAGAAACATTCCGCTACCTTCTCTCCCACGGTAATTCCGTCTGTTACAAAGTCGTCACCGAAGCGGGCGAGATGGTTGCGTTCGTAGTCGGCATGATCGAGGGTGACGGCAACGGTCACGTGGTCGCTCTTGGCGTGAGACCCGAGGATAGGCGGCGAGGCCACGGCCGCAGGCTCATGTGGTCGATCGAGCGCGGGTTCTACGAGCGGGGCGTTCGCACGGTTCGGTTGGAGGTTCGCACGTCGAACGACACCGCTCAAAAGCTCTATTTTGACCTTGGGTACAAGATCATCCGCCGGATGCAGCGTTATTACACGAGTGGTGACGATGGATACCTGATGATCAAAACCGTCGGGTAGCTTAGAGGTTCCGGACTTTCCG
>JAHFUG010000526.1:0-2588 GCA_023265195.1 Blastocatellia bacterium | reverse complement strand
AACGCCGCGTTCATCCGCGAATCGGTAGAGAGCGTGTTGAGCCAGACATTCCGCGACATCGAGTTGATAATCGTCGATGACGGCTCAACCGATGGAACGCGAGAACAGTTGACGCCACTAATGCAGTCGATCCGTTATTTCCGGACTGAGAACGGCGGGCCCGCCCGCGCGCGCAACCTGGGGATACGAGAAGCCCGAGGACAACTAATCGCTTTTCAGGACGCTGACGACAGATGGCTGCCGGCCAAGCTCGAACGTCAGGTCGGACATCTCGCGGAGCATCCCGAACATGGCGTAGTCTTTTCGGACGTCGCGACCTTTGACGATAGTGGCGTGCTCGAATCGAGCGCCGGCGAGTCGTACGGTTGTCTTCCATCCGGAGCGATCTTCGCCGACCTGCTGACAAAACGGTTCATAGCCATGTCTTCGGTGGTTGTTCGGCGCAAGTGCCTGGACCGGACCGGTTATTTCGACGAATCGCTTAGAGGATGCGAGGATTACAACCTCTTCCTGCGACTGGCTGGGCGCTTCACCTTCGGACTGGTCGATGAGGTGCTGGTTCATAAGAGAATTCATCCGGCGAACCTCTCGAATAATCTCCAACAAATGCTTCAGGACGAGATAACGAACATCGAGAAGATCGCGGCTCTGTTTCCCGAAAAGCCAATTTGCAAGCGGCGGCTCATTGCAGGCGCGTATCTGAAGTTCGGCAAGCATCTCTTCGCCAATGGCGATGACGAAGCGGCGAGGCGCTGCATGTGGCGGGCGGCCCTTCGTGTTTTCTTCACCGGACGGGACTGGCTCTTGTTGTTGCTTCTTATGCTTCCCAAAGCAATGCGCCATGCGATTCTGAGCGTCCGCCGCAGCCGAAAATCCAACAGGCCCGCCTCCGCCGCCATTGGTCCGCTTCATTAGTTCTCGCTTTGCGGACTCTGGAACGGCTTGCTCATTCAACATCTACCCGAGGCGATCAGGAACCGCATCCATGCCCCAAACACTCATCATCATCACTCACCGATTGAAATGCTCAAGGTGATGTCAGTGGAAAAAAAATCTCCGGAAAGGTCATCCCAGATAATCAAGAACGTCTTGATGAACTGGGTGGCCTTTGCCGCCACTATCATCACCGGGTTCCTGATGTCGCCTTTCCTCGTCCACAACCTGGGCGACGCGGTTTACGGAGTGTGGGTTCTGTTGGGCTCGCTGGTTGGCTACATGGGACTGCTGGATTTTGGTCTCACCGTTTCAACCGTCAAATATGTAGCCGAGCACCGCGCCCGAGGCGACCAGGAAGCCATCAACAAGGTAATGAGCGGCAGCCTGGCCGTATATTCAGCCGTTGGTCTTTTGACGCTTTTCATCGGTGGAGCGGTCAGTTTCTACTTCAACGACATCTTCAATTCTCCGTTGAGCCGCAACGTCGCCGCGGCGGCCGTCATTCTCGCGACGATCAATCAAGCAATCAGCTTTCCGGCCGCGGTCTTCGTGGGCATGATTCGCGGGTATCAGAGATACGACCTCGACGCGGGTGTTACCGCCGTCACGATAGCGGTAAGAAGCGCTCTGGTAGTTGTCCTGGTGAAGATGGGATACGGAATCCTCGCTCTCTCGGCCGTCACCTTCGCTTTCGATATCGTACGGATGGCTTATCTTGCGTGGTGGTGTTACCGGCTCAATCCCGCCATTGTCATCGCGCGAAAATACATTGACGCCGCTCACCTTCGAACGTTGCTTGGCTACAGTTCGCTTGTCTTTGTCATTGTGATAGCGAAACGCATGATCTTTTTCACCGACTCCATAGTCGTCGGAGCCTTTCTTTCAACGGCCGCGGTCACGGCGTACTTTGTCGGCAACCGGCTGGTGCTCTATCTGCATTCGCTGGTGTCCGAGATGGTCGGAGTGCTGACCCCCGCTGCTTCGGATTTGGACGCACGCAACCAGCACGGCGCAATCAAGGAACTGGTTATCATCAGCACCAAGTACACTCTGCTCCTTGCGTTGCCGGCCTCAGCCATCTTCTTCATCCTCGGCGGCATTTTCATCGAACTCTGGATGGGGCCGGCCTACAAGGGAAGCTGGCTGATAATGATCATTCTGACCGCGGGCATTCTCGCGCACCTTATCGAAATGCCCTCGCACACTATGCTCCTCGGCCGCGGCAAGCACCGCATCGTGGCCAAACTGACGTTCGCTCAAGCAATCGCGAATCTCGGATTGAGCCTTTTGCTTGTAAAGCCGCTCGGCATGAAAGGAGTCGCTCTTGGCACTTCGATCCCGATGATCGTCTTCACCGCGATAGCGATCCCGGTGTATTTTCGCTACCTCGCCATTCCGCTCGGCGAATTCGTGCGTAACTCGATCGCATCGCCCATTGTTGTTCAAGCTCCCTTTATCGGTCTCGTTCTGGCGATCAAGTATTTCAGCCCGCCTACAACGCTGCTGCTTTTCTTCGTAGAGATATCGGTGGCTTTTTCGGCCTATGCCGTATTGGCGATCTCGGTTTGTCTAAGCAAAGACGAGCGGCGAGCCTTCCTTCGATTAGCGGAGAGATTCGGCTTCAAGGCTTCGCCCAACTTTTCCTAAGGAGG
>JAHFUG010000145.1:8044-15662 GCA_023265195.1 Blastocatellia bacterium | reverse complement strand
CGTCACTCTCTTTGTCATGCAATCGGAGGCCGACGCGTTACGCATAAGAGCTCTCGGCGCGGCGGATGAACGAGTAGTAGTTTGCGGCAATCTTAAATTCGATCAAGCCGCGGCGCCGTTAAATCGACCCGCGCCGGCCGGCCTCGATCAGTTTCTCGCGTTAAGTCGAGATTATCGTCTCATCGTCGCCGGAAGCACCGCTCCTGACGAAGAGCGGATTCTGCTCGACGCGTTGAAGGAAGTTCGGCGGCGTACTTCTCTCTCGGAAACTCGGTTGCTCATCGCGCCGAGGCGGCCGGAGCGATTCGATGAAGTGGCCGGATTGATCCAGCGCTCGGGGTTCTCCCTCGCTCGTCGTTCCCTTTTCGTTGACGGAGCGAGCGAGTCAAACCAGAGCGGTGAAGCCGACGTGCTCCTGCTCGACTCGATAGGCGAACTGTTATCTGCCTACGCCAGGGCGAGCGTCGTCTTTGTCGGCGGAAGCATGGTTCCGCGGGGCGGCCATAACATTATTGAGCCGGCTTCCTTGGCTAAGCCGATAATAACCGGGCCCCACACCGATAACTTCAGAACCGTAGTCTCGCGGTTCGTGAACGAGGAAGCCCTGGTTCAGTTGAAAGCAGGCGATGAGTCAACGCTGAGGATTGAGCTTACACGCGAGATGATCCGATTACTCGAGGATCCAGCCTCCGCTTCGGCGATGGCGGAGCGGGCTGGATCGCTGCTTGCGGCCAACAGGGGAGCTACGGATTGCGTTGTCGCGGCTATTCGATCTGTCCTCCCCGCGAACAGCAGGCTATGATCGGGGAGTGAGGAGTTCGGGGTTCGGGGTTCGGAGTGAGGAGTTCGGAGTTCGGAGTTCGGAGTTCGGGGTGAGGAGTTCGGGGTGAGGAGTTCGGGGTTCGGGGTGAGGAGTTCGGGGTTCGGAATGAGGAGTTCAGCCTTTAGGCTGCGGCGCGCGGAAGTGTGAACTCTATTGTGAACTCTATAAGGACACGGCAGTCGGGTTGTTTCCGCCGAGACTACTAGCGCGGACGTGAGGATGATCGATCAAAAGAACAAGTTTGCGCGCTCAGCCGTTTGGCTTCCGGTCAAAATCTACGAACTAGCTCTACGGTTCAGGGTGGCGGCCTATGAGACGAGCTACCTCAAGCCCAAGACACTGGGAGCTTCAGTCATAAGCGTCGGCAATATAACGGTCGGCGGTACGGGAAAGACGCCGTTAGTCGAATACATCGCCCGCTACCTCGCCGAAGAAGACTTCTCCGTCGCGATACTGACTCGCGGCTATAAGCGAAGATCGCGCGGGATGAAGACTCTGAATCTCCGCGAAGTGAGCCCGGCGAGCAGTGGAAATTCACCCGGCGACTTGGTCAGTAACGGAGAAGCGCGTTCGGAAGCGATCGATTACCTGGACTATGGAGACGAGCCCACGATGCTTGCCCAGGCATTGCCCGAAGTCCCGATCATCGTCAACCGCAACAGATTCGAAGGAGGGCGGCTCGCCGAGCGCGTGGCCGGCTCGGACGTGTTGATTATGGACGACGGATATCAGCATATGCAGCTCGCGCGAGATCTCAACCTGCTTGTTATTGACGCAACGAACCCCTTCGGCGATTTCGAGATCTTTCCGCTCGGCGGGCTCCGAGAGCCGCTTTACGGGCTCAAGCGGGCGGATGCGGTGATTGTCACGAGGGCCAATCGCGCGTTCGATCAAAGCCAGTTAATCACGATTCTCAAGCACGCGTGCGGCGACAAGATTCCGGTGATGTACTTCTACTCCGAGATAACCCGGCTTCGTCATCTTGGCTCCGGCATTGTCTATGACGCCAGGCAGTTTCGCGGATGGAACTCGGCGCTCTTGTGCGGCGTCGGCAATCCTGAGGCCTTTGCCGAAGACGTATTGGACGCCGGGATCAGCATCATCGGCAAAAACTTCTTCGCCGATCATCATGCTTACACGCAAGAAGATCTAGACCGGGTGAGCAACAAGTCTCGCGCGGACGGCGCCGAGATCATAATTACGACGAAGAAGGACGCGGTGAAGCTCGGGAGGCTAAAGGAAAGCCATGCGCCTATTTACGCCGCCGAAACGGAAATCAATAGCGAAGACGAAGTAAGGTTCAAGAGCTTGCTGCTGCGGCGAGTCGGCAAGCAAACGCGATCCTGAGATACTGCTATCTGGTCAAAACCCGTAGGGAGCGCCCGTCTGTTTCAACCGCTCCCGGCGTTGTTCGTAGTCCGGCAACACCGTTCGAAGCAACTTCCAGAATACCGGCGACGCCCTCCGTAGGAGGGCTGGCGTTTGGCCATTTGGGGTTGCGCTTTTGTCAGGAAGAAATTGGTTAGTTTCGCCAAAAATGAAAAAATCACAGAGGGATTTATCCCCGTTCTTTTTCTTGCTGCAAGTTTGAATGAACCCTGAACCCTGAACGAGGAGCGAGGATAAATCCCTCTTCCCAACCTGGTTCACTTGCAAACACGAATAGACATGGTCCTCCTGACGGAGGGCGGCCGCCTTGCCCGATCCCCGCTATGAACATGTCCTCCTATGGAGGGCGAGCCTTCTCCTACCGGAAGTCGTTGCCGCCACGGTGTGGTTGAGCAACTGCCGAGTTTCCATGTCCATCTCGCGTCGTGTCTCCGTGTGTCCGTGTCTCCCGCGTTACTCTGACGCTTGCCGGGGAGACCGCGGTTTAGTAGCATCCAAACGCCGCACGACAGCGGAAAAGAAGCGGGTCCACATCATAGCTCACCAGACAGTCATTGCGGCGGAGCCATCGCCGCATGAAGAACGTGAAAGGAGACTCCATATGAAAAGCTGTCTTTACACCACTAGATTCCTCTCATTGAAACTTGCAGGTCCGGCCTTGCTGCTGACGCTGCCGGCGTTGATGATGATCGCGCCTTCGCGGCCCGTGCGTTCAAGCAGTGCGCAGGAGACTAGTCCATACACGGAAGCTCGCTGGATGCGAAAACTGCAATCGCGGCAGGTTGGGTCGGCGCCGTCAAGCCTGGCTTCAGCGGTTTTCACGGTCAGCGGCAACGTGAACGTAAGCAACGAGGCAGGTCCGCAGAGCGAAGTGTTCATAGCCGTTGACACTCAGAGTCCAAGCGTGCTCGCGGCCGGATCGAACGAGATATTTCGCGATCCGCAGCGAACCTATTTCTCAACCGATGGCGGAGCTAGCTGGGCCGGAGCCGATCTTCCGCTTGTCGACGAAGAGGGAACCACGTGGACCTTCGCCTCCGATCCCGGCGTCGCATTCGATACGCGGGGCGCGATCTTCTTTTCCCAACTCGTGATTGCAAGCGTCGATAACAACTTCAAGGGCGACGCTATGGTAGTCAATAGCACAACCGACCGTGGCGTTACTTTCTCGCCGGGCAGAGTGCTGAAAAAAGATCTGAACGCGGGACCGCTCGGGCGTTTTGAAGACAAACCTTTCATAGCTTGCGACACCAGTCTCGTCAGCCCGTTTCGCGACAATGTGTACGTCTCGTGGGATTCGACGATGGGGAACGCGACCTCGAGGATAAACCTCGCGCGTTCGACCGATCACGGAGTCACTTTTTCAGTACAGCGCATAGACGATACGAATTCGGGAAACGCCGCCGCCGAGATCGGAGCCGACCCGGCAGTCGGACCTAACGGCGAAGTTTACGTTGCGTGGCTCGACATCACTCATTCCACGCTTCGCATAGACCGCTCGCTTGATGGTGGAGGGACATTTGGACCGGATAGCACCATCACTCCGATGATCATCCGATTCGACACCGGCATCCCCTCTATCAAGGTGCGCCGCGCGCTCGTCTATCCGTCCATTGACGTCGACCGGAGCAACGGGCCGCATCGGGGACGGCTTTACTGTTCGTGGACCGATCAGGCGAATCAAAACGCGCCGTTCAGCGACGGAGCCGAGACCGACGTCTATTTCGCGTTCTCCGACGACGGAGGCATGCACTGGAGTTCGCCGGTTCGCGTCGCCGATGATTTAGCCGGAGCCGACCAGTTTTATCAGTGGCTGTCCGTGGATGCGGCCGATGGTTCCGTCAACCTGAGTTGGTACGACACTCGCAACGATCCGGCGAAGCGCAAGACGGATATTTTCTTCGCAAGATCCACCGACGGAGGGGCGACGTTCAGCGCCAACGTGCGAGTGACGCCGGCTTCGACGGATGAGAGCTGCCCTGCGTGCGAGGACTGCATCGCTCAATTCGGTTTCAATGCCTGTGCAAGGTTTTGCCGCCTGAACTGTGACGCCGAAGTGTTCAATCAGTACGGCGACTACACCGGCCTTGCAAGTTTCGGAGGACTTGCTCATCCAATCTGGACCGACAGGCGAACGGGTCAGAGGCTGAACGAAGAAGTATTCACCGCCGTCGTGAAGGCAAAGAAAAAGTAGCAATGCGGATGAACGTCTTTATACAGAGCAACGTGGAGGTCTCGATGTGAACCGGCAAATCGGCCTCGCGAAGAACTATCACATCGAGACGAAGCATTCGTACTGGAGCGTCAGGAACACCGCGCATTATCTCGATTGGGAGAATAAACCCGCGCCGTTCAAGGTCTATCCTGCGCTCCAGGCGATTCCGCTGCCGCGTGAGTTGGCTCCGAGCGGAGTGACGGCTCTCGATGCGCTGTCGAAGAGCGTTGCCGCCGAAGCGGGCCGTGAGTTGAGCGTCGATAATCTCGCGAGCCTGCTCTTCTACTCGGCTGGAGTCACTAAGAGCAAGTCCTTCCCCGGGGGCGCGGTTTATTTTCGCGCGGCGGCGTGCGCTGGCGCGCTCTATCCAATCGAAGTCTATCTTGTTTGCGGCGGCATACTGGGATTACAGGCCGGCGTATATCATTTCAACCCGGGTGATTTCTCGCTACGAATGCTGCGCGACGGCGATTATCGTGACGCGCTGGCTCGAGCGGCGGGCGGTTACGACGCCGTTGCGGGAGCGCCGGCGACTCTGGTGTGCACGGCGATAAGCTGGCGCAGCACGTGGAAGTACCGGGACCGGGCTTACCGGTATCACTACTGGGACGGCGGAACCATGCTGGCGAACGCGATTGCGATGGCGGCGGCTCATGGACTGCGGCATGAGATCGTGATGGGCTTCGTGGACTCGGAGGTGAACCGTCTGATCGGTGTTGACGGCGAGAGGGAGTTCGCATTGGCTCTTACGCCGATTGGCGAACTGGTCTTTCAGGAGAAGGCTACGAACCCAATAGTCAGTGCGCTCGAACTGGAGACGATCGCGCTCTCGGCGTGCGAAGTCGACTACCCTTCGATCAAGCAAATGCATCTGGCTTCATCGCTCTCATCGCCGGACGAAGTGGCCGAGTGGCGGGAGCCGAAAGGTTTGCCTGAAGCATCGGCCGCCGGCGATGATTCGCCGGTTGTCATACAACTCGAGACGGTTGGAGGAGTTGAATTGACTGACGATGCTATCGAGAAGGTCATCGAGCGCCGGGCTTCGACTCGAAGATTCGCGCGAAAGCCTATCTCGCTTCGAGAGCTGTCAATCATAGTGGAAAGATCGACTGGTCCCGTGGCCGCCGACGCGGCTCTCACAACCAACAAGGTCTACTTCATCGCGAACGACGTGGATGGACTCGAATCGGGAGCGTATTACTACAACAAAGATTCCGGGTCGTTCGAATTGCTCAAGCAGGGCTCGTTCAGAAACGAGGCGGCTTACCTGACGCTGGGTCAAGACCTGGGTGGCGACGCGAGCGTCACCTTTTTTCTGATGGCGGATCTCGAGCAAGTGCTTTCGGTCTTCGGCAATCGAGGGTATCGGGTTGCTCAAATGGAGTCGGGGATAATTGGAGGCCGAATGTACCTCGCCGCCTACGCTCTGGGACGAGGCGCTACCGGACTGACTTTTTACGACGACGACGTGGCTGAATTCTTTTCGCCGCACGCCGCCGGGAAGGGCTGCATGCTGGCCGTGTCGGTGGGGGTCGCGGGCAAGCGCCCTATCTACTGATTTCGATCGAGCTATTGATGGACGGTTCATTAATAATCGACAAGCCGGCGGGCATAACGTCGCACGATGTAGTAGCGCGAGTTCGGCGCGCGCTCGAAATTCGGCGTGTTGGTCACGCCGGTACTCTCGATCCATTCGCGACGGGGGTGCTCCTGGTGTGTGTCGGGCGCGCGACTCGGCTGACGCAGTATCTCTCCGGCCTGAACAAAGAATACCTGGCTGTTGTCAGGCTTGGCTTCGCGACCGATACACAGGATCTCACGGGGACTCGAATTTCGGAGTTAGCGGACGTAAGAGGGTTGACCGGCGAAAAAGTGAGAAGCGTGCTGGCTGAGTTCACCGGTGACCAGGAACAAATTCCTCCGATGTTTTCGGCGAAGCAGATTGATGGGCAACGATTGTACAAGCTGGCTCGCGCCGGCAAGACTATCGATCGCAAGCCGATTCAAATAAGAATTCATTCAATGGATCCGATCGAGTCGGAGGGCTCGTTGCTGCGTCCCAACCAGGACGGAACGGCCGATTTTACTCTGCTCGTGAAATGCTCGTCAGGCGCGTACATTAGAACGCTCGCTCACGACATAGGCGAGCGGTTGGGATGCGGAGGGCACCTCGCCTCGTTGAGACGAACCGCGGTGGGGGCCTTCACAATCGAGCGCTCGGTTCCGCTCGAGGAGTTTGAGTTGCGCGCCGCCAGGGGCGAGGCGGGATCATTCTTGATTGCTCCTTCCGAGACCATCGGGCATCTTCCGGGTCTAACGCTTAACGAGGACGAAGTAGCGCGGGTTAAGAACGGACGCGACTTGGTCTTCGACGCCTCGCGAATGAGAGAGGTCTTTGTTCGGGTTCGTGACGAGAGAGGGGAGCAGGCTGAAGCCTGTACTCTGAACTCGCGGATGAGAGACGCCTTTGTTCGTCTTTGTGACGGAGCCGGCGGATTGGTCGCGGTAGGTGAGGTCGGAGATGATGGGCAAACCGTGCGGCCTCGAACGGTGCTGGCGGCGGGGGATTAACGGCGGTCTCGACTGAAGCACAGCCTCGCGTGATTTCGAGTTGATTGAATCGAACACGGGGTTGGCTCGAGCCGGGCCTACGTACGAAGCGGGTCTCCGCAAATCCGGCAATGAGATCTTCGCTTGGCGTTCAGCGAGCCGCATTCGACGCACTTGTAATACATTTTGCGAGTGAACCAATTTGTGAAAACCGCGCTGACGACGAGGATTCCACCCAGCACGGCGATCGTTATCAAGACGTCCGTGAATTGTTTCAACTCGGTCTATCGCCTCCGGCAATTCATTGCTGATTAATTCTCCGCACGGGCGAGCCGCCGGAGCTTTTCTCGAAACTCGGCGGAGTCGACCTTATGCTTGAACGCCTTGTTCCCATTGATCAACACCACGGGTATCTCGTATTTATAGCGTTCCTGGAGTTCCCTGTCATCGTCGATATTGATCTCTTCAAGCCTAAAGAGATCGTCGCAACCGGCGGCTCGAATGCTCGCCTTGGCCTCCTCACAAAGGTGACACCCCGGGCGGCTGTAGATGGTGACGATGTTGTTTCTCATTGCCGGGTTCGCCCTCCATTAGGAGGCCCTGGAGTTTGGCCGTTTCGCTTCTATCCCTCCGTAGGAGGG
>JAHFUG010000145.1:0-7944 GCA_023265195.1 Blastocatellia bacterium | reverse complement strand
GGGCGCCAAACTCGGTATTCTCGAGTTGCTTCTCTTTTTCTTACGAGCAACACGGGATCAAGACTCTACATGATTTTTCGATTGCTTGACAAACGCGAGACGGGCGTGTTAATTCCATGACTCTTCGCTTCACGATCAGTACCGAATCATCGTATAAGGGTACGGGTAACAGTTTGGGAATGACCAGCAGCCGCCTCCATTCATACAGTATAAATCGCCGAGGCGCGACGAGCGCTTCATCATCCAAAATTCATAAGGGCCGTTTCAACGGACGCATTCATGGAGACTGCCAGCATGGAGATTGCAGACGACGCCAGCAACGCAGTGGGTACTCAGGAAGCTAATAAGGCGGAAAAACCGGCAGCTAAAGCAACACCATCTAAGTCAGAAAAACAGTCAAAGCCCGCTATCGGAACCTCGGCGGGAGCGCGAACCAGGACGGTTGACAGCGCTCCGGCCGGAAACGAAGTCAATAAGATGCGCCGCAGCATCATATGGACCGCGGTGGCTGGTTTTCTTACCGCCAATTTCCTGATGTTCCTCCGCTTCTTCCTGCCCCGGGCCATCTTCGAACCAAACACCGTCTTTAGAATCGGACTTCCGGGTGATTTCGGCATCGGCGTCGATACAAAATTTCAGCAACAATACCGCGTATGGGTCGTCCGCAACGCCGAACGATTGTTCGTCATCTACGCCCGCTGCACTCATCTTGGGTGCACGCCTGACTGGAAGGCCAGCGAGAACAAATTCAAATGTCCCTGTCACGGAAGCGGCTACGACAGCGAGGGAGTCAACTTCGAAGGCCCGGCGCCAAGGCCGATGGATCGCGCCCATATAGAAATGGACGCCGAGGGCCAACTGGTCGTCAACACCGCCCGGCTCTATAGCTGGGAGAGAGACAAGGGCAAGGACTCGCAATTCAACGAACGCGACGCGGGCGGCAGCGGCGGCGCGTACATTTCCGCTTAGCAAACACAACAAGAACCCGAGGGATCAGAGATGGAATCCGACAAGCCGGTCAAGACGGAGTCGAAAGCCGCCGGTGGTGAACTGGAGGCGGCGGGCTCCGGGGTCAAGTCGAATATAAAAGAAGAGATGGCTCTCCTGAAGAAGAAGGCCGCGAAGGAGAACATCCGAGAGGAGCTGGAAAACCTCAAGGATCCGGCGCGAACTCAGATATACAAATCCATCTTTCGCGTCAAGCACGAGCCTACGCCGCGCAGCCGGTCGCTGGGAGTGCTGACCAATGTGTTCTTGCATCTGCACCCGGCTAAGATTAACCGCGACGCAACCCGGTTCAGCTACACGTGGGGGATGGGCGGCATTACTTTCTACCTGTTCATCGTGCTGACCTTCACCGGAATCCTTCTGATGTTTTACTACCACCCGTCGAAGGGGCAGGCTTACCGGGATATTCTGTACCTGGAGAGCGACGTTCCATTCGGAAAGCTGCTCCGGAACATGCACAGGTGGGCGGCTCACTTGATGGTGATCACAACGTGGCTGCATATGTTTCGCGTGGTGCTGACCGGGAGTTATAAGACGCCTCGCGAATTCAATTGGTGCGTCGGAGTCCTGCTCCTGGTGTTGACTCTGTTGTTGAGCTTCACCGGATATCTGTTGCCCGACGATCAACTGGGTTTTTGGGCGGTGACGGTGGGCACCAACATGGCTCGAGGCACGCCTGGGCTTGGTCACGAGGGGCCGTTCGGGCCTCAACTCGGAATGACTCCATACAACGATGTGAGGTTCGCGTTGCTGGGCGGCTCGATTGTCGACGCGAACGCATTGCTGAGGAGCTACATTTGGCACTGCATAGCGATTCCTACGATTGCCAGCGTTCTGATGGCCGTGCATTTCTGGCGGGTTCGCAAGGACGGCGGCATCTCCGGGCCGGCGCCCATAGCTCTGACGTCGGAGATGAAGGGACCAGGCGCGCGAGCAGTTAAACAATCGGTAAAGTAGGAACAGGGAACAGGGAACAGGGGACAGGGAACGGGGGACAGGGAACGGGGGACAGGGGATAGGGAACAGGGGACAGGAAGAAGTAACGGGGAGAGCAGGATTTGTTAGTGGCTTACATCGTCAACAATGAAAATGTCGTTAGCGTTCTTGGTGGGGGAGCGGTCTTAGCCGGGCCTCCGCATTCCGTGCTCCGCATTCCGCGGTATTGAGGACGGAGCCATTGGAAGGTGATCGATTATGGATTGGGGACAGTTGTGGACAATAGCTTCCGCGCCGGATAACGTGCCGATCGTGGCTCTGTTATTCCTGGTTCCATTCTTCACGTGGATGGGCTTCAAACAAGCGCGGGCGAACGACAGGCTTGCGGAGAAACTGGAAGCCGACCCCGCAATGGCCAAAACGCATCATCGCAAGACATGGCCGTGGAAGCCCCATTGGAGCAAGGAAGTTCATGTTTGGCCCTTCCTGCTTCGAGTCGAGTTTCTCGCGACCATCATCGTGACGGTGCTTTTGTTCGTTTGGTCTATCACATTGAACGCGCCGCTCGAAGAACCCTCCAATCCCAATCTAACAATGAACCCTTCGAAGGCTCCCTGGTACTTCCTTGGACTTCAAGAGATGCTCGTCTACTTCGATCCGTGGATAGCCGGCGTTGTCATGCCGACGCTGATCATCATCGGGTTGATGGCCTTCCCGTACCTTGATTCGAATCCTCTCGGAGTCGGCTACTACACGTGGAAGCAACGAAAGGTGGCGGTCGGCGCATTCTGCTGGGGCTTCGTGATGTGGATTTCGCTGATCGTTATCGGAACCTTCATCCGCGGCCCCGGATGGGTTTGGTTCTGGCCGGGAACGACGTGGGATCACAACGCGGCCGTGTATGAGGTCAATCGAGATCTCCCGGTTCTCCTGGGCATAAAGACCCAACCCTGGCAGGCGGTGTTTGGCTTGGTAGTCGTTGGCGCTTTTTACGTCGCGGCTGGACTCTTGATCCATCTGCTGATTACGTGGAGTAAGTTCGAGAAGAAGATATTCGAGCGCACGACCATGCTTCAGTATCTTGTCTTTCAGTTCTTCGCGATATCGATTCTGCTGAGCATGCCGGTAAAGCTGCTGATCAGGCAGGTGTTCCGAATCAAGTACGTGTTGCTTACGCCGTGGTTCAACATCTGACGAAGTATGACGTAGGTTCTCGACGATAAGAGCGGGAGCCTGGGAGGGCGGCCACGCGGCGGATCACATTGATGTTTGGAGATAACGATGGCAGATAACACCGAGAGCGGGCAGTTGGAGAAGCGAGTGGAAACGCCCGAACCCGATCCAATAACCGAAAGCTCGATGAGCGGGCTCTTGTTGATATTTTCGCTCCTGATGGTCGTGACCCTTGTGTGGTCGCTTTACGATGAGTTGCTTGGCCAGCGACCCTGGAAGGGATATCAACAGAAGTTCGTCGCCGCGTACGCGGAACACCTGGACAAGATCGCCGGCAAGGCCGAGAAGTCCGAGAAGGAACTGAAGCAGAGCGATGAGTACAAATCGCTGGAGGAGGACGTAAAGGCGGCTCACGAGGATGCGGCCGGCCGCGTTACGGAGATAGACAAGGAGATCGACGCGATAGGGATTCAACTGAACGACGTTACGCCGCCATTCCAGGACAAACGAGCTCAGTTAGGCGCGATCACTTACCAATTGGAGATCGCCGCCGGCGAAAGCGCAAAGCAATCACTGCGGAGCCGGATTGAGAGCGTCAAGGCCGAGCCGAAGGAATTCGAATTTCACTCGGCTTCCGGTAAGACGGAGACCAGGAGCTACAACTTCGCGCAGCTTGAAGAACTCTACAATAAGTTGCGTCTGGATAAGGCGAATTTGTCGGCGCAACGCGTGGAGGCGACCGGGAAAGAGAGCGGCTTGAAGAAGAAGCTCGACGGCTACGTTCAGGAGAATCTGGTTGGGTTGAGCCCTCAGCAAATCGGCGGATTGAAGAAGAAGTACACCGAGGACTTCAAGTTCGAGATCAAGCAGATCAACCTGGCCGAGGCCAACGTCGTCGATAGATGCGAGTCGTGCCACCTCGGCGTTCGTGAACCCCTGACACTGAAATGGCGGTCGATGATGGGCGGCGCGGACAAGGAGGATACGGAAGCGAAAAGCGCGGCGAAGGCGTTCGTTTCGCACCCCGACAAAGACCTGCTGAAGACGCACGATCCCGAGCGCTTCGGGTGTTCGACATGCCACGGCGGCAACGGCCGCGCGACCACGTCGGTGGAAAGAGGGCACGGGCGCTACGAGCACTGGCTGTGGCCGATGTATTACAAGGACAACGTTCAGGCCGGATGCAATCAGTGCCACGACCGGGATCGCGTCGTGCCGGGCGCCGACGTCCTCAACACCGGCAAGGATCTGTTCGCCAATCGAGGCTGCATGGGTTGCCATCGCTACGAGGGATTCGACCGCGAGACCGACGCTCTTGCCAACGCGCGGCAAGCCATCAAGCAACTCGAGATGGAACGCGACGCGCGGCGCCGCGAAGTAAGGCAGGCGTCCGCGGACGCCGACAAATCCGAGAACGACGAGGAGTCGGCGGCGCTTCGCCGGCGGGCCGATTCGCTCCGCCAAACGATCAGTCAGTTGGAAGGCCGCATCGATCAGCTCGATATCCAATCGAAATACCTGATGCAGGATCAAAAGAAGGTCGGTCCTAATCTCAAAGAGATCAGGCTGAAGCTGAATCGCGACTGGATTCCAATGTGGCTTCGCGATCCGCAGGCGTTTCGCCCGGGAACCAAGATGCCCGCGTTCCGATTGGAAGACGAAGAGATTGAGGCTATATCCGCGTTCCTGTGGCAGTCGGCTCTCGACGGACCCGCGCTTCCCAAGCAGCCGCAAGGCGACGCGGCTCACGGCCGAGAGCTCTTCAAATCGCTGGGCTGCCTAGCTTGTCATTCGATCGAAGGCAAGCTCGTCGGAGAGGCGGACGGCCGGACCGGCGGAACGTTCGCGGCGGATCTTTCGCGGCTGGGCGAAAAAGCGAACTATGACTACGTAGTCCGCTGGATTCACAATCCGCGTCAGCGAACCGCGCCTTATTCACCGACGCTGAAACGCGATCTCACGCCGGACGATTATAAGAAGAAGGGCCTCGCGTTCGTCTTTGACGCCGATCATTCGAGAAGCCCGGTCGACGGCCGCGAACTGCAGATTCAAAACATGACGGTTATGCCGAACTTCAGGCTGTCGGAGTCCGACGCCCGTGACATAGCGGCGTTCCTGACGTCTCAGAAGCGTTCGGGCTATACGCCGCCTCCGGCTGCGTTCATGGAAGACCAATCGAAGCGGGCGCAGGGCGAGAAGCTGGTCAAGACCTTCGGCTGCGCCGGCTGTCACGAGATTCGGGGCCTCGAGGAGGAGCAGCGGATCGGCACTGAGCTGACGAAAGAGGGCAGCAAGCCAATCGAGCGGCTCGATTTCGCCGCGCTGACGCACGACGCCAAGGCGGGTCACGATCCGCTCACACAAACCGAAACGCCCGAGCCCTGGTACAATCACAAGGGATTCTTCGAGCGAAAGCTGGCCAGCCCCTCCATCTACGATCTTGGCAAAGAGAAGGTGCGCGAAGAGAGGCTCAAGATGCCGAATATCTATCTTGAGCCCAAGGACATCACCGCGCTGACGACCTTTCTGTTGGGCAGCGTTGAATCGACCTTGCCCGCGTCTATGCGTTACGAACCGGGCGGATCGCCAAAACAAGTTCAAGACGGATGGTGGGTAGTCAAGAAGTACAACTGCATGGGCTGTCACAACGCATTGATAGGTCAGGACTCGGTGCTGATGGGGCTGAGCATGTACGCCGGCGACGCCAAGGAGCAATTGCCGCCTCGGCTTACCAGCGAAGGCGCGCGGGTTAATCCCGATTGGCTGTTGCGATTCCTCAAAGATCCTTCGCTTGCCGGTGAATCGGGAGGGCAGGCGGGACAAGCCAAGAGCGGCGCGGCGCCGGCGGACGCGCTTCCGGGCCAGCCTGGAGCAAATCGAAACGGCGTGCGCCAGTATCTTCGCGTGCGTATGCCGACGTTCAACTTCTCGCCCAATGAGCTGCAGGCGCTGGTGAATTTCTTCATGGGCGCTTCGTCTCAGACGCAACCTTACATTCCGGAGAAGCTGGAGCAGCTAACGCCCGACGAGCAGGGACTCGGCCGCGCCTTGTTCACGTCGCCGGCCGCGCCTTGTCTTAAATGTCATATGACCGGAGATTCGGGGCATGACGCCCGGGCCACGGCCCCGAACTTCTTGCTGGCGCGCGAGCGGTTGAAACCCGAATGGACGCGTCGCTGGCTGCTCGATCCGGCGTTGATCAGTCCGGGAACGTCGATGCCATCGGGCTTGTTCAAACACGACCCGCAAACGGATAGATGGGTCTTGAACGGCTCCTTACCACCGGCGTTTCAGACGTACGATAAGGATCATCCGAGATTGCTTGTCCGGTACATGTTTCAAATCACGCCCGACGAGCAAAAGCGATTGGGCGGCAGCGCCTCGAGCGGAACGCCGGCGGCTCCGGCGGCTCCCGCGGCTTCTAAACCGGCTGCGCGGATTCGCCGGCCGGCGGCTGAAGTGACCGCGAGGAATGAGGGCCGGTAAGGCAGAGGACAGGGAACAGGTCGTGTGACGGGTGGCAAGGTGTTAGGGGCCGTTCCGTCGCGACTGACACCGGCTATTAGAAAGAGAGGATCAATGTTAAAGCGGATTGCAGTTATTTGGATGGCCGTGATAGTGGCGGCGTTCTTGATCGTCGCTTGCGGACCGAAGAAGAAAAAGACTACGGATGGCGACACTGACAGCGACGCTCCCAAGAAGACAGCCTACAAGTCTTCGGGAGATGAAGGGACGGTCACGGGCAAGATCATTTTTTCCGGGGCCGCGCCGGCGCCGAAGAAGATCGACATGGCTCAGGACGCCAAGTGCGGCGAGGCCAACTCGAACCCTCAGACGGAGACATACATGGTTAGCGACGGCAAGCTGCAAAACGTGTTTGTTTATTTGAAGGGCGGTCCCGCCGACAAGTTCGACTTCCCGGTTCCGTCCGAAGCGGCGGAGTTGGATCAACACGGTTGCAGGTACAACCCGCACGTGTTCGGAGTCGAGGCGAAACAGACCATCAAGATAACGAACAGCGATGCGACCACTCACAACATTCACCCGACTCCGGCCAAGAATCAGGAGTGGAACGAGTCTCAAGCGCCGGGTGGCGGCGTAAAGGAGAAGAGTTTCGCAAGGCCGGAGACGCTCATCAAGGTCAAGTGCAACGTGCATCCCTGGATGACCGCTTATATCGGCGTGCTGGCGCATCCATTTTACGCAGTGAGCGGCAAGGACGGCTCCTTCACGATCAAGAATGTCCCGCCCGGCGATTACACGCTTGTGGCGTGGCACGAGGATCTCTTAGAGCAGACGCAGAAGATCAAGGTTGCGGCCAAGGGGTCAACCACGCAGGACTTCACCTTCAACGCGAAGACGGCTTATCTGCCTACTTCGATGGATGTGGCGACCCTCGTACTGCCGTAGCCCGAAGTACCGCAGGCCCATGTGCCGCAGGCTTCAGCCTGTCTGGATCGGATAGGTTCAATTTCGAGGGTGATCTTCGAGGGGTGATCTTCGAGGGGAAAACGAGCGCGGTCGCAGCCGGCAATGATGCATCAAACCATGCCAGCAGGAGATCCAAACAGAAAGTTTCACACACCGGCTCTCATACTGGCGTGTGCAATAGTGATCCTGTTGATAGCGGGCGCTTTGGTCACCAGCAACGACGCAGGCGATTCAGTCCCGGACTGGCCCTTATCTTTCGGCCGCTGGCTCATCGGATCGGATCAATTCAAGGCAAACGTCCGATTCGAGTTCTCTCACAGAGTGATCGCTGGAGCGGTCGGGTTTCTCACGCTTGCCTTTGCGGCGTTCGTCTGGCAGACAAAGCAGGCTTCAAAA
>JAHFUG010000144.1:12116-15700 GCA_023265195.1 Blastocatellia bacterium | reverse complement strand
GCCGATGAGGCGAGCGGAAGACCTTTCCGGTTGATTGATGTCTAGAACGTCAATGAACGAGGCGCGGTTGGGCGGAAAACTATTATCGGTCATCCTTGAACGTATTGATGACCGTCCCGTCGATTGCGCTCATTAGCACGCGGGTAGTAGTGGTTTCCGTTCCGTTTTCGGAGAGGATCGACAGCAGGTAGCAGGCCTGGCTTCGTTCCTTCACGAGCCTCGATTCTACAACCGTTCCGGGATAGAGATTCGTAGCGATCTGAATGGCTTGATTCATCGCGATCTTGGCCTGTTTAGCAAGCTCCGATTGTTCCTTAGCCATCTCCTCGCGTTCGGCGTGGCGGCGTGCTCTTAACTCCGGCTCTTGCTCATCTTCCACCAGAAAGACACGGCCCTTGCTGCCTTCGACGACGCGCCATCGCAGCTCTCTCTTTTCCGCCACTCCCCGCTCCTCTTGCGTTCGTTCTTCTTTTCGCTTGGTCCCTTGTACCCCCGCCAGCCGCGCCGCCATTGTTTCTTCCTGCGCCTGCCGCTCGGTCCGGCGCTGAGCTTCAAGTTCTACCTCCACGCGCCGGCGTTCAGCCTTTCGCGCGCCGGCTTCTTGCGGTTCTTTCGGTTCTTGCTGCTCTTTCGCGCGGATGATAGCCAGCACCGCTCCTTCCGGCGCCTGTTGGCCGGGCGGCGCGATCAGCCGCTCAACGACGCCAGTCGCGTTTGCCTCGACGGCTACTACGCCTTTACCTGTTTCGATTTTCACCAGCGCGTCTCCGCGCTCGATTGACTGGCCGGGCTTCTTCAGCCAGGCGATTACGATCCCGGCTTTCCTTCCCTCGCTGAGCGCCGGCATGACGAACTCAACCTCGGTCCCGTCCGCCTTCTCTCGATTCCGCGGCCCGGCGTCCTTGTAGCCTCCCGCGTCGACGTTTTGTGACTTAATCGCGACGCCGATAGCAAACGGCGCCGCCGCGCACGGTATCGCCAAGAAGAGCGCCGCCGCGAGAAGCAATGACTTCTTTCCTCTGACGTTCAGAGTCCTTCTGTTCAACATTCTCATAACACGTTCCTCCAATATGTCGGCATCGTCGATGCCCACTGTAATGGCCGCGGTATCGCGGCTGACGGGTATCGCCGAACTGGCTAGCCGGACCAGCGAGCGAGCGTACACCTCCGCATCCAACAGTCTTTCGGTGACCAACTCGTCGCAGCCTAGTTCTCGCGTTTGATTTATTCGGCGTCTCACCAGCGCCGCCGCCGGGTGAAACGAAATCGGCAGATAGATAACCTCGAAAATCAAGTTGAGCATATAGTCGCGCCGCGCGACGTGCGCGAGTTCGTGGCCGATGGCCGACGTCAAGAGATTAGCGTCGGCTTCGCGCAGCAACTGCTCAGGAAGAATAACAAGAGGTTTGAGAGCGCCAATCGTGACCGGCACGGGAACAGAACGTGAACATAGAAACCCAGCGCGCGTCCCTTTAATCGCCGCCTGACACTTGCGGATAATCGACTGAGTCAGTTCACTGCGATCAATCGGGTAAGAGCTAGTTGCAATGGTTCGCGTCCTTCTCCAAGCTCGGAACAGCCGGCCGCCTCGCCAGCACAGAAATGCAAAGTAAAGCGCCGCCAATGAATTGGCTAAGATCCTGTTAATGCGAATCAGCGGCGTTGTCTTTGGTTCAGTTGGTCTGGGAGACTGCATTGCGGTTTCCGGTGGTCTTGGCGCGTCCGACGAGCCGGTTCGCGGCTGATCTATTGAATGACGATTAGCGGTGGCCCCGTTGACCAAAGACCCCTGCCCGGAATTGGCCTCCCTTGAAAACCACAAACTGCTCAGCGCCGGTATTAGAAAACAAAGGGCGAGAGCGACGATCCAGAGGACGTGCCTCTGGCGCGCTGTTATCTTTCGGAGCAACCAGCCGCCGAGATAAGCCGCCGCGGCGATCAGAGCGATCTGCCAACAGGCGTTCAACAAGAAAGCTGCGATCAGCCTGCTAATCGTTTCCATCGCGGTCTCCTCGCGGCTTGTTAACCAGCTTGTTGAGCCGGTTCAGCTTCTCCGGGGTGAGATGCTTGGTCTCAACCAGGCTCATAACGAGACTCTCCGCCGATCCTCCAAACAAGCGTTCGACTATATCGCCCACGGTATGGCTGACGACTTGGCTGCGGCTCACCGCGGGCTTGTAGAAGTACGCGCGGTCCACGAGCGTGCGTTTAACTTTTCTCTTGCGGTGCAGAATATTAAGCATGGTCTGCACGGTGGTGTAGGCAAGTTCCCGCTTGAGTTGTTGCTGCACGGTTTGCACGTTGGCGGGCCCCTTCTCCCAAAGAACGTGCATTATCTCGAGTTCGAGAGGCGTGAGGTGTTCGCTCTTGCTTCGCGCCATAATTGTTCTCCTAAGTTTTTAGGAGTATACAACGGAACGCGGCGATGTCAACTAATAATTTAGGAGTCGAATTGCCGGCTTGAGCATCGAGGATTGACGATTGGAATTGAGGATGGATCTCTGATAGGCCGCCGATTTGCGCTGACTGCGTAACGCTGATCTGCGCAGATCAGCGTTACGCAGTCAGCGCAAATCGGCGGCTTTCCCGCATGCAGCTTGAGCTGACGCATAACTCAAAACACGGGAAGTAATTTCTTTACATCCCCGAACGTCGCGGAGCCGGGGCCAATCGTTGACAAGTTCTAACCCAAACCGCGGTCATGGCCCAAGCCCTCAGACTGGTGAGGGCGCCCGACAGCTTCCCCGGACCGCCCTTGTTCTCTCCTATCCGATCTGGTAAGAAGACAGTTATGAAAGCTACGGCGATTCCCTCTCACGAAGAAAGCTTCAAGACCTCCGGAGTGGACTCGAGTGGCAAGAGCCACACGCTAAAGCCGTTCGAGGCGGCTATTCCAAACTCAACCGAAACGGTCGGCATGATCGAGTGCACGGTAGCGAATGGCGATGAGAGCTTCTTTTACAAGACCGAGCACGCCAAGGAACGAATCGCCTTGCACTTCACCGCCGGCTATCTTAAAGGCGACATCGCAACGTTGACCAAACCGGCCAACCACGTGTCGGTTCCTTTCGTCGTCGCCCGAGACGGCTCTATCTACAATCTATGGACCTCGAGTTACTGGTCGTATCATCTCGGTTCCGGCACGCAAGGCGGCAACGAGGCGATGAGCAAGTCGAGCGTCGCGATCGAAATCTCCAACATCGGACCAGTGAAAGCCAACGGGTCTAATCTGGTGACCACGTACAGCAACACCGACGTCTATTGCTCGATGGCCGAAGCTGAGTTCTATACGAAGGTGGCGTCTTACCGGGGCGAGCAATACTTCGCAACGTTCACCAGCCAACAATACGAGAGCGTAATCAAGCTGGTGCGCTTTCTCACGGCGAAGTACGACATACCTCGCGTCTTCATCGCCGAACCTGAACGCTACAATGTGTTCAGCGGAGTAGCAGGATTCAAAGGAATAACTTCCCACGTGAACTATCGTTCGGACAAGTGGGACATCGGCCCCGCCTTCGATTGGAATCGAGTGATTGCAGGAGTTCAGGCAGGGTGAAGATGATTGATGATTGATGATTGATGAT
>JAHFUG010000144.1:0-12016 GCA_023265195.1 Blastocatellia bacterium | reverse complement strand
CCTGTCACCTGTCACCTGTCACCTGTCCCCTATTCTCTGTCGAGGTTCACTGTTTTAAAGAGCGGCTCGAATTTCTCATCGCCAATCCTCACGTTATTCCTGACCGAAATTATCTTTCGGCTCCAGGCCATTCCCGCCGTCGACCACCGGGTCGTGAAGGGGAGCCTTACGCCATCCACCTTTCTGTAATCTTCGAAATCCGTCTGAGTGGAGAGTTCTCCTAGAGCCGTCTTTGTCACCCGCACTCTGCGGAGGAGAAGCCCCGACGCAGCGTCAAAGAAAAAACGCTCGGGGCTCCCGTCGGGCGCGGTCGCCACTAGCAGGAACGCCGCGCGAGAACCCACGCGCGCTTCTCCGGCCACCATCACGTTCTTGTATAGCTCCTTGAATGCGATCCCTTGATAGAACTCCGCGTCGCGTTTCAGAACGGCATGGGACTCGCCGTCGACTTCGTCGATCTTGTCATCGGACCTGGCCCACGCTGACGTTCCATTGAAGCCAGCATACTTAACGGCGGATGAAAATGCCGCGACCGTCAACAGCTTGTTCGGAGTCTTTTGATAAGCCTCGAAAGTTGCCGCGGTTCCATCCGCGGTCAGCATAGTCCCCTTGATCTTTCTGCTGGTGATCTTCGCCAGAGCAGCCTCGCCGCCGAGCGATTTGATGTATCTATCGAACAACTGGTCTCCGGTAGGAAGCGTCGCGCCCGATGCGGTCCGTGATGCGTCGCTGGCTTTCGGTTTGACGGGCGCTCCTACGGTTGGAGAGGCGACTGGAGCCGGCTGGCCCCTATGGCATGTGTAGCAGGTGACTTCCAGCGACCCGCCAAAGCTCGCTTTGTTCAATTCGAGAGTCATCCGGATCATCGTGCGCGACACCTGCTTGGCGATCTTGTCATCCTGCTCGAATGCGCTGGTGTGACAATACGCGCATCCAACTCCAAGCGAGGCCGACATGAAATCCATCGCGCCTTCGAGTTTTGACGCGGGGAGTCCTTTGAACACCCGTATGTTTTTGTACACAGTCTCCGCGCTCTTTTCCGAATCGTCTCCGGATGCCGCTCGCAACGCGTTCGTCAACTCAAGTGGCGCGGCTCTTTCGTTTCCATCCAAGCTCTCGCGGGCGCCGGCAGTTCCGAACAAAAAGCCCAGAACGATCACAGCCACCGCGGCCACAAGCAATCGCTTTCGTCGCATTACCAAAGATGCTCCGCGGTGAGAGCCGGAATTAGCCGTAGGGTGTCGCGGGTTGGGCAGGCGACAGCAGGCAGAGCCTAAAATCGTTTTATGATTCTCCATCCTCAATCCCCCTATCCTCCATTTTCCATCCTCAATCTTCAATCCGCCATCGTCCGTCCTCCATCTTCGGTGGTGGGGTAATTGTGTGTTGCAGAGAGCGAAGAAGAGGTTCTCGCAAAGACGCGAAGATCGGCGCAAAGGCCGCGAAGCTGCCCTTGCAAGAAAAGAGACTAGTCGGATGCGATGAACCGCCTAAAGGCCGCATAGTCCACGGCGGGGCGGAGCCGCAACAAGAAGCCCGCCGACGAAGCAAACCCAAAGAATCTAATTTCTCTCGGCCGGCTTCTTTGCGGCCTTTGCGCGATCTTTGCGTCTTTGCGAGGAACTCTTTCTTCCCGACTTGGCCTTGGACGGAGCTTGTCCGAAGAACAACACTCTATGACCCCACCACCCCATCTTCCATCCTCTATCCCGCCCCCAACCCCCAGCCATTGACCACTCGTTTTGTGGAAACTATAATGCGCCTAACCTCACGTCAAATCATGAACAACACCGTCATCAAGGAGAGTAGACCGTCGCTACTCGGTTGGACTCGCGACGTGACGCGTTATCAATGGCTCGTCTTATTGGTTGGCTGGCTCGGTTGGGTGTTTGACAGCATGGACGGCACGCTCTTCTCCCTGGTTCAAATACCTTCGATGACCGAGCTTATGGGACCTGGAGCCGAAACTGCAACGGTAGCGCTTTATAGCAGGGTGGTGCTCGCGGTTATGTTGCTCGGATGGGCGTTCGGCGGCATTGCGTTTGGAGCGCTTGCGGATTATATCGGCCGCACCCGAGCCCTTGTCGCGACGGTTTTGATCTACTCGCTCTTCACCGGTTTGTCCGCCACGGCTCATTCGTGGGAGCAGCTTTCAGTCTTTCGATTTCTTACCGGTCTCGGACTCGGAGGAGAATGGGCGGCAGGCGCGGCGTTGATAGCGGAGGTATGGCCGGATCATCTTCGCGCGAAAGCCGGGGCGTTACTTCAATCGGCGGCGGGAGTCGGATATTTTCTTGCCGCGGTGATCAATCTCTACGTCGGAGTGTATTCCTGGCGATATGTCTATCTTGTCGGAGCTTTGCCGGCGGTCTTCGTAGTGACTATCAGGCTTCTCATCAAGGAGCCCGATGCGTGGCTGGCGGTCCGCGACAAGCGCAGGAGGGCGGCCAAACAGGGGGACACGGGAGAGGGCGCGGAACTTCGCAAATTTACCCTCAAACAGCTCTTTAGTCCCAAGCTTCGCCGCGACACGCTCGTTGCATCGGGGCTTGCGTTCGTCGTGTTACTGGCTCTATGGGGCGCCACGGTGTGGATACCCGCCGCCATCCGCGAGATCGCCGCGAAGGCGGGCTTCGGTCAAACCGATCAGTCGCGATACGCAAGCTATGGCGTAATGCTGCTCAACGGCGGATCGCTATTAGGCTACTTGTCATTTGGGCTTATGGCGGATCGTTTCGGCCGGCGGCTCACTTTTCTGTTCTACTTCGTTGGAGGAGTAATATTCTTCCCGGTCACTTTCCTGTTGGCCGGCGGCATCACGCAGATATTCATATTGCTGCCCATCCTGGGCGTCTTCACATTAGGCGTAACCAGCGGATTCCCGATATACCTTCCCGAGCTTTTTCCGACTTACGTTCGTACGACCGGCGTCGGCTTTTGCTACAACCTTGGACGAATCGTGACGGCGGGGAGCGTCTTCGGCATAGGCTTCGTCGCATCGCTCTTTGGCTCGGAAGCGCGAACAGCCAGCGCCGTGAGTATGATCTATCTGGTAGGAATGGTGCTGCTGATCTTCGCGCGAGAGACAAAGGGAAGACGGCTCGAGTGAATTCCCGCCGTCGCCTTTCCATTGGTCTTTTCCATTCTGATCCTAATGGCGCTAGTTGCGCTGGGCGGAAATAAACCACCAGCCCCGTTTAGAGTTCACGCTTCAGCGTGCCGCAGCCTAAAGGCTGAACTCTGAACGTCTCCCGCCCCACAATGGCAAGAAAACTTCCACCGAGCACAACCAGGAGACCGCTGCATTATCATGCACCAGAGTCGCTTGACGCGCGCTTGACAAGGTCGGTTGATTCAAATAATTTCGAACCGGCCTTTTATCGATTGCTCCCGAACCCGAAAAAGAAATCCCGAGGACAACAACAATGAAGCGACCCGCTCTCCTGCTAATCGCGCTCTCCTTTGCACTCCTTAGCGTCCTGGCTCTTGGCCATCTCAACCAAAGCGCCGCGGTTCCGGCGGCCCGCGATGCGTCACCGGCGGATCTGCTATCGTCGGTGCGAGATGGCGGCACCAAGGTGATCGACTGCTCTTATACTTATTTCGAAGGGATGCCGGGTATAAAGCTGCCGCCGCCTCTTGCGAACACCAAGACGTTCGAGCTTACCAACATCTCGCGGTACGATGAGCGCGGTCCGGCCTGGTATTGGAACTGGTTTTCCGTTGGAGAGCATGCGGGCACGCACGTCGACGCGCCCAATCACTGGATCAGCGGCAGAAACAACAACGGCGTCGACCGAATAGACGTTTCGGAGCTAATCGCGCCGGCCGCGGTTATCGACGTGACCCAGAAAGCCTCTTCAAATCCGGACTACGAAATCACTCGCGAGGACGTGTTAGCGTGGGAAAAGGCGAACGGCCGAATTCCCAATGGCGCGATCGTCGTAATGAGATCCGGTTGGGGGAAGCGATGGCCGGACCCAGCGAAGTTTCTTGGTTTGGATAGCAATGGCGCGCCTCACGGCCCGGGTTTCGGAGACTCGGCCGCCGAGTTCCTGCTCAAGCAACGGAGCATTGCGGGACTTGCGGTCGATACCGTGAGCACCGAGGCGATGGCGCTGGCTGGGGGAAAGAAGCCTACTCCGTTCCCTGTTCATTTCATGGTCCACGGCGCGAAGAAGTATCAGATAGAAATGCTGGCCAACGCGGAACTGCTACCGGCGAAAGGCGCCGTGCTGATAATAGCTCCGGTGAAGGTACAAAACGGCTCCGGCGCTCCGGCGCGAATCTATGCGCTGGTCTCCTCACGTTAGCGGCCTACCCTCTCCCAAATCCCGCCCACGGCAGTGGGTGGATAGTTCAAGCCCGACCTACTCAACGACGCCGTTGTTTCCTTTCCCAAATCCCACCCTCGGCAGTGGGTGGATTGTTCAAGCCCGACCTACTCAACGACGCCGTTGTTTCCTTTCCCAAATCCCGCCCACGGCAGTGGGTGGATAGTTCATACCCAACCTACACGATGAGGCGCGCCAGATCCCTTCCCCGAATCCAACTCAGTTCGTGGATCGTTCATACCCCAACCTACACGACGAGGCGCGTCAGATCCCTTCCCCGAATCCCACCAATGCAGTTGGTGGATCGTTCATATACAGCCTACAAGCAAAGCTGCCTGCGGCCCCTCGTTGTCTTCTTTTCTCTCCTCGCAACGCGAGGGAGAGAAGGAAAGGAAAACGGGAGTCCGGTGCGCGCCCTTTGTAGGCTGTGTCTGAACAATCCACCAACTGCGTTGGTGGGATTCTCGGAGTTTTCACACAGTCTCGTCCGCTTATGAATTCACTCAAACTTGCCCAGTGAGGAGGAGCGGGGATAAATCCCTCTTCCCGACCTCTGGGTTTTTGATGTTTGGCGAGAAAAACCGACTTATTCCCGCCAAAAGCGCGGCCAAAAATGGCCAAACTCCAGTCAACGGCGGATAGTTAGCTCCGATTCCAGACTGTTGAAGCGCCAGCACAAGCCTGCAGGAGGGTTCTCATTGATTGCAGACGCCTCGCCGCATAAAATGACGTGTGCTCAGGGTGCGGATCCGAGAAACGAGGCGCGATGATCAGAGCTATTCTGTTTGACCTGGACGGGACTCTCATAAACACAACCGAGTTGATCCTGCGATGCTTCGAGCACTCGTGGGAGCAGGTGTGCGGGCGTACGCAGCCGAAAGCGGCGGTTCTCAGCACGTTTGGAATGCCGCTCGCCGACGCGATGAGGCGTCTTGCGGAACGGCCTTCCGCAATCAGCGAAGGAGGGGCGGAAGAGGAGTACGGCGAGATCCTGATTTCGCGCCTTATCGATGAATACAGATCCTTCAACCGTGGAAATCATGACCGCATGGCGTGTCGATTCGATCAGGTCGGCGAAACGCTCGAGGAGTTGCGGAGCCGCCCTTATCAACTCGGCGTCGTGACCTCGAAAGGCCGCGAGCTAGCCGGCCACGGCCTTCGATTGTGCTCGCTGGACGGCTTAATCGACGAAGCAGTCTTTTTGGAAGATACGGTCCGGCATAAGCCGCACCCCGATCCGATCTTCGCGGCGATGGAGCGAATGAAGGTGTCCGCCCGCGAGACCGTCTATGTTGGCGACAGTCCTAACGATATGGCCGCGGGGCGGGCGGCGGGCGTGACTACGGTGGCGGCGCTGTGGGGACCGATCCCGCGGGCTGATCTGGAACTCGAGGGGCCGGATCATCTAGCCGAATCGCCCAGCGACTTGTTGAGGTTATTTTGATGGGCAGCGGCTGCATGACCTTCGATGGATTAAAGGCGGTAATGACAAACAAGAAAGAACTCGCCTATCGCTATGATTTGATCGTCACGCCTGAGTGGCGAGAACGGTTCGACCAAGTCGTCAGTGAGAACTTCGGCCTCCCGGATGAAGGACGATTCCTATTTCTTAATTGCGGAACGGGCTCGCTCGCCCTCGAGGTCGCTCAGAATATCAAAGCTGGAGAGGTGTACGCGCTCGACCCGATCGCTGAACGTCTGGAGATCGCTCGGGCAAAGGCGCAGGTAAAGAAGCTCGACAATGTAGTATTCGAGGAGATGACCGGGCCCAAGACAAGATTCTCCGCCGGCGAGTTCGATGCGGTTATCGCGGATGCTTCTCTGATCAATCATGCAGGCCATCAAAATGAGATCGAGGCGATAGCGGCGGAAATGCTTCGAGTCTCCAGGCGCGAAGCACTTCTCCTAATCGAGGCTGCGGCCCGAGGCACCTTCGACGAGTTCTTTTCGATATACTGGGAAGCGCTTCACGATTGCCAACTGGAAGACGAGGCATTGAGCGGACTGGAACAGCTAATCAACGCGAGACCGACGGTAAGCGAAGCCGAAGAACTCTGCCGGAAAGTGGGGTTCCGCAACGTCCAGAGCGTGACCACGACGCAGGAGTTCGTCTTTGAATCCGGTTCCGATTTCATTGAATCGCCGCTGATCAAGGATACCTTTTTGGACGAATGGCTCTCCATCGTTCGGCCTGACGCCGCGGCCTTGGTGCGCGGCCGGCTGGTCTCGATCATAGATCAGGCAAGAGGCGATTGCCCCTTCGACGTTTCCGTCCATGGCGCCGTAATTTCCGGCGCGAATTAAAAATGTTCTTGGCGACTAGTGGTGGCCGGCGGAAGTAAATCACCAGCCACAAAGATGCGCAAAAGTCGCAGGAGGGAACTCCGGGAAGGCTCGAGGTACGAAAGGGCGAGCCAACCAAAGGATATGCTTTGTCCGTCTTCTTCATCTGTGTGACTTTTGTGCCTTTTTGTGGAACATGAAACCTCTGCCTCGCACCACTAGTCCTTTACCCGGGTTCGAAAAAAGAATTCTGTTCGCGTTTCACCCGAGGACCGCCGCGTGATCCGGCATTCCGAACTCCGCATTCCGCACTCGGGATATCAAGGGCGGAGCCCTTGGCTAATAATTAGATAGGGAGTCCGGAGCGAATGACGTACAGCGTGTAGAAGACCTGCGCGAGCAGTCCGAATGATCCCGTGACTACGCCGGCCATTGCGTAACCCCGCCCTTCCTCGACATTGCATGCCTTGAGTTTTTGCAGGGCGCTGTAGCCGAAGTAGACCGCCACGCTGCCCATAATGAACCCGGCGCCGGGACAGAAGAACGAAGCCAGGCCGAGGATCAGTGAATTATTAGCGCGGTCGCGCGCCTTTTCCACAATCTGATAATGGTCGATGTGTTCCGCGACTTTACGGCGATGCGTGGTCTTGGCCGCGTCCGGCTGGACCGCTTCTTCGGAAAATACCGTGCCGACCTGCGCTCCGCAGTTTCGACAGTTTGCTAAACCGGCTGAAAGAGGAGCTCCACACTGATGGCACAAATTGGATGATGAATACATCTCGATCCCAGGGACGGCTGTTCGTCCGGAGCCCGTGTTGTAGCACAAAGCAATCCTTTCATTCAAGGATGAGCCCACGGACGCGAACGGAGGCCCCACGGATGCTACTGAACCTTGTGTTTTATTTCAAATCGTTGTTGCGGTGAAAATCGTATTGTGCTAGATTATGGAAACTGAAAGCAGCAGTTAAGTGCCTCCTCAATTCCTGAAGTGAGCGGAATGGTAGAGGGCGAGATGGATGTGCAAATCTCGTCCTCTTTTTTTTATCTGCGGGCCAGGGCGTCGGGGTTCTTTGGCACGGCCAGGAATGGCAAATTGCGGTAGAGTTCGCCCACGTCCAAACCATATCCAACCACAAACTGATTCGGAATCGTGAAGCCAATGTAACGGGCGTGGACCTCTATTTCATGACGCTCGGGCTTGTCCAAAAGCGCGGCGATCTCAAGCGATCCGAGCTCGCGGGACCTAAGCATATTGATGAGATAATTCAGCGTCAGACCTGTGTCTATTATGTCCTCCACCAGCAGAACGTCCCGGCCGCAGGGACTAATATCCAGGTCTTTCGTTATTCTCACTTCTCCCGATGATTTCGTCGACGCGCCGTAGCTCGATGTCCCGATGAAGTCGAACGAGACGGGCAGGTCAATCGCCCTCATGAGATCCGAAAGAAAGACGCAGGCGCCTTTCAATACGCCGATAACGTGCAGTTTCTTATTAGCGTAATCACGGGTGATCTCGGCCCCGAGTTCGCGCACACGGGCCTGTATCGTCTCGTAGTCGATCATGACGTCGAGATTAGGATCATTGATGAACGATTCACGCCTGCCTGCCGCCATTTTGCTCTCCTAATCGCGATTGATTAAGGATCAGTTGACGCTGGACTATACGAGAACGATCTTTGCGTGTCAACGCACCGATGTAGTGGGTTTCTGTGTGTTGCTGCGAAAACTATAGTCGGATTCGATGAACGGCTTAGGGTAGTTCAAGCAATAAAGTTCCCGTTTTTTTATGGCAAGATTTCTTTGCGGCCTTTGCGCCGATCTTTGCGCCTTTGCGAGAGACTCTTTTGTCCTGGTTTGGAGGCGGGCCTGCCCTTGCTTTGCGGCGTTCCGAGACGCTTGTGCTATGATGCCGTAATCAACGACTCATGCGAGGGACCATGGCGGTCGTAGACAATAGAGGTAAGCGCGTTATCACGGAGGAAGAAGTGAAGACCGCCGGGCGCGGCGGAACTCTGCGGATAGACGACAACGCCTTGTTGACGCCGCTGGCCTCGGATGCCGCCCGCGACCGCGGCGTCCGGATCGAGCGAACTCCGCGAAGCATAGCCTCCACAAGATATCGGATCGCAATAGCCGCCGACCACGGCGGGTTCGAGATGAAGGAAGAGCTCAAGCGAGTGCTCGTTGATCTCGGCCACGACTGGCGGGACTTCGGAACAGACTCAACCGATGCTGTTGACTATCCGGACTTTGCTCATATGGCCGCCACCGCGGTATCCAGGGGAACGTGCAATCTCGGAATAGTAATTGACGGAGCCGGGATAGGCTCGTGCATGGCGGCGAATAAAGTTCCCGGGGTTCGCGCCGCGATGTGTTACGACTCGGCGTCGGCTCGAAACAGCCGGGAACATAACGGAGCCAACGTGCTTACGCTGGGTGCGAAGGCGATTTCAATAGACAAGATGCGTGAAATTGTAAAAGCATGGCTTTCCACCGATCTCACCGAGGACAGGCACCGCCGCCGAGTGGAAAAGATCCAGGCAATTGAGCGAGATTATTTGAAGTAACCGAGGTTGGACCGGCATTTCCTCACCCCGAGGACCTAAATAGAACCCCCACGAACCTTGCGCGTTTAACCCCCTGAAAAAAACATCTCAACGCTTTTCATTCGTGGTCAGTAGTTAATCCATGAGGAGCAAGAAAGGCGAATCATGTCGAGCGAGGTTGCTGAAATAGCTCTAATGACCGACAGCAGGAACTTCCGCGAACAGGAGCGCAACGGAACCGACTCGTCTTATTCCTTCCTGATAGTGCAAGCCAGGTCGGGCGATTCGGCGGCGTTCGAACAGCTAATAACGATCTTTCAGCGCAGGGTGCTCTCGACGGCATGGCGTATGTTAGGCAACGAGCAGGACGCCCGCGACGCGGCTCAAGAAGCGTTCCTGCGGACTTTCAAGCACCTGGGCGCCTTCAAGCTCGATCAAGATTTTAGCGGCTGGCTCTACCGAATCGTAATCAATGCATGCCGGGATATGGCGCGAAAGCGGCGCTATCGAGACCATACCACTTCGATTGACGCCGCGGAGGCGAGCGGCGCGCTGGACGCGATTCATAGCGGGGACGATATTGAAGCGGCGGCGATCAAATCTCAACAGTTGAAGATGATCTCCGTAGCGCTGAGCACGTTGTCCAAAAAAGAAAGGGCGGCTCTGGTCTTGAGAGATCTTGAGGGGCTTTCTACCGAAGAAGTTGCTCGAATACTGGGATCGAGCCAGACAACCGTCAGGTCGCAGATAAGCTCGGCCCGCGTAAAGATCAAGCAATACCACGAAAAGCTGACGAAGAGGGGACGCGGATTATGAACTGCGAACGCATTGAACAACTCATTCCGCTATATGTCGGAGACGATCTAGACGGCGGGGCCGCGGAGGTGGTGAGGTCACACGTGGGCGCTTGCTCAAATTGCCGGCTCGAGGTTGAACAATATCAGGAGAGTCAGGGATGGCTTCGTTCTTGCGGCCCCGAGTTCGACGAGGCGGCTCTGTCCCGGTTCAAGCGCGGCGTAATGAGTGAGATCGACGGAGCGAACCGGCGAAGCCGGTGGCTCTGGAGCCGTTTCAGTGGCGCACAAGTGGCCTTTGCCTCCCTGTTCATCCTGCTTGCCGTCATTGCGGCGGCGACTTACGCCGGTCTGCATAAAGCGCGGCAAGATCGTGAAGCACAAGCGAGGCAGGAATTGACTCCCGAGCGGACGCCAGAGCCGGCCCCTGACGCGAAGGGCGTAGTAGCTAAGAAAGCGCCAGAGGTGGAGCAAACCGTGAAGGGAGGGAAGCGAGGGACGTCCGATGGACGCGGGCTTCCGGACTGGCGAACGAAGGGTCAGCCGGATTTCACGGATGCTCAATGGCGGAAGGGCCATACTGATGGAATCGGATCCAGCGCGGGATCGAGAGAGCCGACGATTGTTTCCCGGGCCGGCCAAGGCGCCTCAACGGGCTCGTCTCCAACCGCCGCGCCCGTGCGGATCGAAATACAGACCAGCGATCCGAGCATTCGAATAATTTGGTTCGCCACCAAAGACACCGAATCATCCAAATCACTTACCGAAGAATAGGAGGTCAGATCATGAAAACCCGTTACAGAATCATCATCGCAAGTATTCTCCTGCTGGCGCTGACGCCGATGGCGTTCGCCCAGCAGCCACCACCGCCTCAGCAGCCCCAACCGGCTCAATCAAGACCGCCCGATTACGTCGAAGAGAAGGGCTTCAAGGGAAAGGTATTCGAGGTGAAGCACCGAAATCCCGATGCTCTCTACAGCGTGCTTCGGCCGCTTGCCAGCGGCTTCAAAGGCGCCACTATGTCGGCGTCTCGAGACTTCAAAACAATAACCGTGCGCGATTTTCCCGAGAACATCGCGATGATCGAAGAGGCGATCAAGCGGCTTGATGTCCCCGAAACCGAGGGGCCGGACGTAGAGATTCATGTCCACGTCCTTGTGGCGTCGAGCACGCCTGTGCCCGGTGAAGAGTATCCCAGCGAACTGAACGACGTGCTCAAGCAGCTCCAGGGAACGCTCAAGTACAAGGGCTATAGCCTGATGGCTTCTTCCGTGCATCGGGCCAAAGCCGGACCGGGCCCCGGTCACGGAGTCAGCAACAAGGGAGTGGCCGAGAGCAAGCTCTTCAGCGTAAGCACCCCCCAATCCAACCCGATTCTGTATAACTACAATATCGGACCCTTGACTCTCGAAGGATCGAAGATACAGATGCCTTCCTTCTCGTTCCAGATTCGGATTCCGCTCATTGTCGGCTCCAACCAGATCCAATATGAGAACGTTGGGTTCGATTCACCCGTTACGCTGCACGAGGGCGAACGAGTCGTCGTGGGCACCACGACTATAACCGACAAGGGCCTTATCGTAGTTGTGTCGGCCAAGACTCTCAAGTAATCTCGGTCTCGGCCGCCGTCATCCGGTTCATCCCGGACGGCTCACCCGCTAATCCAATTCCAATTCAGCCAAAGCCGTCACCGGCAGACTTAGGTTGTCGTGGCTGTTTGCCTGAACGATGGGGAACGGGGGAATGGGGAATGGGGAATTGATGATTGATGATTGATGATTGATGAATGGGGGATTGGGGAATTGGGGATTGGGGATTGCGGATTGGAGATTGCGGATTGGAGATTGCGGATTGCGGATTAAGGAATGGGGAATTGATGATCGATGAACGGGGACTTGATGAACGATGAATGGGGACTTGATGAACGATGAATGCAGCATCAATCCGCAATCCCCCAATCATCAATCAGCAATCAGCAATCCGCAATCCGCAATCCCCCAATCATCAATCATCAATTCCCAATTCCCCAATTCATCAATCATCAATCATCAATCATCAA
>JAHFUG010000016.1:16328-37045 GCA_023265195.1 Blastocatellia bacterium | reverse complement strand
CTGAAGTCGGCGCGGAAAGCGTCGTGTTTCTTCCTCAGGACGCCTATTACCGCAATCTTGGCGACATGCCGATCGACTTGCGGCACCGCGTCAACTTCGATCATCCCGACGCGTTCGACACTGAGCTGCTGATAAATCACCTCGAAGCGCTCCGCGCCGGCGAATCCATCGATCAGCCTACATACGATTACACGACTCGGTCGCGAAAGACCGAGACGATTCACGTCGCGCCGCGCCCTGTGATCATCCTCGAAGGAATCCTCGTTTTCGTTAATCCCCAACTGAGAGGGCTGATGGATCTCAAAATCTTCGTGGACGCCGACGCCGATATTCGATTTATCAGGCGGCTGGATCGAGACGTTCACGAGCGAGGGCGCACCGTCGAGTCGATTATTTCTCAATACACCACTACCGTGAGACCGATGCATCTACAGTTTGTCGAGCCCTCGAAACGTTATGCGGACATCATCATTCCCGAAGGTGGGTTCAACGAAGTTGGGATCGACCTGATAACCGGAAAGATTCGATCGACGCTGGCCGGATACGACGAGCGTGTCTCGGCCGTCGCGGTGAGCAGGATTCTGGATTGAGGATTCAGGATTCAGGAATCAGGATTCAGGATTGAGGATTCGGGATTCAGGATTCAGGATTGAGGATTCAGGATTCAGGAAGAGGGATACAGGATTCAGGATTCAGGATTCAGGATTCAGGATACAGGATTCAGGATTGAGGATTCAGGAGACAGGATAGAGGATTCAGGAGACAGGAAGAGGGATTCAGATTCAGGATTCAGGAGTTCGCCTGAAAGAAAGACGGGCGCGAGTTTCGATGACGGTGGGTATAACGGGTTTAACTATGGTGAGCGACGAAGAGTTGATTGAAAAGGCAAGGCTCGCGCGAATGTCGGCGCACGCGCCCTATTCGAATTTTCAGGTCGGCGCAGCGCTTTTGACTAGCGATGGGCGCGTGTTTACGGGCTGCAACGTAGAGAACTCCACCTACGGGTTGAGCATGTGCGCCGAACGTGTTGCGATATTCAAAGCGGTCAGCGAGGGTATGCAAGAGATTGCGAAGGTCGTTGTAGTGACCGACAGCGAGGACATCGCTCCCCCGTGCGGCTGCTGCAGGCAGATGACCTGGGAGTTTGGTTCCGAAGCGACCCAAGTGATAATCGCGAATCTCGCGGGGCAAGTGCGGCGGTATCAGATCAGGGAGCTTCTTCCGCAAGCCTTCGATTCGAGATTCCTTGAAGGGGTGCGTTAGCTCCCGCCAACCTATCCGTACTTTTCCCGCCCAGAGTCATTACCGTTACGGGCGTTCCACTCCTATCCTTCGTGGCCTTCGTGAGCTTCGTGGTTTCGCCTTTTTCGCGCCTTCGGAGGCGCCCGTGAACGATCGCCGGCTTTGTTGATTTGAGCTTGAGACCGCTCTAGTTGGCCTCCAATCGTTCAGGATAAACTCAACCCGCGCCGGATCACTCAACATAACGGAGACACATTGACCAAGAACCTGAGAGCCTTTCTCGCGGTTATTATTCTGATCGCCGCCGAGCCCCACTTGTTCGCGTATACCGGAGAGCGGGCGGATCTAATTGTCGCCGGCGGAACAGTCGTCACCATGAACGCCGCCGCCGGGATAATCGAAAACGGAGCGGTCGCCATTCGTGGCGAACGAATCATCGCCGTTGGAACCAAGGCTGAAATCAGCGCTCGGTATCGAGCCGCCAGAATCATCAACGCCACAGGCAAGGTCGTGATGCCGGGATTGATCAACACTCATACTCATGTTCCGATGGTGTTATTTCGTGGAATCGCCGATGACCTCTTGCTTCCTGAGTGGCTGCAAAAGTACATCTTTCCCGCCGAAGCCAGGAACGTAGACGAACAGTTCGTGCGCTGGGGAACCCGGCTCGGCTGTCTCGAGATGATTCGTGGCGGTACAACGACCTACGTCGACATGTATTACTTCGAGACCGCAATCGCGGAGGAGACCGCTCGGGCCGGGATGCGCGCCGTCCTCGGAGAAACCGTTCTCGATTTCCCCGCGCCCGACAATAAAACGTGGGACGCGGCGATTGACTATGTCGAAACGTTCGCGAAAAAGTGGAAGGGACATGCCCTGATCACGCCGGCCATCGCGCCTCATGCGCCTTACACTGTCTCCACCGAGCATCTGAAACAAGCTCACGATCTCGCGGTTAAGAACGACATCCCGCTGATCATTCACGTCGCGGAAGACTCGGCCGAGATCAAGACGATTCAAGACAAGTATGGCGCAAGCCCCGTCGCGTATCTCGCGGGCATCGGCCTGCTGGACAATCGAACGATAGCCGCTCACATGGTCTGGCCAACTGACGACGACATCCGGACTCTTGCGAGCCGCGAGGCCGGCGTAGCTCACTGTCCGCAATCGAACATGAAGCTCGCCGCCGGCGCGGCGCCCGTTCCGCGAATGCTGCGAGCCGGCGTCGAGGTCGGACTTGGGACGGACGGCGCGGCGTCGAACAACGACCTGAGCATGTGGGAAGAGATGGACACGGCCGCGAAGCTGCACAAGCTGATCTCGAAGGATCCAACCGTTTTGAATGCGCGCGAAGCGCTCGAGATGGCGACAATCCGGGGAGCGCGAGCGATTCATATGGACAAAGAGATTGGCTCGCTTGAGCCGGGCAAGCGCGCCGATCTGATAATAGTCGGAATGAACAGCGAGCATCAGACGCCGCTGTATAATGTTTACTCGCATCTGGTCTACGCGACGAAGGCTTCGGACGTCGATACGGTGATAATCAACGGTCGGCTAATAATGTTTAACCGGCGCGTGCTGACCGTGAACGAGGTTCTAGTCCGCGGGAAGGCGAACGAGTACAGGGATCAGGTTCGAAAGAGTCTTGGCTTAAAGTAACCTCTTCAAGTTATTGGGTCCGCCCTAACTGATACTGGTATAATCCGCGCGGGGTTATTGTACTATGACGGCATCTCTACGCTGGACGTCGGCTGATCTCGATGCTCTTCCCGATGACGGAAAGCGCTACGAGATTCTTGATGGAGAATTGCACGCGTCGAAACAGCCGCATTGCTATCATCAACTGTCTTGTTCTAACGCGAATACATTGTTGGGGCTCTGGAGCAGGAAGACGAACGCGGGATTTGTTATGATCGCGCCCGGGTTGGTCTTCGATGACGACGATGACGTGGCGCCTGATCTTATCTGGATCAGTAAAGGCAGACTGGCGGCGGCTCTCGGACCTGACGGACACCTCCACACCGCCCCCGAGCTTGTTATTGAAGTGCTATCGCCGGGTCGTGTGAACGAGCGGCGTGATCGGGAAGCAAAGCGTAAGCTCTATTCACGACGCGGCGTTCAGGAGTACTGGATTATTGATTGGCGGGCGCGGCGGATCGAAGTCTACAGGCGCGACAACGCGCAACTCTCGCTCGTCGCCACGATGCTCGATCCTGATTCGTTGACTAGTCCGCTTCTCCCGGGTTTTTCCTGTCCCGTCCGCGATCTCTTCGAGGGGATACCGCTCATTGGCTCGGAATGAACGCTCTCACTGAAGTCTGTCTTAGCGGACAGACTACTTTGTTCGAAACAACAGTGTTGTTCCTGCTATACTCGGGCCCTGAGGTGCAAACCATGACCACATCGCTTCACTGGACATCGGCGGATCTTGAAGCGCTGCCCGATGATGGAAAGCGCTACGAAATCATCGACGGAGAATTGCACGTGTCAAAACAGCCGCATTACTTCCATCAACTGTCTTGCTTTGAAGTGGCCGCGCGGCTTTCTGCCTGGAGCAAGAAGACAGGAGCAGGTGAAGTAAACATAGCGCCTGGTCTGATATTCAGCGACGATGACGACGTAGCGCCGGACCTGGTCTGGATAAGCAAAGCCCGGCTAAGAACGGCGCTCGGACCCGATGGCCACCTCCACGCCGCCCCCGAGCTTGTTGTCGAAGTGCTCTCGCCGGGGCGCGCGAACGAACGGCGTGACCGTGAATTAAAGCTCAGACTCTACTCCCGCCGCGGCGTTCGGGAGTACTGGATTATTGACTGGCGTGCGCGGCGGATCGAAGTCTACCGGCGCGACAACGCGCAACTCACGCTTGTCGCCACAATGCTGGAGCCCGACTCGTTAGCTAGTCCGCTACTCCCGGGCTTCTCCTGTCCCGTCCGCGATCTCTTCGAGGGGATACCGCTGGTTGACTCCGAATGATCTCTCATCTGTTCGGCCTGGTAGTTGAACTGAGAAGTGAAGGCGCCAACACGCAGGCCGGCGCCCCCGCGGACGAACAGAGTTGAATTCGAGAATTGGACTATACCCGAGACCGAGCCCGCTACGAGCTCGAACTATTGCTTGGGTTGTAGCAATCCGATGATATTGCCGTCGGGGTCAGACAGCCATGCGAATTTGCCCGTCGGGATCGGCACGGGCGGCACGAGCATCTTGCCGCCGAGTGCGATGGCCTTGTCGAGGTAAGCTTGCAAATCCTCTACTTGCACATAAACGGTGACGTAATTATGCGGGTCGTGACCGAGTGAAGTGATGTGACCACCGATGCCTTCGCCACCGGTGTTGATGACGGCGGCGGGTCCGGATTGCGTGATGTCCCAATCGAACAGCTTGCTATAAAACGACTGTGTCTTACCGACATCACGGCAACCGATCTCGAAATGCACTACAGGCTTTCCCATTTTCTTTTTCTCCTTGGTGGTTTGCGGATTGGATTGCGCCGCCACGGATGCGGGCGTCCAGCCGTCGACGAGCGCAAGGATTAACGCCGCGCCGCATAAAGCCGCCAGCAGCGCGAGGCTCAACAGTTGTCGAGATGTAAGGCAATAAGTAGCTTTCATATGTTGCTCCTTTACAAAGGCTGCACCGGCACGCAGCACTCAATATCGAAAGTTTCCCAGCCAATTTCTTCGGGGCGCTTGATGTAAATTTCCATCGCGGGTTGCGGGGCAGGCTGGTAACCACTAGCGGGCAGCCAGACCTTAAAGAAATAATTCCAAGCGCGGTCGAATTGATGGATGTCACCTACGCAATGATGCATGGCGTAAGCCGTAGCTGGAATTGTCATCACGTTGATTTCCCCGACTGGCTTGATGTGCGCCGCCACGGTCAAACAAAGGTCATAGCGGCATTTATTCAGCGGCGTGATCTCAGGATCGTCCGGAGCCATGCCGATAACCAAGGTTTCAGGCGTCATCAACGCTTCGGCGTCAGCCCATGCCATCAGCCGTTGATAAGCGTCAATGCCTTTTTGCCCGTCCATATACAACCCGAAACAACGAATGTAAGCGACTCTCAACGCCGGAAACTCTACGACCCGCACCGGAAAGTCCGCGTTCGATTCGTCAGCGGGGAAGTCTTGCAAATAGTAGCGGGATTCGATGGGATACGTTTGTCCGATCTTGCTATTCTTGAGGAAATTCTCCAGATCGATTTTGCCGGGGCTGGCGCCGCAGTGCTTCTTGAACGTGCGCGAAAAACTCGACAGTGAGTTGAATCCACATTCGACGGCAATCCGAGTCAGGGAAGGCGGAGGTTGACGCCGCAATAGGCGAAGCGATTTCTCCAGCCGCAAGCGCGTGACGAATTCGTTGAGCGATTCGTTTATCAATGCACGGAACAGGCGATGAAAATGAAATTCGGAAAAGTTGGCGACGGCGGCCAGTTGCTTTAGCGATAGTTCTTCACCAAGATTCTCGCTGATGTAGTCAATCACCCGGTTGATGCGCGCCCGATAAATCCGTTGACTGGCTTCCTGCTTTGGGGCGTTCATGGCGATCAAGCGTAGTCCGCGCGAGTGCGCCAAGTCAAAGTTAAAGAACGTCATTGGTGTTGGCGTGTTGGCGCTATCAAAGCAGCTTGCGCGCGGGAAGCACCTAAAACCGTGAAGGATGGGCGAGAATTCGTCATCTTGACATCTTTCAATACGTGTCGTACCATCCCGCCGTTGACAATCTGTCTGCCGAGGTTACTCGCCGTAAGATGATCGCTGATGAGTAACGCGGGGGAACCAAGGGTTTCGCTCTGCGAAACCACGGGGCGTATCGGCAATTCTACCGCGCAAGTAGTGAGTCGCGTGAGAATCGCCGTAGGACACTTCCAGTCCGAGCCCGTCAGCTAACCTCGTAGGCATATGGGAAGGGCAGTTACGCCGCGACAAATTCATCGCGCGAACCTACCCTTAGAATCGGTCAACTCAGTACAATCGGCTTGGCGACTGCGTCACGAGCCGCTTCGAGCACAGGTACAATCCGCTGAAGGTGTAAGCCAATGGGCGCTCCTGAACAAATGCGCATGCATAAGCCCTTCTACGGAGGGCGAAAGCGCCACTTCGTGGCGCAAGACTTGGAGTGCGGCGACTTGTCGCCGCCTTGGTAGTCTACTTCGGTGCGAGCAGGGGGCGACGTACGAAAGCGGCGGCAAGCCGCCGCACTCCAAGGTGGCGACCGCTTTTACCGCGTATCAATGGCCAAACTCGAGACAGGCGTATGCATGAGGTAACAACCCAACGCTCCGTAGCCAGATCAGGATTGATGATTAGTCGACGGGCTCGTCCATGCGATTGTCGCTCTATTGGCGACCAGTACCATCTCTTCAAGACGCCTTTCAAGAAGAGGGGCGGCCACGGAGGGCCGGCCCTACTTTATTCCTCTGGCGTGCGAGCAAATTCCAAGGCGGCTCTGTTGCAACCACAGAGTTGGCGGGTCTTCGCGCTCGGTTTGATTGGCGCTCTTTGTCTTTGTGTTAGTCAGGCGTGCGGCGACTCATCCAGGGTGAAGGGCAATAGAGTCACGCTGACCATCGGCGGATACACAACGCCGCGCGAAGCCTATGGCAAGGGCGTCATTCCGGCATTCAAGACGTATTGGAAGGAGAAGACCGGGCAGGACGCCGATTTTCAAGAGTCCTATCAAGGCAGTGGAGCGCAGTCACGCGCCATCATTGGCGGATTCGAAGCGGACGTCGCCGCATTGTCGCTCGAAGGCGACGTCGACCGTATCGCCGGCGCCGGGCTCATCACTCATGATTGGAAGTCAAAGCCGAACAACGGGATCGCCAGCGCCTCCATCGTGGTAATCGCCGTTCGAGAAGGCAATCCAAAACAGATCAAGGACTGGACTGATCTTGCCGCGCCTGGCCTGAACGTGTTGACTCCGGATCCAAAGACTTCTGGAGGCGCGCAGTGGAACGTGAACGCTATTTACGGCGCCGCGCTTCGGGGCTACGCCGATTCGGCCAGGGATGACCGCGCCGCCGCGGAGAAGCTGCTGAAAGACATTTTCCGCAACGTGTCGATAATGGATAAGGGGGCGCGCGAATCGCTGACTAATTTCGAACGCGGGGCCGGCGACGCGGCGATCACTTATGAGAACGAAGTGCTGGTCTCGAGACAGGCGGGACAGAAGTATGACTATGTTATTCCTCGCTCGACGATACTGATCGAGAACCCGGTGGCGCTTGTCGACAAGTACGCCGACAAGCACGGAGTCCGGGCGGCGGCCGAAGCCTTCGTCGATTTTCTCTGGAGCGAAGCGGCGCAGCGAGCTTATGCGAAGTACGGCTTGAGGCCGGTGGATCAAAAGGTCGCGAAAGAGGTCGAGTTTCAGTTTCCCGCTGTCGAGGATCTCTGGAAGATCGGGTTTCTAGGCGGATGGAAATCAGTGGCTAACGGCCTTTATGGACCAGAGGGCGTCTACACGAGAGTGATAGACGAGTTGCGAGCATCGAGATGAGCGCTTCGATCCAATCAATGGCGCCTCGCCGCCGATCGCTCGCTTCCGGAGCGATGGGTAAGTGGGGTCTGCGCGGCGCGGCGATTATCTATCTAGGATTCATGATCGTGCTGCCGTTGTCCGCCATCGTAGCCAATGGTTTCGCTGCAGGCGTTAAAATCTTCTGGAGCGACGTGACCAACCCCACCGCGTTCTCAGCGCTCAAGCTCACCATTATCGCCAGCGTGATCGTGAGCGCGGTCAATGCAGTGATGGGGACGCTTACGGCGTACGTAGTCGTGCGTTACGAGTTCATCGGCAAGCGCCTGCTCAACAGCCTCATCGACATGCCTTTTGCGATTCCGACGCTAGTCACGGGAGTCATGCTCGTCGCGCTGTACGGCCCGCAGAGAACGCTCGGGGCGTGGCTGATGGGCAAGGGAATTCAGGTCATATTCGCAACGCCTGGAATAGTGCTCGCGTTGCTGTTGATCACTTACCCGTTCGTGATTCGAGCGGTGCAGCCCGTTCTGATGGAGGTCGAGAAAGGACAGGAAGAGGCCGCCTACACGCTGGGCGCTTCGAAGTGGATTACCTTCTTACACATAGTCCTTCCAAACATTACGCGAGCGCTGATGACGGGGTCGCTGCTCACTTTTGCGCGAGCGTTGGGAGAGTTCGGGTCGATAGTAGTCGTAGCCGGCAACATTCCGGGTAAGACCCTGACGGCGCCGGTTTACATATATGGGCAAATCGAATCGCAGAACCAGAGATCCGCAAGCGCCATGTCGGTGCTCCTGCTCGGGTTGTCGTTCACGTTGATACTCGTTGTCGAATGGATTCAAAGCCGGAAAGGGAGTGCTCATGTCCACCAGTGATTCTACAATCAAGCCGGGCGGCCCGCTCTTGAATCAGGCGCGAGCGCGGCGCGGACCGCGGCTTAGCTTCATCGAGCGCGTATTGATTGGCGTAGTGGTTCTCTATGCAGCCGTGCTGTTGCTCGGCCCACTGGCGGCACTGGCGTGGAGTTCTCTGGTGGACGGCGCCGGCGAGTTCGTGCGGCAGGTAACCAGCCCTGATGCGCTGAGTTCATTGAAGCTGACCCTCATGCTGGCCGCCGGCGCGACGATCATCAATACGGTTTTCGGTTTGTGCGTGGCTTGGATACTGGTTCGTGACGGATTTGCCGGGCAAAAGATCATCAACGGCCTGGTCGATTTGCCGTTTGCCGTGTCCCCTGTAATAGCCGGCTTCATGTTGATTCTGCTCTTCGGCAGAGGAGGGTGGCTCACGCCGATCATAGATTGGCTAGGAATCAAAGTCGTGTTCGCTGTTCCCGGAATGTTGATAGCCACCACTTTCATCTCGTTGCCGTTCGTCATACGCGAGGTAATGCCGGTGCTGTCTCAGCTAGGTTTGGAGCAAGAGAACGCTGCTTACACCATGGGAGCTGGCAAGCTCCAGACTTTTTGGCGAGTCACTCTGCCGGCGGTACGCTGGGGGTTGTTGTACGGCGTGTCGCTCACCTTCGCCCGCGCGGTTGGCGAGATAGGGGCGGTGCTCGTGGTAAGCGGAGGGGTCAGCCATCTCACGGAGACCTCTACACTGTTCATCTTCAGGTCGCTTGACGATCGAAACTACGTGGGAGCTTATGCGATGGCGGTGGTTCTAGCCGCCATTACGTTTGTGATCCTTATGTTGATGGAGTCGTTGAAGAAGAGATCGGAGGCTGTTGACTGAGCGCGCGTGAGATTGGGGAAATGGGAATTGATGATTGATGAACGGGGGAAGGGGAATTGATGATTGATGAATACGGAAGGGGGAAGGGGAATTGATGATTGATGAATACGGAAGGGGGAAGGGGAATTGATGATTGATGATTGATGATTGATGAACGGAAAAAAGGGCAATGCTGATTGATGAGATGGGAAAGAACTAAGTGACTGATGGTTGAGGAACGAACGCTGACATTCACTCATCGATCCCCATATCGTCCTCATTCACCAATCCCCACTTCCTTTCACTGTTCCTCAATTATCAGTCATCAATTCCCCATTCCCCTTCCCCGTTCATCAATCATCAATCATCAATTCCCCATTCCCCTTCCCCTTCCCCTATTCATCAATCATCAATCATCAATCATCAATCATCAATTCCCCTTCCCCGTTCATCAATCATCAATCATCAATTCCCCATTCCTCTTCCCCGTTCATCAATCATCAATTTTTTCTTTATGTCTATAGTTCTTGAAAACCTTGTAAAGCGATTCGGCGATCAGCTTGTCGTGGATCACGTCTCGCTAGAAGTGACCGATGGCGAGATGTTCGTCTTGTTAGGCGCCAGCGGCAGCGGCAAGAGCACCGTGCTGCGCTTGATCGCCGGGCTCGCGCAGCCTGATGAAGGCCGCATTCTGCTTCACGGCCTCGATGTGACGGATCTGGCGCCGCAAGAGCGAGGAGCCGGTTTCGTCTTTCAGAACTATTCTCTGTTTCGCCACATGACCGTTGCCGAGAACATCGAGTTTGGGCTTAGGGTCCGCAAAGTCAAATCAAAGGAACGAGCTAAACGCCGTGAGGAATTGCTCGACGTTGTAGGACTGGCCGGGCTTGGACGGCGCTACGCCCATCAGCTTTCGGGTGGACAACAGCAACGCGTGGCTCTCGCCCGCGCGCTCGCTTATCAACCTAAAGTGCTTCTACTCGACGAACCGTTCGGCGCGCTGGACGTGAAGATCCGCGCGCAGCTTCGGCGAAGTTTGAAACGAGTCCAACAGCAGCTCGGCGTGACGGCCATTCTCGTTACGCACGATCAGGAAGAAGCGTTTGAGCTGGCTGACCGCATCGGTGTGATAGAGCGTGGACGGCTGCTCGAGATCGGACCGCCTGAGACGTTGTACGCGGAGCCAAGGTCGCTGTTCGTGTCGACCTTTCTCGGAGCGGGCACGGTCTTGGTCGGCCGAGCCGAGGGTGAACAGGCGCGGTTCGGGCCTCTTTCAGTGCCGATCCCTTGCAATGTGCCTCACGAGGACGGAGCGTCGGTTCAGATGCTCTTCCGGCCTGAACAGGTTCACTTGACCGAGCAACCGCCGGCGAACGGCGCGACCGTGCTCGGAAAGGGGACGATTGTAGAACAGAGTTTCACCGGTACGCTCAGACGCGTCAGGCTTAGACTCGATCGTTTGCCGGCGACCCGCCAGATATCGCCGCCCGTGCCTTTTGGCGAGGAAGGGTTGCTCGTTGATGCGGTGCTCCCTTCCTCCGTTCATGTTGGCGACGCGGAATTATGGGTTAGTCTGCGTGACTGGCGCATCTTGCAGCAGCCGCCGTTTCGCCTGCTCGTGTGCGACTCGGGCTCGAGTTCGGGTTCGCTCCTGGACGCGGCGCGCGTATTGGCGAAGGGTCTCGATGCTTCGGTCACCTTGCTCGGCGTCGCCAAGTCCGAGAAAAACACCGAGAAACTGCGCGCTTCGCTGACGGCGCGGCGGCAAGAGTCGGGACTCATGGAGTCTAATATCCGGCTGCGTCACGGTGAGCCCGCCAGGCAGATTCTCAACGAGCAAGCCGAGTCGCTTTATAACGTGTTGTTGGTTGTTGCTCGCTCGAAGACGCCTCGGCTGCGCGTGGGGACGGGCCGAGGTCCAGCAAGGCAGCTTGGCGCAACGGTGTCGGCGTTACTCGAGCACGCTCAACTCCCAGTGCTTATCGTCAAAGGCGAGCGGACGCAGTTCAAACGATTCCTGATATGTACGGCGGCGGGCGAGCCGGGGGAGCGCGACGTTCGACTAGGTGGACGGATTGCTCGCCGGCTGGGCGCGAGCGTGACGTTGCTGTATGTAACGAAGGACAACGCGGAGCCGCCCGGGCTGGCTCGCGCGCACATCGATAGGGCGTTGGCTACGCTGCGAGGCATGGATGTCGCAAGTGAGATGCGAGTGCGTCAGGCGGCGAGTCCCTCGGAGGGCATTCTCGCGGAAGCGCGATCGGGAGAATACGATCTGATCGTGCTTGGCAGTCACGGCCGCCGCGCGAGGCTTCTGTTCGAGCCAAGTGACATCACGCTGCAAGTCATCTCGGCCTGGAACCGTCCTATCCTGGTTATTCCGCCGTTCGCCGTGTGAAGGGTAGCGGTCAGCGGTCGGCGGTCAGCGGTCAGCGGTCAGCGGTCAGCGGTCAGCGGTCAGCGGTCAGCAGTCGGCGGTCAGCGGTCAGCGGTCAGCGGTCAGCAGTAAGCGGTCAGGAAATGGGATTTCAGGATGTTCGCAGCCGTCTGTCGCAAGCTGACGCTTACGCAGTCTCGCTATCATCGATTCATGGCCTTTAGTAGTTTGGTCGTTTGCTCTTCTTCCTATTCACACCCCTAAGTCCTCACTTTTGGTCATAGCTGACCACCGAGGGCTGACTGCTGACCGCTGACTGCTGACCGCTGACCGCTGACTGCTGCCTGCTGACCGCTGACTGCTGACTGCTTACCGCTCCCTCACAACAAGCTGCCGTGAAGAATCACCGCGGCCAAGCTGAAGTAGATTATCAATCCGGTGACGTCCACCAACGTCGCCACGAATGGAGCCGATGACGCGGCTGGGTCAAAGCCCAGGCGCCGGAGCAAAAACGGCAACATCGAACCCGCCAACGTTCCCCAAACGACGACTCCGATCAATCCGGACCCGACGGTGACCGCAACCAGCAGCCAGTGCGGGCCATAGATATTGGAAAATCCCGACCATGCGGTGATGCGCAGAAACCCAATGCTTCCAAGTATCGCGCCAAGGGCCAACCCTAAGATCACCTCGCGCCGCATTACGCGCCACCAATCGCTCAGGGTGACCTCGCCCAATGCCAGTGCGCGAATCACGAGCGTCGAGGCCTGCGAACCCGAGTTGCCTCCGCTCGAGATGATCAGCGGAATAAAGAGCGCGAGCACCACGGCGCGTTGAATCTCGTGCTCGAAGTAGCCCATCGCCGTCGCCGTCAACATCTCGCCCAGAAAGAGGATCACCAGCCAGCCGGCCCGTTTCCTTATCATCTGAAACAGCGCGACTCGCATGTAAGGCTGGTCGAGAGCCTCCACGCCTCCGATCTTTTGAATGTCCTCGGTCGCTTCCAGATCGGCCACTTGAAGCACGTCGTCTATAGTCACGATTCCGATCAGCACCCCTCCGGAATCAATCACGGGAAGCGCGTAGCGGCCTTCCCTCCGAAAGACTTGTATGGCGGTTTCCTGATCGTCCGTGGCCTTCAAAGCTACAAAGCGATTGTCCATCAGATCCGCAACCGAACGGTCGAGCGGTGAAAGCAAAAAGTGTCTGATCCTAATGTCGTCTATCAAGACGCCTTCGTCATTCACGACGTAAATCATGCTGAGGGTTTCGCTGTCGTGTCCCTGCTCGCGAATATGATCGAGCACGTAGCGCACCGTCCAGGCCGTGTTAACGGCTATGTAGTCGGGCGTCATCAGACGGCCGATACTCTCTTCCGGATAACCCAGAAGCGAGACGGCCACGGCGCGCTCCTTCGGGTTCAACATCTGCAACAGTTCTTTGGTCACCGACCCCGGCAACTCTTCCAGCAGCGTGGTGCGGTCGTCGGGCGACATTTCGTTCAATATCGCGGCGGCTTCCGTTTGCGCCATCGCCGACAACAGACTGTGTTGTTTCTCCAGAGGAAGGTATTCGAAAGTCGCCGCCGCCAATTTCCGCGGGAGGATTCGAAATAGTATGACCTGTTCCTGAGATTCCGAATCTCCAATCATCGTGGCGAGATCGGAAGGGGGGAGCTTTGCGAGCGTCTCACGCAACGCGCCAAAGTCGCGCGAGCGAAAGATTTCATCCAAATTGACGAGCAATCTACACCTCCGAAGTAGCCGAACCTCGATCAGCCGCCGCCCGGTTCATCCATCATCACTCTCGTTCAGGCCGGCGCACATGCTCTGACTGCGCACGTGTCCGCGAGCGAACAAGGAGCGGAAGTATAGACCACGGATTTGCCGGCGGCTAGTGGGTGGATAGTTCACGCTCAGCCTACAAAGAACAAGCCCGCTACGCCTTCCCAAAATCCCACCCACGGCAGTTGGTGGATAGTTCACGCTCAGCCTGCAAAGAGCAAGCCCGCTACGGCTTCCCCTAATCCCACCCACGGCAGTGGGTGGATACTTCAAGCTCAGCCTGCAAAGAGCAAGCCCGCTACGGCTTCCCCTAATCCCACCCACGGCAGTGGGTGGATACTTCAAGCTCAGCCTACAAAGAACAAGCCCGCTACGCCTTCCCCTAATCCCACCCACGGCAGTTGGTGGATCGTTCACACCCAACCTAACGACCTTGCGCGCCATATCTCTTCCGCGAATCCCACCAACGCAGTTGGTGGATCGTTCACACCCAACCTACACGACCTTGCGCGCCATATCTCTTCCGCGAATCCCACCAACGCAGTTGGTGGATCGTTCATATACAGCCTACAAGCAGAGATGCCTGCGGCCCCCTCGTTGTCTTCTTTTCTCCCCTCGCGAAGCGAGGGAGAGAGGGAATGGAAAACGGGAGTCCGGCGTGCGCCCTTCGTAGCCTGTGTCTGAACAATCCACCAACTGCGTTGGTGGGATTCTCGGAGTTTTCACACAGTCTCGGCAGTGGGTGGGATTCGGGGAAGCCGCGGTGAGACTCACTCGTTGTAGGTTGAGCTTGAATTATCCACCCACTTCCGTGGGTGGGATTCGGGAAAGGGAAGAAGGCCGTCTCTACGTAGGTTGAGCTTGAACTATCCTCCCACTGCCGTGCGTGGGATTCGGGGAAGCCGTGGCTCGAGACGCTTACTAACGCTCTTGCGCGTCTGCTTCGTCGTCTATCAACGTGACATCTACTTCGTAGGGCAGGTCAGGATCGCGCTCAAGGCTCTCGACGCCCCAGTTGTCGTCGAGGGGCCGGGTTGGGCTCTCCTTGTCGTCGCGAAGTTGAGGCCCGTACTCGACGCGAGCCAGTAGAGTCGTTATGTTGTCTTCGCCGCCTCGGTCGTTCGCAAGCCTTATCAACCCCTCACATCCGGCCTTGTGCGATTCCGAATGGCGGACGATCTCCATGATCTCTTCGCCTTTCATCTTGTTGGACAGGCCATCGCTGCACAGCACCAGCGTATCTCCATCCAATAGCGGCATGGTGTCCACGGCGACATTGATATAAGGTGAAGCGCCCAACGCCTGAAGGATGACGTTCTTATAGGTGTGTTGCTCGGCTTCTTCTTCGGTGATATGTCCCGCCGCCACCAGTTGCCCTACCAGCGATTGGTCCTTGGTGATCTGACGGACCTTGCCGTTGCGAATCACATAAGCCCGGCTGTCTCCGATCTGTGCGAAGTAAGCCGTTCGGCCCTTCAAGCCAACCGCCGTAAACGTGGCGCCCATGCCGGTGTACTCCGAGTTGCTCAAACTCTGATAGTGAATGTAAAGATTCGCCAGCTCTATAGCCAGCCGCAGCCGTTCGGGAAAACTGAATTTCGAGTACTCGGGACTGGACTGCAATTCGAGGCAGCGGTCTCGCACGCTCTCGACCGCAAGACGTGATGCAACTTCGCCCGCCAGGGCGCCTCCCATCCCATCCGTCACAGCGAGGATCGAACCGTAGTGACCTTGATTAAACCGTTGAAGGTGCGGCGGAGGCGAATCGTCCTTAATGGTCTCCGGCGTCCAGGTGTCCGCCGTGGAGAGGTTCAATACGAGAAAACTGTCTTCATTACCGGAACGCACCAGACCTACGTCTGTCTTTGCGTAAACGGTAATATTGAATTCATTTTCTTCCGGCATACCGAGCTAAGCGATCACACGGGGACGCTTCTTTCACGAGTCAGCCCAAACCGCTCTTTCAAATACTAACTCTTAAGGTGGCATTGATTATATAGATTTTCCTCTGAATCGCAACGCCGCATTGACTCATCAAAAAACATCCCGAAGCTGAATCGTTGCCTCACGTAATAATCCGCCCGAAATGATCTCGAACAAGTACCCTTCCCGGACGAGAGTCAAAGGAGGGATCAATGAGGCTAAGGATGAGGGAAAAGAGAGCGGTAATAGCAGAGACGGCAGAGAAGTACCGGAAGGCTCGTAAGAAGGAGAAGGGAGCAATTCTAGAGTCATCTGATTGAGTTGACCGGATACGCCAAGCGATATGCAGCTTGGCTGCCACGGCGCCACGGTAAGCCAACGGCGGCAGGCAAGGCGATCATCTCCGGGGACGTCGGTAAGAAGACGACAAGGAAGCGGCGGCGCACTTACGAGGGTGAAGTAGTAGAGACGCTCAAGAATATCTGGATGATCCTGGACTGCATTTGGGGGAAACGGCTTCGAGCTGCGATTGGAGAGATCATCCCAGTGCTAAGAGGGAACTTCGAGATTCGACTGAGCATCGCAGATCAGAGGAAACTCCGGAAGATGAGCGCGGCAACGATCGACAGATTGCTGGCCAGTGAGAGGAAGAAGTACAACCTCAAAGGGAGATCGCAAACAAAACCAGGGACCTTGCTCAAGCACCAGATTCCAATTCGAACAATTCTCGGAGTGGGATGAAATCAAACCAGGGTTTGTGGAGATCGATCTGGTTGGCCACGAGGGCGGAGATGCGAGGGGAGACTTCTGTCAAACATTGGATGTGACCGATGTGCATACCGGGTGGACTGAAACCGAGGCGGTACGCAATAAGGCGCAGGTATGGGTCTTCAAGGCGCTTGCCGGGATCAGGAAGCGGTTACCCTTTCATCTGCTTGGAATTGATTCAGACAACGGCAGCGAATTCATCAACAATGAGATGTATCGGTACTGCATAGGGGAGAAGATCACCTTACCTTCACTCGAGCCAGACCTCATCGAAAGAACGACAACTGCTTTGTGGAAGAAAAGAACTGGTCGGTGGTGAGAAGAAACGTTGGGTATAGGCGTTATGATGCTCCGGAAGAATTGGAGGTGCTCAACGAGTTGTATTCTCATCTCAGGCTGTACACGAACTGCTTTCTGCCGAGCTTGGCATGATCGCTTCATTTCGCCTCGTCGTGAGACAAGATTCCTGAATCGATGGTGCGCCGCCGTCAAAACTCTTGGCTCCGGCTTGAAGGCCACGACGGCGGACACTTACGCGATCAGGCCGCAACGAGCCTGTCGGTAAGATTCGGTCGATAAGACTGATTAACCGCGCGATCCCCCTGATCTACTGCCGGCGCGCGCAGAGTAGCCGCAGATCCTCTTCGATCATCTTCTGGGTAAAGCCGGCTTCCAGGTAGAACTTGGGTCGGTCGGTCGTGATCAGCGCCAGAAAAAGGTCCTGGGTGCGCCTATTTGCATCAACGCCCTCATCGGGCGTTTCGCCTCTCACGAGCACTGACAGTTGACGCCAGATGCCTGCGGCGTCTTCCGAGGCAAACAAATCTCGCCAAGTTGATTCGGGGGTTCGAAGTTCTCGGTCAACAACCAAACCAACGGCAAACTGGGCAATGGGCAAGGGGGCTCTCGTCGCCATTTTGATGACTCCTGGTCTTGAGTTTTGCAGCCCAACCGCTTTGTGAGTATCTGTAATTGGGGCTCATATCATCCTCTAGCAAGCTGTCAAGCAAGCGACAGGATACAGAAGGCTCCGGACGATTTCAAGAAGTTTATTCATGCATCAAGGAGAACTGAAAGGATTTGTAATTTTTCCGCCTCAGGAGGCGGGATGCCATATCCCGAACAGCAGGCAATATGAACGAGGGTCCGGCTCATAATCCGTCAAAGGCGAGTGAAGAACGTAGAAAAGGCAGGCGTTTCGCGGTCGGCTGGCCGACCAGGCTAACCGGAATCGACGAAGCAGGAACTCCGTTCGAGCATGAGGTTTGCCTGACGAACTTGAGTTCGGGCGGCGCTTACCTCGTGTTTGGAAGGGCCGTGCCTGTAGGCGCAAGGCTCGAGGTCGCCATCAAAGTTCCGTTCAAGCGTGAGAGATGGATGCGATACTCGGGCGAAGTCATCAGGGTGGATCAGTCTAGCAGCGACATTGGGGTAGCCCTCAGGTTTGATGGGTTTCGCCCTTCCTTCGTTTAGTCGCTTATGGAAATAAGAACGACAACAAGTTGGTTCCTAAAAAAATAAGAGCCTATGAGCAAACGGCCCAGCGCGTCGTCGAGGTCAAACGCATGCTCACTCGACTAATCCCAAAAGCTGAGCGCTGACGGCTGAAAGCTGATTGCGCTTTTTCGCAGACTGCGCGCGGGAAATCGGTTGCCCGAAGCGCCACTTTTTCGCAGCGCAGTCTGCGAAAAAGCCTATTCGTTTATGCCGATCGCTACGAGAATTCTGTTCGCGTTTCCCCTGAGGACCACCGCGTGATCCGGCATTCCGCACTCCGCACTCTGCATTCCGCACTCGGGATATCAAGGGCGGAGCCCTTGGCTAGACTAGTTAAGTTAGACACGAAGCCTGATTCCTGCTTTCCATTATGCCCAGGACCTCAAGGAGGCTTCGGCCAGACTTCATTTCTCTTCAAGCATTCCAACTTTACAAGCGATACTCTATAATATGCGCCGATTCGATCAGGCGAAGGGGGATGTCTATGCCAAAGTTTTGCCCGAACTGTGGAACGGGTCTCGTCGATGATCAGAAGTACTGCCGCAAATGCGGCAGTAGCTTGATGACCGCTGAGCTCACCAGTCGCCACGACAGCATCGCGCTTGATAGCGGCTCCGCGCAAAAGGTCGCCCGCGCCGACACCGTTCGGAATCTTGGAGAGACGGCCACGGGCGAGATGATTCCAGGGCAAGAAGGCCGTACCAGGGTAATGGGATCGGTACAGACCGAATCGTCCCCCGTCGGGGGCACGCAGAGAATTGATGAGTCGGCAGCGCATCGTGCTAGCGGGCCGATAGCCGAAGGGGCGGCCGCAAGTCAAGCGGCGGCGTTTTCGGGACAATCCGGGGCGAAGAAAGGATTTCCCGTTGTTGCGGTTTTGAGCGTCGTAGCCGTTTTTCTCATCGCTGCATTAGCGCTCGGCTATTGGTTGTACAGCCGGTCGCATACCAAGAGTTCTTCAATTGCCGCCGCTCCGGAAGCCGGCACGCAGCCGCAAACAGTCGAAGCCGGGTCTCCGGCGCCGCAAGGCGCATCACCAGACGCGTCCAACTCAACCTCGGCTGGTGGGAGTTTCCCGGGCGGGCCGGCGGCGACAGGGGACTCCCCCAGTGGCCGCGCTCAGAAGGACAAGGGGTCGCCGCAAGGCCCGCAAGCTGAAGGTGGCGGCGTTGAGACCGCGAAACGCGGTGAGGGAGAAGCGACTACAACAAGCAAGCCCATCGAGAGTAACAAGAACGCAGCCTCATCCACGGTCACTCCCGCCAGAACCTCGAGCGCCGACGATCACATAAAAGCCGGTCTCAAGGCGTTCGACGCCCGGGACTACTCGATGGCGGCTGCTGAGTATATGGCGGCGGCCCGGCTGCAACCTTCGAACTCAGACGTGCATTATTTGCTTGGCCTTGCCTATGAGAAACTAAGACGGCCGGCGGACGCGCTCGCCGAGTATCAAAAATGCACGTCTGGTCCTTACGCTTCGGTCTCTAAGCAGCACGTCAAGAGACTCTCAAAATCCGTCAAGGATTAGGCGGGCTCAATCGGCTCGGAGAATCTGGGACTTTAGCCGCTTCAAACAGTCGTCGCGGAGATCCCTGGACGATGCAGTGCGAAGCTCATCGACCAGGCGATCGATCACGGAAGCTCGGCTTGATTCAGGTTGGTCCGCGGCTATCGGGATCGAAGACTCCGCCGCTTCACCCGACATAAACTCCACGGCCGCCCAAAAACTCTCAATGTTTATGGGCTTCGCGATGCACAGGTCGGCTCCGGCTGCTTGAGCCTCGAGAAACACTACGGGGCCGCAGCCGCTAATTGCTATGATCGGCGTCGAGCTTATGTCTTCGTTGCGTCTTACGTTTGATATGAGGCTCAATCCGCTGGCGCCGGGCAAAGCGATGTCGGTTAGTATGAGAGCGGGCTTGTGCCGGCGGGCCAGCGTCAGAGCGGCGTCGGCTTCGGTCGCCGTGACCACCTCGTATCCTCTGAGCCGCAACAGTTCCGACAAAGGATGGAGTGTATCGAAGTCGTCTTCCACTATAAGAATCGTCTTGGACATAGCTCTCCTCACCGTTCCAGGTCGAGGCGTAAGAGATACGATGAGGTACGCCGGCTCCGACGAGAGCCGTTAGGGTATTGGCATAATACAGCGATAGGCCCGATGGTTCAACAGTAAACCTTGGTCAGGGTAGATAGTTCAAGCTCAACCTACACAGGCTCGGCTGTCCGTCCCTTTCCCAAATCCCCCACACGGCAGTGTGGGGATAGTTCAAGCTCAACCTACTCTGGCGCGACTGTCCTTCCCTTTCCCAAATCCCCCACACGGCAGTGTGGAGATAGTTCAAGCTCGACCTACACAGGCGCGACTGTCCTTCCCTTTCCCAAATCCCCCACACGGCAGTGTGGGGATAGTTCAAGCTCAACCTACTCAGCCGCGACTGTCCTTTCCTTCCCAAATCCCCCACACGGGAGTGTGGGGATAGTTCAAGCTCAACCTACACAAGCGCGACTGTCCTTCCCTTTCCCAAATCCTCCACACGGGAGTGTGGGGATAGTTCAAGCTCGACCTACACAGGCTCGGCTGTCCGTCCCTTCACAAATCCCCCACACGGGAGTGTGGGGATAGTTCAAGCTCAACCTACTCAGGCTCGACTGTCCTTCCCTTCCCAAATCCCCCACACGGGAGTGTGGGGATAGTTCAAGCTCGACCTACTCAAAGCCGCTTTCTTTTCCTAATCCCGCCCAAGGCAGTGGGCGGATTGTTCAAGCTCAGCCTTGGTTGCGGCGAGCCCCTCAACCCGCCCTCAGGGAGAAGGGAAAGAGGGAGGGCTGCGTCTCCGGTTGTAGGCTGAGCTTGAATTATCCACCCACTGCCGTGGGTGGTATTTGGTCCGCGGTGAATTCTCCTCCCAAAATTGGAACCTATGT
>JAHFUG010000016.1:9914-16228 GCA_023265195.1 Blastocatellia bacterium | reverse complement strand
GGGAGAAGGGAAAGAGGGAGGGCTGCGTCTCCGGTTGTAGGCTGAGCTTGAATTATCCACCCACTGCCGTGGGTGGTATTTGGTCCGCGGTGAATTCTCCTCCCAAAATTGGAACCTATGTCTTGATGCTCCCTTAAGCCTTGCGCAAGCAGGGGCACGGAAGTAGGAAGCTACGCCGGCCCGATTACTTTCAACGAGTGCTCGCGAATCCTCTCGTTTATCGATAGAGCAAGCCGTAGCGCATCGAGTCCGGCCTGTCCGCTTACTCTGACATTGCCCCCGATTGAAACCGCTTCGAGAAATGATTCGATCTCCAATTTGAGCGGCTCTGCGGTCTTGGCGGCTAAAAGGCCGGCAGTGAATGGCGGGGAACCCGGAGACGCCGCGGGGTTGACCGAGACTACGGAAGCTTCCTGGGTCGTGTAATCGATCGAAACGTATTGGCGGGGCTGAAAGAAGCGCAGCTTCCTGACACGCTCGCCAGAAACACGGCTCGCGGTCAGGTTGGCGATGCAGCCGTTCTCAAACTCGATTCGTGCGTTGGCGATATCCGTGCGAGGGGTAAGAACCGGGATTCCAGCCGCCCGAACTTCGGCAACCTCGCTCTTCACCAGCGAGAGCACGATGTCCAAGTCATGTATCATCAGATCCATGACCACGTCGATGTCGAGGCTTCTTGGCGTGAACGGGCTCAGTCTATGCGCTTCAAAGAATCGTGGGTGAGTTACTATCGCCTCCGCCGCAGTGATCGCGGGGTTGAACCGCTCGAGATGGCCGGCCTGCAGCAATGCCCCGCTCAGCCTTGCCGCTTCGACCATATTCACCGCCTCCGCCAGCGTCGACGCGATCGGCTTCTCGACCAGCACCGCTACGCCTGCGTTGAGGAAATCGCAGGCCACGCGGTGGTGTTGGACCGTTGGCGCCGCCACGCTGATCGCATCGACCTGGCCGATCAGGTCGCGATAGTTCACCACGGCGGGAACGCCAAATCGGCTGGCCACGCCGGCGGCGACGGTTTCATTTGAATCACACACCGCCACCAGGCGAGCCTTCTCCGATGATGCGTAGACGCGAGCATGCTCCCGGCCAAAATGGCCAACTCCCACAACGGCCACTCTGATAGTGCTTTCCAACCTTGGCCTCTTTCCGTACTGTCAGTCGCGTAAGAGAATCATCCCGCATTCAACTCGAGAGAACAAAACTAGCCAAGGGCTCCGCCCTTGATATCCCGAGTGCTGAATGCGAAGTTCGGAGTGCGGAATGCCGGATCACGCGGTGGTTTCTCGTAACGATCTGCATAAACGACCAGGCTTTTTCGCGGACTGCGCCGCAAAAAAGTGGCCCTTCTGGCAACCGATTCTCCCGCGCAGTCCGCGAAACAAACGCGATCAGCTTTCAGCCGTCAGCGATCAGCTAGCGGTCAGCTTTTGGATTAGTCCAGTGAGCATGCGTTTGACCTCGACGACGCGGTGGTCCGCTTGCTCACAGGCTTTTATATTTAGGAACCAACTTGTTGTCGTTCTTTTTTCCATAAGCGGCTAAAGCCCTCTTAGCTTGACCTCTCTGACAACGCTTCATACACTCATTCGTTAAGCTGGGAACCTCTAACCTGAGCACAAAGAAAACACAGATACTAGTAGAAGCCGTGCCCGGCGCCAAGCGCTGGTCATACTGCGCCGCTCTAATCGCGCTGGCTGGCCTCGCGTTCTTCATCGGCATTGGAGCCATTGGCCTGGCGGGACCCGACGAGCCAAGATATGCGGAGGTCGCGCGCGAGATGTTCGCTAGCGGCGATTACATCTCGCCGAGATTGTGTGGGTGTTTGTGGTTTGAAAAGCCGCCGCTTCTGTATTGGCTGGCCGCTGTTGCTTATCACGCCTTCGGGGTCGGCGAGTTCGCCGCGAGAGCCCCCTCGGCGTTAGCGGCGGCTGGCGGCGCGCTGTTTCTGTTCCACGCCGTAACGAAGACGGTTTCGGTTAGATTGGGAGCAGCGGTTTCGCTCGTCCTTATGACGATGGCCATCTTTATTGGCTACGGCCGAGCCGCGACCCCGGACATGTTATTGACCGCGTCTATCACGATTTCGCTGTGCGCCGCCCATATTGCCGGCGGGGTCACGGCCCGGGCCCGAGTCGGGTATCTGGTGATTTCCGGGGCCGCGGCTGGAATGGCGGTTCTCTCAAAAGGTCTTGTTGGAATCTTACTGATTGGAGCAGTTTTGGCGGTTGCATGGTTGATCACTCGCCGTTGGGTGTTCAGACCAGGCGACATCATTCTGACGGCGGTTGTATTTCTTGCGGTGTGCTCCAGTTGGTATCTGCCGGTGACGATGAGGCACGGATGGGAGTTCGTTCGCGAGTTCTTCATTAATCATCACGTCAAGCGCTACCTGACGAACGAATATCATCACCCCGAACCGATCTATTTCTATTTGGCTGTTGCGCTGGCGGGCGCGCTCCCCTGGACGCTGTACTTGGCTTCCGCGATCGGCCGCTTGCGCAAGCTGCGGTTTCGCGGCGCGAACGCCAGGGATTATCTATTGGCGCTCGCCTGGATTTGGTTTCTGATCCCCATTCTGTTCTTCTCATTCTCGGTATCGAAGCTCCCGGGCTACATACTGCCTTCATTTCCCGCGCTGTCGCTAATCGTCGGAAACGAGATCGAACGCTTCCTGAATGGCGAACGCAGCGCAGTGATGACCGTTTGTGCGTGGTTAACCTCGGCGCTCCTTCTTGTGTTGGCGGCGGCATTCTTGATCTATTTGCATCGCGAACTTGGCTCGGGCGCGCTCGCGCCGGAACTACTCAGGCTTGCGCCGCTCGTCATCGCCGCTGGTTCAATGTTCTTTTTACTCCGAAACAGCCGGCGTCAGTTCATTGCAAGTTCCGCGGCGTTCACTATCAGCATAGTACTGGTGTCGATAGCGCTTCTTCCGCCCCGCCTTAGCAGCAAGATCAGTTTGCGGGACCTGTCCGTCAAGACGGCGGCCTCGTTGAGGGCTGGTGAGAGAATCGCATTTTATCTGGATAAGGAATATGCTCCGGTGTTTTACGCGGAGGGCCGCGTGGTGTGCGGCGTGGGCGAAGGCGACGTGCTGAACGCCTATAGCCCCGAAGAGATAGTGGACGCCGTCGCCCGCGAAGGGAGCGTCGTCGTCATTACCTATATCCGGAAGGCGGGCGATCTCGAATCAGACGCGAGATTGAGCACCGAGCCCATCGCCGTTCAAGGTAGTGAGATGGCGATGCGAGTCGGCGCATCGAAGCCGGTGCGCTGACCTCGGCTCCGTCACTTCGAAGCCACGCGGATTCCGCCTACAACCTTGTCCGCGGTTGTTGGGAGCGCGTCTCGGAAAAATGCAACGACGCGCGCGTCGTAATCGGCGGCGGCCTGTTCGTACAATCTGTTCGTTCTCGTCTTCTCTACCTCTATGTACTGTTTTTGGTCAGCGGCTTTGTCGCTGATTTCCCGCGTCATCTTCTGAAGCAATCCCGCGTCCTTGCCGGTGATGAACAGATATCGCCTTCCGGTTACCGCCCGCACCGAATCAAAAGCCGGCGCCGAGTCTTGTTTTCGCATCAAGTAAACCTGAATTGCATAACCGGTCACGCTGCTCGCGGGTTGCGAATCGACTAGGTTATTCGCCCAACGAGCGTCACCTATGTACGTCTTGAGCTTGTAGTTTATGTAGTGCGCGACGTCCGGATAAACCGAGTCGACGGCGACAGCCTTCACGAGAGTGTTTTGTGACGCGACCACGAGGGAAATGTAGCCGCCGATGTCAACCCCGTACAACCCGACGCGTCCGTCCAGCAACTCCTGGCCCGCCTCGCTCTTCAGAGTTTTGACAAAAGCTATGGCCGATAGCAAATCGTCCGCCTCGTAGGTTCCAAGGCCGGACCAATTGACGGGGCTTTCGCCGTGGCCCCTGAGGTCGTATAACAAAACGTGATAGCCTGCTTTCCACAATTCGAAGCCGAGCGTGAGCAATTCCGACCGGTTCGAATTATATCCGTGGCTCAGTATGACGGCCGGTCCGGGCCGCGCGCGGCTCAAGAACCAGCCGTATGAGAGACTGCCATCGGAGCACTTCCACTTTTCTTCCGACCATATTGGCTGCTGCATTATCACCTGGAAGTCGCGAGGCGATCCGTACAGCTTGGTGCGCTGAGGGTGAGTCAGCCGATGGATGAGATACGCCTCGAGGATTCCGGCGCCCAATACGAAGACGAGCACCGGTGGGATAAACACCCACATCAGGCGCTTGAAGAACACACGCATCTGTTTGGAAGCCATAACGGATTTTTCCGAGTCACGGGGCGGGTAAAAACAAGGGGCACTGCACGTCTTGCGCCGGGAACCAACGCCTCTGCAGGTCTCCAGTATACAGTCGCACAACGGAATTGCAATAGTGCCGCGCGCCGTTCCTGGTGAATGAGTCTCCTCATGATCAACCAGGGTTTGAAACAATCCGCGGCCGCCACATTCTCCGCATACGCCGAATGTTGATCTTGGCGCACTCAATTACGGTCACTCAGCCCAGTTGATTGATAGCCCCGTCCAGGTCTTCGATTATGTCTTCAACGTCTTCGATTCCAACCGAAACGCGGACCAGTCCGTCGGTAATGCCGAGCCGATTGCGTTCCTGGACCGGCACTGACGCGTGGGTCATCGTAGCCGGATGACTGATCAGAGACTCGACTCCGCCGAGCGATTCTCCAAGCGTGCACACGCGAACGCCTTCCAGCACGCGCTTCGCATTCTCGAGCGAGCCGGTCTCGAATGAGATCATGCCGCCGAAGCCGGACATCTGGCGGCAGGCCAGCTCGTGCTGAGGATGCGATGCAAGCCCGGGGTAGTAGACTCGCTCCACCAGCGGGTGCTCCGAGAGGAACTGCCCGACTATGCGGCCGTTCTCATCGTGTTGCCGCATTCTTACCGCCAGCGTCTTTGTTCCACGCAACACCAGCCACGAGTCCATAGGCGATATGATCGCGCCCGCCGCGTTCTGGATGAAAGCCATCTGCTTGATGTCTTCGTCATCGTTGAGTATCACGGCGCCGCCGATGCTGTCGCTATGGCCGTTCAAGAATTTAGTCGTGGAGTGAATCACTATGTCCGCTCCGAATTCGAGCGGACGTTGAAAGTAAGGACTCATGAACGTGTTGTCTACTACGAGGCGAACTCCACGGCGGCGGGTGATCTCGGAAACAGCCTTCAGATCCGTCAGCGACATAACCGGATTGGTAGGCGTTTCAACGAACGCCATTCTGGTTTCGGCTCGAACTGCGTCTTCGACGTTCTGCGGTTCGCGGGTGTCGACGTAGCTGAAGTCGAGCCCAAAGTTCTTCAGCACCTTGTCGAACAATCTGAACGTTCCGCCGTAGGTGTTATCGCTGACGATTACATGGTCGCCGGCCTTTAGCAGCGTCATTGTCGCGTTAATGGCGGCCATTCCGGAGGCGAAAGCAAAGCATGCCTTGCCGCCTTCGAGGGCGGCGAGGTTTTGTTCCAGCGCAAGCCTGGTCGGGTTCTGAGTTCGGGCGTATTCGTAGCCTTTGTGCTTGCCCAGCCCGTCTTGCTTATAGGTTGAAGTCTGATATATGGGAACACTGACGGCGCCGGTTGTCGGGTCCGCTTCATTGCCGGCATGAATGGCTTTCGTGGAAAATTTCATTTGCTATGGCTCCGATGGCTTCAAGTTAATGTAACGGCCTAGTAAATGTACCATTGGGGCTGAGCGATTCGCACGGAATTTCAGCAGTGGCTTAATTCCGTGTCGTGTGTAATAGCTCCTGGCGCTTGCCCTCCATTAGGAGGACCAATGTCTCGATTAAACAATCCTGTATGTAAGTGACAAGAGTTTAGTCTCGGAGATGCGACCTATCTATAGCGCGAGGAAGATCAGCAACGTACCTTGCTCGGTGTGTTCGCGCAAACACAAGCCGTGATCCAAGAACGTCTGGTGCATGGCCCGCAGCACGATCGTGTGCGGAATGTCATCCCAGGGAAGCCAAGCCGGTCTTTCCTACTCCGCTCTGCAGTTGGGGGATTGTTCAGACACAGCCTACAAAGGGCGCACGCCGGACTTCCGTTTCCTTTCCCTCTTTCCCTCGCGTCGCGAGGAGAGAAAATAAGACAAACGAGAGACCGCAGGCAGCTTTGCTTGTAGGCTGCATATGAACGATCCACCAACTGCGTTGGTGGCTGGAGTTTGGCCGTTTCCTTCTATCCTCCGTAGGAGAAGTTGGAGTTTAGCCATTCTCATTCTCAACTCCGTAGGAGTGACCTGTCTGTAGCAACGAGGTAAACCG
>JAHFUG010000016.1:0-9814 GCA_023265195.1 Blastocatellia bacterium | reverse complement strand
ACGAGGTAAACCGGAGAATCAACAAGCGAGTGATGTGGTCTCACCTCCGTAGGAGTGACTTGTCTGTAGCGACGAGACCGCTTCATTGCGATCACGCCGCCGTAGACGCGTTGCCCTCCGTCAGGAGGGCCAACGCGCCGCGATCTCAATGAGGTGGGCTTGTTGCTGGACAGGTCACTCCTACGGAGTTGAGACCACATCACCCGCTCGTTGATTCTCCGGTGCATCTCATTGCTACAGACAGGTCACTCCTACGGAGTTCAGACCACATCACCCGCTCGTTGATTCTTCGGTTCATCTCGTTGCTACGGACAGATCACTCCTACGGAGTTGAGAATGAGAATGGCTAAACTCCAATGCCCTCCTATCGGAGGGCGATCCCCAACGGACCCCCAACGGAGTTGGGGGACTGAAGTTTCGCGATTTTGACCCAGAAGGGGTTTCGTTGCTCAGCCCAGGGTTGCTGTATCTCGGCGACCCTGGGAAACGGTCGACGCGCCCCTGCCCAACCCCAACGGGGTTGTGGCTGCTCACCCCGGGTGGGATCGAGACGCGACGGATCTCCTTCCCCCCCCGTCTGCCCGCTGGGAGACGCAACCCCGTTGGAGTTGGGCGGGGCATCTCGTTCGTTTCCCAGGGTAGCCGAGTACTGTAACCCTGGGCTGATAGACGAAACCCTTTCGGGCTAGTGAGGTGTCTTGGAGGGACGATGGGCGCCAAACCGTTTTAACAGTTTGGTTGCGTCCGCTGGGGAAAAACCGTTGAAACGGTTCGCTCCCGCAAGAAGGTTCCGAGCATACTTTGCGTGCAGAACACGAGGAGATGATGGCGGCCCTACAACCACGTTATAGCAAAGAGGAATTCGCTCGCCGCGGCGATGAGATCTATGAACGAGATATCAGCCCATTAGTCGAGGCTCGTAATGATGGCAAGTATGCCGCCATCGACATCGAAACTGGAGCGTTCGAGGTTGACGCGGAGGAACTGGCGGCCTCGGACCGGCTTCTGGCGCGCTTGCCGGAGGCGCAAATTTGGCTGAGACAAATCGGCTCGCGATGTGTCCGCCGGTTTGGGCCGCGCTTTCAGACGGCGACGAGATGATCACCGCAACCGTCAACGCCTAATGTGAGCCGATAGTAAGCGTGACTATCCGCGGCGCGGCTGAGCAGGAAATAAAAGTCGAGGCTGTCATCGACACGGGTTTCGACGGCTCACTGAGCTTACATCCCTCTCTCCTTGCCGTGCTTGGCCTCGCCTGGCGCCGGCGTGGCCGCGCCGTTTTGGCCGACGGCAGAGAGAGCATTTTCGACATTCATGAGGGCGTCATCATTTGGGATGGTCAGCCGCGCCGCGTGGCCGTGGATGCTGCTGACACCGGCCCGCTTCTAGGAATGTCCCTGCTCGATGGCTGCGAGCTGACGATTTAGTCGCGATCAAGAAATTGCCATAGCACAGGACGGCAAATAAGCTCGGCGTAAGGAGAAGTGGAAGATGACCGCGAGAGCTAGCGGCGCATAACAACGATGCTGAGTGCTTGCGGCCACAAATCCGTCAAGCGGCGACAGCGACGAATTTCTTCGCAAAGCCCGCGGCGTCGAACATGTTCGTTGACGGAGCGCGCGACTCCTTGGATAATCGGCTGCACCATGAGCAGAGAAATCGAAGCAGTCGTAAAGGACGGTCGAATTGAATTGCCAGCCGGTGTTGATATCTCTGACAACACCGCGGTGACGGTAATCATTCAAGGGAGTTCTAATGAAGACCCGGCCTTCCTGATACCCGGCTTGGCAAAGGACATCGGCCCTGAAGACCTGGCTGCTGACTTCAAACACTATTGCTACGGACATCCAAGGTCGTAATGACGCACCAGCCAAACATCGTCTTTGTTGATTCATCCGGTTGGTCAAGCGCTAAAGGTTCAAGCGCTAATCTACAACACCCAGCCAAACATCGTCTTTGTTGATTCATCCGGTTGGATTGCTTTAGTCAACAATCGAGACTCACTGCACGATCAGGCGAGGCAGGTTTACCTGGATAAGCTAAAGTCCGGTGCTCGACTGTTGACCACGACGGCGGTGTTGCTGGAAGTCGGAAACTGGCTGTCCCCCTCGAACCTCCGCACCCTCGCGCTTGATCTATTGGACAAAATCGAAGCCTCAAGCCTAATCGAAGTGACATACGTTGATTCGAATCTCTACGACGCTGGCTGGGAACTGTTTCTCGAGCAATCGGACAAGGACTGGGGCGTCACCGGCTGCATGAGCTTCGTGGTGATGCGAGAGCGGCGCATCGTGGAAGCTCTCTCGGCGGATCATCATTTCCAACAGGCTGGCTTCGTCAAGCTGCTTTGAAGCCCGCCGCCTTTAACTAACGTGCAGAGGGATGCAGAGGGGGCTTACTCTCCGCGGCGATCCCTGCGCCTCCACGGTGAAGTCCTCTCTTCACCAGCGGTCCTCATCTCTTGCTGCCGCATAACTCAAAAGCGGAAGTTATTTTTTACGCCTCCTTAGAATTGAATCGCCGGCCGCGCAGTCTCCCGCACGACAATCAACATTTGTCCGAAGTCTCCGAGGTCTGATATAAGACTGCCTCACAGCCAATGATCATTCTACACGGCGCGTTTGTACAAACCAGCTTCTATCTCTGGGGCGAAATCCCGGTTGAGTCATCTGTTCCCGGCGCTACACGTACGCGCCGCAAGCCGAAAGACAAGGGCGTCCGGCCTAATACATTACCTTATGACGCCGGGGCCGCGGCGGTGCTTAAAAAGCTGCTCGAAGCAGGCTTGGATCTCGCCGATCACGACGAACCCACTACCAATTTGTTCCTATCGATTCCAACGGTCGGGGCGTTAGCTCTTTCTTCGAGTCCTCTGATTGCATCTCCTCCGGAATCGACTGAAGGCGCGTCACTGCAAGTATGGGCGGTTGGTTCAGCGCGCGTACAACCGGAAGACGCGGTCGGAGTCTTGTGCCGCTGTGTCGATAAAGAACTGCTCGCTCCCGGGCTGGTTGTCGGAAAGGATTTGGCGTTTTGGGCCGCTGCAATGCGGTTTGCCGCCGCAATCGTCGCGCGGCAACAGTTCCTGCCCAACTTGATTGAGAACGGCGCCGGCTATCGCGCATGTTGGGAGCCGATTCTCACCGGAGCCGACTACGATCGAGCGCTGAAACTCGCCAGAGCGATGCCGCACGTCTGCCGCGCCGCGGCCCTGGCGCCAGGGCCGCCTCCCGAGGTTGATCCCGTATCACTGTTCTCGGATTTCATCGGCTTCATCGTGAACTATCTCGTGAGGCCGGCGCCGAGCGACGCATCCGAGAAGCCAAACCGATCTCGAAGCTCTCACGCTCGCAAGCAGCAAGTCGACAGCATTCACGACCGCTGGCTAATAGCGCTGAGTTCGAAAGACGGCGTGATGAGCGGCGAGCCCGATGAGTTGAAGCTGCTCGCCCGGCAAATCGCCGAGTGGCGCCGGCCGATTGCGATCTCGAACTCGGCTCCGTTTCGCTTGTGCTTCCGGTTGGAAGAGCCGGGTGACAATCTTGATTCGGATACAAGCGACTCCGGGCAAGCCGACGCCGAAAACGTGGAAGCGGTTGCTACAAACGTGAACGGCGTCCGGTGGAAGTTACGTTATCTCTTGCAAGACGTCGCCGACCCCAGCTTGCTTGTTCCCGCTAAACTTGCGTGGGCGGGCGGTGGCAAGGCGTCTCCGTTCAAGAGTCGCAACTTCAATGCGGCGGAGTATCTCTTATCATCGCTCGGCCAGGCGTCAACCCTTTGCCCTCGGATTGAAAACAGCTTGAGAGCGGCGGCTCCGGATGGCTGCGAATTGGATTCGACCGGCGCGCATGAATTTCTAACCGAGAAGGCCTGGCTGCTCGAGCAAGCGGGGTTCACGATCTTGCTGCCGGCGTGGTGGACGAGAAAAGGGACAAAGCTCCGGCTGGCTGCTCGGGCCGTCGTCAAGAGCCCGAAACTCCAGGGTGGGGGCGGCTTATCGCTAGACCAGATCGTCGAGTTCGATTGGGAGGCGTCGCTGGGTGGCGAGGCAATCTCACTGGAAGAACTTCAAATGTTGGCGAAGCTCAAGTCGCCACTCGTCAAATATCGCGGCCAATGGGTGCAACTCAACGCAGACGAGATTCAAGAGGCATTAGGATTCTGGAACGAGCGCTCGGGTGGAAGAGCTTCGGTCCGCGATCTCGTGAAGATGTCGCTGGGAGCCGGTTCCGCGGGTGAGCTAGTCTCCGTCGAAACGGTCACCGCCGATGGATGGATTGGCGATCTGCTCAATCAACTCGATGGCCGAGCCGCGTATGAAGAGCAAGCAATACCCGGTGGACTGTTGGCCACTCTTCGCCCGTATCAACTGCGTGGTTACTCATGGCTGAGCTTTCTGCGGACATGGGGATTGGGCGCTTGCCTCGCCGATGATATGGGTTTGGGAAAAACCGTGCAGGTCCTGACCTTGATTCAAAAGGAATGGGAGACGGGCTCTCGCCAGCCGGTGCTTGTTATCTGTCCGACGTCGGTGGTGGGCAACTGGCAAAAGGAAGCAGAGCGTTTCACACCGCAACTGCCCGTTACGGTTCACCACGGAATCGGACGGCGCAAGGGAGGGGCGTTCAAAAAAGAGGCGGCAAAGCACGCGCTGGTCATATCGAGCTACTCACTCCTGCATCGCGACGTCGAAGTGCTGAAAGAAGTCGACTGGCGCGGCGTCGTGCTGGACGAAGCGCAGAACGTGAAGAACGCGGAGACAAAGCAGTCTAAGGCGGCGCGTTCACTCAATGCGGGGTATCGGTTGGCGCTTACCGGCACTCCGGTTGAAAACAACGTCGGCGACTTGTGGTCGATAATGGAATTCTTGAACCCGGGATTGCTCGGCTCGCAGAGTGAATTCAAACGCAAGTTCTATCTCCCAATCCAAACCTCAAGCGATCCCACCGCGGCCAAACGGCTAAGAAGGCTGACCGAGCCCTTCATCCTTCGAAGGCTCAAAACCGATAAGACTATTATTTCGGACCTGCCGGACAAGATGGAGATGAAAGTCTTCTGCACGCTCACCAAGGAGCAGGCGTCGCTCTACGCCGCGGTGGTCAACGAAGCTACCCGCGAACTGGAAGAGAGCGAAGGAATCAAGCGCAAGGGAGTCGTGCTGGCTACGCTGTCTAAGCTCAAGCAGGTGTGCAACCATCCTGCTCAGTTTCTCGGCGACAATTCCGCTATTCCGAACCGCTCCGGCAAACTGGCTCGCTTGACGGAAATGATCGAGGAGATCTTGGAGATTGAAGAGAGGGCGTTAATCTTCACGCAATTTCGCGAGATGGGCGAGATCATTCGAAAGCATCTGCAGGAGACCTTTGGCCGGGAAGTCTTGTTTCTCCACGGCGGCGTGACCAAGAAGAACCGCGACCAGATGGTTGAGCGATTCCAAACCGCCAACAACGCGCCTTCGATATTCATACTTTCCTTGAAAGCGGGCGGAACGGGATTGAACCTGACGCAAGCCAACCACGTGTTTCATTTCGATCGCTGGTGGAATCCGGCCGTAGAGAATCAGGCGACGGATCGAGCGTTTCGCATCGGGCAGGTGAAGAACGTACAGGTTCATAAGTACCTTTGCGCGGGAACGCTCGAAGAGAAAATCGATGAGATGATCGAAAGAAAGAAGGGTATCGCGTCGGCGGTCGTCGGCGCCGGCGAGCAGTGGTTGACTGAACTATCGACCGACGAACTCAAGGAATTGTTCGCGTTGGGACGGGACGCGGCGGTCGAGTAGACTCACGCGCTGCGAGGTCGGATCAAACTCAGGTTAGACGAGGTTGGACTATATATGTCGGACTGGTATCGCGATTCTTATCGCCGATTCCCCCCTAAATCAACTCCGCGGCAAGCCAAGGGTGGAATAAAAGCGCAGTCGAAGCAAGGCGGCTTTGGCAAAAGCTGGTGGGCGAAACGTTGGATCAGTGTCTTGGAGACCTTCAATATCGGCTCTCGTCTTTCACGCGGCCGGTCATACGCGCGGCGCGGCCAGGTGGTCTCCATCGACATCGACACCGGCGTCGTACAGGCTGCGGTTCAGGGGTCTCGCTCGGCCCCATACCAAGTGAAGATTGCGATGGCGACTCTCACGGACGGAGACGGCGAAAAGCTGGGCCGGGCGTTGGCGAGTCAGGCGCTATTCGCCGCGAAGCTCCTTGCCAACGAAATGCCGCAAGACATCGAGACCGTGTTTCAGGCAAGCAGCTTGTCGCTCTTTCCCGAGAGGCTCGGCGATCTGAAGACCGAATGTTCCTGCCCCGACTGGTCCAACCCGTGCAAGCATGTAGCGGCCGTCTATTATCTGCTCGGCGAAGAGTTCGACCGCGACCCGTTTCTCATATTCAAACTGCGAGGATTGGACCGCGAGAAGCTGGTCGGACTCATCGGCTCGCCCGGCCGGGACGCACACGGCGCCGAAGCCCCGACCGGCGCCTTGAGCGCGGCGTCCAGTATGCGGCCCGAGCCTATTACTACCGACGTCTCTGGCTTCTGGCATGGCGCGGAATTGTCGGAAGAGTTGAGCGGAGTGGACCTCCAATCTCCGCCGGTTACGGCTCCGCTACTAAAACGTCTGGGCAGTTTTCCATTTTGGCGATCCGACCAGCGATTCGCGGACGTCTTCGAGCCGATCTATGAACGAGCGTCTCTGCAAGCAATGAAGGTGTTCGTGGGTGAATTACCGAAGTCCGGGAGATAGCGCGTGCGGTGTCGACGCTTGAGCCGCGTGACATGACTGGAAGACAACGTGGGTATTCAGTTGTAAAAACACAATTGCGGTGGAACCTTACTTCGCTACCGTGCGGACGGTCCAAAAAAGTAAGGCTCCGTGGCGGTACTGTTCAAGATGTCGCGCTTCACTCCGTTCCCGGGCGGACGGTCCAAAACGCTTTGGCGGCTCATAGCCGGATCGCCGAGCCGCCGCCGCTGAACGGTTCGCAATCCTTCCTTGTCACCGCGGAAAGCAATGCTCTATTGTTTCCCTATGGACAAGGAAACGCTCAAATACGTCCTAACTCAGTACACAAGCAAGCATTACACTCTCCCAAGAATTTCCTCGATCATCCAATGAAGATTGGGGAATAGGGGTAATTTGCGAGCGGACGGATCACCGGGGCGTGTGAATGCGCCGCTCCGACTGAGTATTGAGCTACGAGGCGCATACTACTTCACGGTCTCTGGTGCTCCGCTCATGAACGATGGCGGTCGGAATAATAGAGCGATGAACTACGATCCTAAACCAATCACCACATCGAACCTTATGTTGCCGCCCGAACTAAGCGCGTTGACCGAGCAACTTGCGGAAAACGCGCATGACCTGTGGGCGGTACAACGCTTATCTGAGGGTTGGACTTATGGTCCAAGACGCAACGACGAGGCTAAGAAGCATCCTTGCCTCGTGCCCTATTCTGAGTTGCCGGAATCAGAGAAGGAGTATGACCGGCAGGCGGCGATGGGAACGCTGAAAGCGATTCTGGCGCTAGGCTACCGAATCGAAAGATACGGCTGATCGGCGATTACCATCTGAGAAAGGACTATCCTTCGTGGCAATCCATACTGAAACACTCGTCGCTCTGAAAAAGTTAGAGGAACATCTTGCGGCGCAAGGGAAGAGCAAGAAACGCCTCGAGACCTTTGATACAGACGACACACCGGAGATCGACGTAGTTGCTCTCTTGCCCAATCTCGCCCTGGCGCTGCAATGGCTCGGAACCAAAGCCACGCGGCCTGGGCGCGTGCCGACCAACAGGCATTGACTGTCAGTCACGTCACCGGTTGACCGGTGCGCGAGCTATTGTTACCGGCACGGCCGCGATCGTGCTGGCGGTTGTGCAACACAGGACAACATAAGATGACTAAACAACAAAAACCTTCCGGATCAGACGCCATCCCGATCACAATAGGCATCACAGGCCATAGGGACTTACGCGAGGAGGACATACCTGAACTCGAAAAGCAGGTGAGAAGTATTCTTGATGAGTTGATAGTGAAATATCCTGATACTCCTTTGCTGGTGCTGTCTCCACTTGCCGAAGGCGCGGACCGATTAGTTGCGCGTATAGCGTTGGAGGAGAATGACAAACAGCGGCCTCGCGCTCAGTTGTTTGTGACCTTGCCTCTCCCAATATCGGAATATGAGAAAGACTTCGAGCACAAGGATGCCAATAATAAAACTGATGAAAGGAGGACCAAAGAATCCAAGTCTGAGTTCCACACTCTAATAGCTAAAGCGACAAAGTGCCTCGAGTTGCCTTTAATGGATGGCAACACGCCGGAGAATATTCAACAATACGGGGAGTCGCGAGATAGGCAGTACGCTCAGGTTGGTGCTTACATAGTGAGGCACAGCCAGATCCTCATAGCGTTGTGGGATGCCGACGAAAGCGGACTCGAAGGGGCGACTGCGCACATTGTGAAGTTCAAGCTTAAGGGAGTCCCTGCACCTTACGCTCCCGCTCATAACCCGCTGGACGTAGTTGATACGGGTCCCGTCTATCACATTCTGACCCCGCGAGTTAAAAATCCAAGCCCGCAAGGCGAAATCCTGGCGCTCAAGAAAATATTTCCGACAGATCAAGAGCCCGAGGAGATTGCGAAGCGTTCCTTCGAGCGAATGTTGGACCGCCTGAATACCTTCAATCGGGATGCGAACCGGCTTACCCCAAGGTTGAAGAAAAAGATCGCCAGGAACAAATCAGTCTTAATTCCTGACGCCAAGGCTCCTCGACTATCTGAAACCCCGAGAGTCCTTCTTGAGATGTATGCCGTGGCGGACACTCTAGCCATTTATTTTCGGGCGCGGCGGCGGTGTACGTGGATCGCCTTATTCACCATAGCAGTGCTCGCGGTAGTTATCTTCGAGATCTATGCGCACGTGCTAACTCAGCCCCTAATACTCATACTATATCCCCTAGCGTTGGGATCGGCTCTTTCGATATACAAATGGGCCAAGTGCCGAGATTACCAGAACAAGCACTTGGACTATCGCGCTCTAGCCGAAGGCTTGCGCGTGCAACTCTTCTGGCATTTTGCCGGTCTGGAGGATGAAGTCGCTGACCATTACCGGCGTAAACATCGGACGGAATTGGAATGGATACGCAACGCAATTCGAGTTTGTAACGTAGCAGCTTCCTTCACAAGAGAAAAAACGGCGAGCCCTCCTGGGGAAAAGCAGAGCCACACCGAGTTGTTCGAAGAGTTCGTGCTCTTGCACTGGGTGGAAGATCAGCAAAACTTTTTTTCTGGCGCTACCAAACGAGATCGCAAAAACCTGGCGCGGCACGAACGCATTGCTAAATCGCTGTTTGTTTTCGGAATGATGCTGGCCATTGCGGTGTTTTGCCTCCATTTTTCAGAATTCCACGAATCGGAAAGTTACACGCACTTGCATCACTGGCTCATAGTCATTATGGGCGCAGCCCCCGCCATTGCCGCGGCAATGGGCGGATATGCCGAAAAGATGGCCTTTTCGGCACAGGCCAAACGGTATCAATGGATGAGCGCACTGTTTACGCGAGCAACGGCGCAACTGAAAGGTCTCTTGGACCAGAACAACCTCAGTGCGGCCCAAGAATTGATCCGTGAGTTAGGCAAGGAAGCGCTTGAAGAAGAAGGCGATTGGGTGATGACTCACCGCGAGAGACCGATGGAGATACCCCAAGGGTAATAGAGGCGCTCCGACACTTGTGCCGACTTCTGTGTAGCAAGGAAAACAATGCTCCTGCGATTCATCACTGAGGACGTATCTCTCTTGAAAAGGCGACTAACC
>JAHFUG010000143.1:9832-15901 GCA_023265195.1 Blastocatellia bacterium | reverse complement strand
AGGTGACAGGTGACGGGGACAGGGGACAGGTGACAGGTGACAGGTACAGAGACAGCGACAGGGACAAGGAGAGGGGATAGGCGACAGGCTGCGTACTGCCTGATCAGGTACTCTTGGCGCAAGCAGTCCCCTGTCACCTGTTCCCTGTCACCTGTTCCCTGTCCCCTGTCACCTGTCACCTGTAACCTTTCCCCTATGCCCTAGACCTCGCCGAGGGAGGACGTAACATGCCAACCGCGATAGAACTATTACAGGCAGGCGAAGTCCAGGCCGCGATTCAGGAATTGACCTCCGAGGTCAAGGCGAATCCGACCGACGTCCACCGCCGCACCTTTCTATTCGAGTTGCTCTGCTTCGCCGGTGAATGGGATCGAGCCGAGCGGCAGCTCGACGTGATCGGCCAGCAGAGCGCCAAGACCGAGATCGGCGTGCAGGTCTACCATAACAACATCAGGGCCGAACGAGATCGCAGCCGCTTGTTTTCCGATGGACTGGCGCCGCATTTTCTTCTTGAGCCCCCGGCCTACGTTGATCTGCACTTGAACGCGCTGAACCGGCTGCGCGAAGGCAACCTCGACGAGGCGCGCGAGACGTTGGACCGCGCGGAAGAAGAGCGGCCCGCCATCAGCGGCAAGATAAACGGCCGGCCGTTTCTCGATTTTCGAGACTATAATGACCTGGTCGGTCCGGTGCTCGAGCTGATCGTGCAGGACAAGTACACCTGGCTGCCTTTCGAGCAGGTCGAAGCGATCGAGATCAAACCGCCTCTTCAGTTGCGCCATTTGATGTGGGCGGAGGCCCGGATTCAAACGACCGACGGCACGGTCGGCGAGATGTTCATTCCGGCGCTTTATGAAGGAAGTTGTAGACGGGAAAGCGACCAGATCAAGCTCGGGCGGGAGACCGAATGGGAAAAGATCGGCGAACAGTTACTTCGACCTTACGGATTACGTCTATGGTTAGTAGACGATGAAGACAAAGCCATGTTTGAGGCGAGGAATGTCGAGTTTGACCACGCCGAGACTCGTGAACCTTCGGAGTGAGTAGCGGCGCGTTTCGGCTTTTACCAGGGCCCGGTCAATTCCGGGACAAAGCAGTGACGGAAGGCAGGGCGATGGCTATACCGACAACCGCGGAAGTACAGGGTCACTTGAGCGATTATTCAACCCCGCTGTCCTGGCGGTTATTCCGCCAAGTCGGCAGGTCGCCGGCGCCAGGCATCAAGGCGTTCACCAGCGCGAGCTATCATGCCAACTACAGCCGCGTCGAGTTATCGGGTGGCTACTATGTTCTGAGGGGAGTCCGCGCCGGAGTTACGCTGAACAGAAGTGAGATGTGGGTCGAGCAATCGGTTTTCGCCAGGGCTGGCGCGGAGCAAGACTGGCTGCTGCGGCACGAGCAAGGTCACCTGGATATCTCGAGACTCATAGCGAGGGATCTGTGCCGATCGATGCTTTCGCTGGAGATAGACGCCGAGGTTTTGGCCGCTCTCAGAGGAACCGCCGGTTCATCAAGCCAGCAACTCCTCGCCAGTGCGAACGCGCAGCTTCGCGACAAAGTGAGAGAACTCGGCCGCAAGGCGGACGCGTTGAGTAATGAACTTCAAACTACGTCTATCCACGGCGTGCGGAACGACGGCCTTTACGATCGTGACACCCGCCACGGCGATTTCGCCGACCCGCCTTCCAGGATCAAGCAGCAAAACTGGAATGAAGTCTTTCGATACGCTTTCGCGAACGACAACGCGCTCGCGATGACGATGTGGGTTTTCAATGAGATCACTGATGAACAATTAGGCAGACTGGGATGACTTTTGAACGTCGGCAACAGAGCCGCGTAACGTTGGCCGCACCGGCGCTCCGAGATACTCGATCGCGGGAAGGCGGCATTGGCTCGGCGGTTGACCGGGAATTGGAAGGAGACAGTGAATGACGACAGGCGCGGAAGCGAGTTCCTCAACGGCGGTAATAGACGCCGCGGCGCTGCTATCTCCAATTCCCGGCGGCAACCCCGCCGGCGAGAATTTGCAGTACGACGGCTTGCACGACGACATACGCGAAGCGCGGCGGGCGGATGAAATTCTCGAGCAGGGTGACTGGAAACACGAGCCCAAGACCGCGGACTGGCGCGAAGTGGTGCGGCTATGTAGTGAGGCGCTTGCCGGCAAGACCAAGGATCTTCAAGTGGGCGCCTGGCTGGCGGAAGCGCTGGTCAAGCTTCACGGATTCGCGGGGCTGCGCGACGGACTGAAAATCATGCGCGGGCTGCAAGACCAATTCTGGGATAGCGTCTATCCGGAAATCGACGAAGGAGACCTGGAAGCCAGGGCGAATTCGCTTGCGTGGTTGGATCGGCAGACGGCCATGGCGATCAAGGAGGTAGCGATCGCCAGGACCAGCGCGGGCGAGGGTTACTCTTATATTCAGTTGGAGGACTCAAAGGAGTTCGACATACCGGAGAATCAGGAAGGACTGGATTACGAGCAGACCGCGCGAATAACCGAGTTGAAAGCCCGGGCGGCCGAGGAGCGCAAGATAACCTCGGAGGACTGGCGAAAGGCCAGGAACACGACTCGCCGCGCATTTTACGAAGAGGCATACAGCCTGCTCAACGAGTGCTGGGCCGAGTTCAACGCGCTCGACAAGGTTATGGACGAAAAGTTCGACCGCCAGACGCCCGGCCTTGGCGCGCTCAAGAAATCACTGGATGACGTGCGGTCGCAAGTGGAAAGGCTCGTCAAAGAGAAGCGCCTGCTCGAGCCCGATCCGGTCGAGACGGCTCCAGGCGGCGAGAGCCAGGCGCCGGCCGCGGGCGACTCATCGCTTACGACTTCAATAGGCCCGATCCGAGCCCGGCAAGACGCTTTAAGGATGCTAAGCCAGGTCGCGGAGTTCTTTCGCAAGACCGAGCCGCATAGTCCCGTCTCGTATCTGGTTCAACGCGCGGTCAAGTGGGGTGAGATGCCGCTAGACGCATGGCTCAAAGACGTGATCAAGGATGGCGGCGTGCTGGACGGCTTGCGCGAAACGCTCGGACTCAACACGCCATCCGGAGGCGGCGGCGATGGAACATGATCAAAAACGCGGAAGCGCCTTTGGATTTTTGAATCGGGCGGCGTATTGTGGATTGGAGCAAGAACTCCGGCCGTGGCCGAGTTCCGGTAATTCGCCGATCGCTCACTCTAGAAAGGAGTAAACCTTTATGCCTAAGAAGGAGAGTATTCAACACAAACTCGACCGGGTCCGCCCGCCGCGGGTGCACATAACCTACGACGTGGAGTTGGGCGGCGCGATCGAGCAGAAGGAGTTGCCTTTCGTAGTCGGCGTGCTGGGCGATTTCTCCGGAAAGCCCGAGGAGGCGCTGCCACGGGTCAGGGACCGCAAGCTCGTCGAAATCGACCGGGACAATTTCAACCAGGTGCTGGCCGGAATGAAGCCTCGGCTGGCCATGAGCGTCCCCAACAAGCTAGCCGACGACGGAAGCAACACGAGGGTCGAGCTCCGGTTCAACTCCATGGAGGACTTCGAGCCCGACCAGGTTGTTCAGCAAGTCGCTCCCCTGCGCAAGCTGGTCGAGGCCCGTCAGCGGCTCCGCGATCTGGTCTCGAAGATGGACGGCAATGACAAGCTCGAAGAGTTGCTCCAGGACATAATCCAGAACACCGGACAACAGAAAGAACTCAGCCAGGCGCTCGGACTCGAAGCCCCAACCGCACCCGCGAAGGAGGAGCCAAATGAGTAAGAAGCTGGAAAAGGGAAAGGCTGAAGAAGTTGTAACCGAGGAGCAACAGGGCGATCTTCTGGCCAAGATACTGGCTGAAGGCCGGCTCGCCCGCGATGACATTCAGGCCCGGCAAGCCCGCGACATGATCGGCGAGTTCGTCCAGCAAGTGATGCAGGGCGAGATGGTCATGGCCAAGGACGTCGAGGCTTCGATCAACGCTCGAGTGGGCCAGATAGACAAACTCATCTCGGCGCAGCTCAACGAGATCATGCACCACGAGGAGTTTCAGAAACTCGAGGGTTCGTGGCGCGGCCTGCACCATCTGGTCTTCGAGAGCGAGACCAGCACGATGCTCAAGATCCGGGTGCTGAACGTGTCAAAGAAAGAGCTGCTCAAGGACCTCGAGCGCGCGCCGGAGTTCGACCAGTCGGCGCTGTTCAAGAAAGTCTACGAGGAAGAGTTCGGCATGTTCGGCGGCGCGCCTTTCGGCGCGCTGATAGGAGACTACGAATTCAGCAATCATCCTCAGGACATGGCGCTGCTGGAGAAGATCGCGAACGTCGCGGCCGCCGCTCACGCGCCGTTTGTCTCCGCCGCCTCGCCTCAGTTGTTTGGATGGGACACCTTCACGGATCTGTCCGAGGTCAGGGATCTCGCCAAGATATTCGAGCGCACCGAGTTCGCCAAGTACCGCTCCTTCCGCGAGTCCGAGGATTCGCGATACGTGGGGCTGTGCTTGCCGCACACTCTGATGCGGCTGCCATACGGAAAAGAGACCGTCCCCACCGAATCATTCAACTTCGAGGAGGACGTGGACGGCAAGGACCACAAGAAGTACCTATGGGGCAACGCCGCGTACTCATTCGGCACGCGGCTGACCGACGCGTTCGCGAAGTACTACTGGACGGTAGCCATTCGTGGCGTCGAAGGCGGCGGGCTGGTTCAGGGGCTGCCAACGCACACGTTCCAGACCGACGAAGGCGAAGTCGCGTTGAAGTGCCCGACCGAGATCGCGATAACCGACCGGCGCGAGAAAGAATTCTCCGATCTCGGCTTCGTCCCGCTGGTGCATTGCAAGAACACCGACTACGCGGCCTTCTTCGGCGCCCAGTCGATGAATAGGCCGAAGAAGTATGACACCGACTTCGCGAACGCGAACGCGCGGCTGTCGGCGCAGCTTCAGTACATCTTCGCGATCTCGCGTTTCGCGCACTATCTGAAGTCGATGATGCGCGACAAAATCGGTTCGTTCATGTCCCGGAAAAACTGCGAAGAGTTTCTCAACCGCTGGATCGCTCAATACGTGTTGCTCGACGACGACGCGGGGCAGGAGATGAAGGCGCAGTACCCGCTCCGGGAGGCGAGGATCGAGGTGGCTGAGATTCCCGGCAAGCCGGGGTGCTACAAGGCGATCGCTTTTCTGAGACCTCACTTCCAGCTCGAGGAATTGACGGTTTCCCTGCGCCTTGTGTCCGAGCTTCCACCGCCGGCCCAGAAGAAGTGACGGCCGGTTTCGGAAGCGCACCGGCGTCTTTCGCAAGGCAGCCGGGCATGGGTTAGTGCGATAGCCGCCGCGGATCGTCGGCGTCTTTCTTAGCGGACCGCGGAGCGATGTGACCGATGCGATTTGATTAATGGTTCGCCGCCGAACGTCTGACAATGCGTGGCGCCGGAAGAGTTGTTACAACGTTTTAGATTCAAGGAGGAAAGTTTATGCCGTTCGATGCATTTATTAAGATCGCCAACGTACCCGGTGAGAGCACCGACGACAAGCACAAGGAGTGGATTGAAGTGTTGTCGTACAATTGGGGCGTTGATCAGCCGCAAACCCAGTCCGCCAGTTCGCACGGCTCCCTATCGGCCGAGCGCGCGAACTTTCACCCCTTCAGCATCGTCAAGGCGCTGGACAAAGCGTCTCCAAAGCTGGCTCTTGCTTGCGCCAGTGGGGAGCACTTTCCGGAAGGCACCCTTGAGATATGCCGGGCGGGCGGCGACAAGCAGCCCTACATGGAATACAAGATGACCGACGTTATGGTCACTTCCTACCGGCCCGGAGGTTCCGGGCACGGCGAGAACATTCCGCTCGAGGAAGTAGCTTTCTCCTACGGCAAGATCGAGTGGAAGTACACTCAGACCAAGGTCGCCGGTGGAGGGGCCGCGGGCAATGTGGCCGCCGGTTGGGATCTCAAGACCAACAAGAAGGTTTAGAGAATCGAACCGCCAGGGCGCCAAGACCAAGTGGAGGCAAAGGCGGCCGGCCTGAGCGATCCTGAGGCGTAGCTGCGTTGCTGCACCGTCGCAGATTCCATAACTAAAGGCGTCCTGGCGATTCGCGGACGATAGACG
>JAHFUG010000143.1:6193-9732 GCA_023265195.1 Blastocatellia bacterium | reverse complement strand
CGCGGACGATAGACGATGCCAAGGACCGACAACGAAGTCCGGATAGTTCCGTCAGTCCTCGACCGATTGATAGACTACGAGCCCGAGTTGTCCCGCGAGCCGCCCGCGTCACGGTCGAAGAGTCTTCGGCTGTTGAAGCAGTCGGTGAAGCGGGACCTCGAGTGCATGCTCAACACTCGTCAATCCATCGTGTACGTAGAGCCCGAAATGAAGGAGCTCACCAACTCGCTGGCCTGTTACGGACTGCCTGATTTTTCGAACGCGAGCGTGAAGAGCAAATCGGACCAGAACCGGCTGCGGCGCGCTCTCGAAGCGGCGATCGCAACGTTCGAGCCCCGGCTGGAAGACGTCAAGGTCAGCTTGGAAGCGACGGGCGGGGTCGAGCGCATTTTGCACTTTCGCATTGACGCCCGATTGCGGGTCGATCCCGCGCCCGAACCTGTCACCTTCGACACAAGGCTGCACGTAACCAGCGGCGAGTACACCGTCCAGGAGGAGTGATGCGCGACGAGCTGCTTGGGTATTACGAGCGTGAGCTGGCCTTCCTGCGCCAGATGGGGGCGGAGTTCGCCGAAAAATACCCGAAGGTAGCCGGACGGCTGCTGCTCGAAGCAGACAAGTGCGAGGACCCGCACGTCGAGCGAATGATCGAGGGATTCGCATTCCTCGCCGGGCGAGTCAGGTTGAAGATCGACGACGAATTCCCCGAGGTCACCGAATCTCTGCTCAACGTTCTCTACCCTCACTACCTCGCGCCCGTGCCGTCGATGTCGATAGTTCAGTTCGCTTTGGACCCCACACAAGGAAAACTCACGACGGGTTACAAAATCGACCGAGAGAGTACGCTGTTCTCCAGGCCGGTGCAGCGCGTGCCTTGCCGGTTCCGGACCTGCTACCCGGTTACGCTGTGGCCCATCGAGGTTGTATCAAGCTCGCTCGAATCGCTCGATCCGGTCGACACCAGAGGCAAATGGGCCGAAGCGGTAATAAGGATCAGTCTTCGCTGCGTCAACGAAACGCGGCTATCGGAGTTGACCGTCGAAGACGCTGAAGGCAAGCGGCTGATCGACCGCCTTAGGTTCTTTATCAGCGGCGAACCCCAGGTGGCCTACCCGCTATACGAGATGATCTTCAACAACGCGGCGCGGGTCGAGATCAAGCCGATAGACGGCAAGAAAGCCAGGAGCATGCCGCCGATCGTTCGGCCGCCGGACTGCGTCATCTCCGTCGGCTTCCAGGCTGATGAGGGCATGCTCGGCTACACGGCGCGATCGTTCATGGGCTACAGGCTGATGACCGAGTACTTCGCCTTCCCCGAGAAGTTTCTCTTCTTCGACGTCACCGGGTTGGAAGCGGCCGCCCGCGCGGGGTTTGGCGATCAATTCGAGATTCTGATTTACCTGAAGAACGTCGAACCGCCGCGTGGCGTCGTCGACAAGGACACCTTCAGGCTCGGATGCGCGCCGATAATCAACCTGTTCAAAAAAACCGCCGAGCCGATCCAACTCACTCAACAGCAACACGAATATCATGTTATCCCGGACGTTCACCGCCAGATGGCGACCGAGGTCTATTCGATAGACTCCGTGACGACCGCCGATCCGTACTTGCAACTGTCGCGCGAGTTTCAGCCGTTCTATTCCCACAGCCATACGTATGGACGCGAGGAACACGGGACCTTCTGGTACGGCGCGCGGCGTCCCTCGCAACGGAAGGACGACCCCGGCGGCGAAGTTTACATTTCGCTTGTGGATTTGAGCTTCAACCCGCATGTGCCGGCGGCCGACACGATCACGCTGCACACCACCTGCACGAATCGCGACTTGCCCGCGCGGCTTCCGTTCGGCGACCGCGAGGGCGACTTCGAAGTAGAAGGCGTCGCGGCGCTGTCCAGCGTGCGATGTCTCAAGAAGCCGACCGACACACTCAGACCGGCTCTTGGCCGCGCGGCGCACTGGCGATTGATCTCGCACCTGTCGCTCAACCATCTCTCGATCGTGGACGCGCCCGACAGTCTTCCAAACGCGCTGCGCGAGATAATGATGCTGTATGACTTCATGGATTCGGCGGCTACCCGCAAACAAATTGCCGGGATGAACAAAATCAGCACCCGTTCAGCCGTGCGCCAGGTCGGCGCGCGAATCGGCGCGGGTTTTGTGCGGGGCATTGAAACAACGATCGAGTTTGACGAGGCGGAGTACGTCGGCAGCGGCGTCTTCCTGTTCAGCGCGGTGTTGGAGCGGTTCCTGGGGTTGTATGCCTCGCTCAATTCGTTCAGCCAGCTTGTCGCCAGGAGCAAGCAACGAGAAGGATATCTCAAGCGATGGCCACCAAGAGCGGGCGACCAGATACTCCTTTAGCCAAGGTCCTCTCGGAAGAAGCTCATCGCTTTGACTTCTTTCAAGCGGTGCGGCTGCTCGAGCGGATTCATACCGAACGCCAGGCCGTCGGGCGCGATGGCGAACCCGCGGGCGAGGTGGCGCGCTTTCGCACCCGCGTCTCCCTGGACTTCCCCGCCAGTCAGATCCACGAACTCGTGAGCGGCAAAACAAGCAATGGCCCGCGCCCTGAAATGATAGTCGCGTTCATGGGGCTGACCGGCCCGCTCGGCGTCTTACCCTACCATTACACTGAACTGCTGATGGACAGGACGCGGTACAAGGATACCGCGTTGTGGGACTTCCTCGACTTGTTCAGTCACCGGATGATCTCGCTTTTCTACCGCGCCTGGGAGAAGCACCACTTCGCGGTGGCCTACGAACGCGGCGAAGACGACCGCTTCACCGAATATCTTTTTCATCTTATTGGAATGGGCACGCCGGGATTGCGCGGGCGGATCAGCGTGCCCGACCAGGCGTTGTTGTATTATGGCGGACTGATCGCGCAACGGCCCCACTCAGCCTCCGCCGCCGAATCGATGCTTAGCGACTACTTCCGCGTTCCGGCCCGCGTCGGCCAGTTCGCCGGCCAGTGGTTCAAGCTGGATGACGAGAGCCTGACTCGCCTCGGCGCCGCTAATAGCCGGCTCGGCGTGAACACGATCGCGGGCTCGCGAGTATGGGACAATCAATCGAAGTTCAGGCTCAAGTTAGGGCCGCTTACGCTCAAGGAGTTCGCGGACTTCCTGCCGAGCGGAACGGCTTTCAAACCGGCGATGGAGTTGACGCGGTTCTTCGCGGGAATGGAGTTCGACTTCGACGCGCAGTTGATATTGAAAGCCAGGGAAGTGCCGCGCACGATATTGACGACTCGCGCACGGAGACGTCCGATGCTTGGATGGACGAGCTGGCTCAAGACCCGCGAGTTCGCGCACGACGATTCACAGGTCGTGCTACGGGAAAGATAACCCTGTCCAGGGAGGGCAGCGCTATGAACGTGAACCTGAAATCGCTAATCGACAAGCTCGATGATACCTGCCGCGGCGCGCTCGAGGCGGCGGCCGGTCTTTGCTTGTCTCGAACGAATTACGACGTCGACGTCGAACACTACATGGTCAAGCTGAACGAGGCGCCCGACACCGATCTCGCGCGGATACTTCG
>JAHFUG010000143.1:0-6093 GCA_023265195.1 Blastocatellia bacterium | reverse complement strand
GAGGCCGGCGTCGGAAAGACCGCCGTGGTCGAAGGCTTCGCGTTGCGCATATCGCAAGGCGACGTGCCCCCTCCGCTCAAGAATGTCGCGGTCAAAACCCTTGATCTCGGACTGCTTCAAGCGGGGGCCGGAATCAAAGGCGAATTCGAGAATCGCTTGAAGTCCGTGATCGAAGAAGTGAAGTCGTCGCCACAACCCATCATCCTGTTCATAGACGAAGCGCACACGATGATCGGCGCTGGCGGCCAGGCTGGGCAAAGCGACGCGGCTAACCTTCTGAAACCGGCGCTGGCTCGCGGCGAGCTTCGCACGATAGCCGCCACCACCTGGGCCGAGTACAAGAAGTACTTTGAAAAGGACGCCGCCCTCGCGCGGCGCTTTCAGGTGGTCAAGGTCGAGGAGCCAACCGAAGAGCAAGGCATAATAATGATGCGCGGGTTGACGGAGACGCTTGAGAACCATCACAAAATCCGAATAATGGATGAAGCGGTTGAAGACGCCGTGCGGCTCTCGCATCGATACATCTCCGGCCGCCAGCTTCCGGATAAGGCCGTCAGCGTGCTCGATACCGCCTGCGCCCGAGTAGCCATCGGCCAATCAGCCACGCCTGCTCCCGTCGAGGACGCGCAACGCCGAATCGATCAACTGACCGTCGAAATCAACGCATTGGAGCGCGAAGCCATAACCGGCAGCGACCATCGCAAACGCATCGACGAGTTGATCGCGGCAAGGTCGGGCGAGCAGGAACGCTTAGCTGCGCTGCAATCACAGTGGGAAAAGGAGCGCGACTACGTCGATCGTATCCGCGGCATCCGAGGCCGGCTCGAAGAGGCCGCCGCTACAAAGATGAACGGCGACGGCAAGGCGGTGGCCGCGGCGGCGGCTTCCGACTCGGAGGGTCCAAGCACTGGTCCTGCCGTTGATCTCGAAGCGCTACGGACGAGCCTTGCCGGACTCAACAGCGAGCTCGCCTCGGTGCAGCAAGAGACGCCCTTGCTTCAGGCTTGCGTTACGTCTCAGACCGTCGCCGAAGTAATCTCCGGCTGGACCGGCATCCCGGTCGGTAAAATGCTCACCGACGAAATCAACACGGTGCTCGCGCTCAGGGAACGGCTCGAGCAGCGAGTGATAGGACAATCGCATGGCCTCGAGGCCATCAGCCAGCGCATCCGCACCGCGCGAGCCAACCTGACTGACCCGCGCCGGCCCGTCGGCGTGTTTCTCCTGGTGGGGCCCAGCGGCGTCGGCAAGACCGAAACAGCGTTAACGTTGGCCGAGACTCTTTACGGAGGCGAGCGGAACCTCATCACGATCAACATGAGCGAGTTTCAAGAGGCGCACACCGTCTCGACGTTGAAGGGCTCGCCGCCGGGTTACGTCGGCTACGGCGAAGGCGGCGTTCTCACCGAAGCCGTGCGCCGCAAGCCCTATTCGGTTGTGCTGCTCGATGAGGTCGAGAAGGCGCATCCCGACGTGATGGAGCTCTTCTATCAAGTGTTCGATAAGGGAATGCTCGAAGACGGCGAAGGACGCGAGATCGATTTCAAGAACACGATCATCCTGCTCACGTCGAATACCGGAACCGATATCATCATGAAGCTCAGCGCCGACCCTGATACGAAGCCCGAACCGGAAGGCATGGCGGAAGCCGTACGCCCCGAATTGCTGAAGGTCTTCAAGCCCGCGCTGTTGGGCCGCATGGTCGTAGTCCCTTATTACCCGATCACCGACGAGGTAATGCGTGAGATCATCAAGCTGCAGCTTGAAAGGATCGGGCGCCGGCTGCTGGAAAACCACGGCGCTGAGTTTGGTTACGATGACGCGGTCATTTCAGAGATCGCCAATCGATGTAAAGAAGTCGAAAGCGGCGCGCGAAACGTGGATCACATCCTGACTCGCACGTTACTTCCGGAGATGAGCGGCGAGTTCCTGTCGCGAATGGCGTCTGGAAAACCTGTTTCGAGAGCGCACGTGAGTGTCGGCGGCGAAGGACGGTTCAAGTACGATATTTCCTAGTTAGCCTGGAGGCGGAAATGGGATTCAAGACACACGCCGGCGACGCCGTTAGTGCTCGCCTACCCGGCCCTGTTGGTGCAGACAGCCCGCAACTGTCAGAATGGGACGAGATGACTCGCCGGCTAACGTATGCCGGCTCCGCGGGCCTTGTGATGGGCGAAACGACACTTCCACTTACGCCCTTGCGCGTGGGCGCACGGGACTATCCCGAAGTCACCAAGGAAGAGTTGCGGAAGATTGCGCCGAAGATGGCGGCCGAAATTTCAAACAGCGTCGAAGCCTTGAACAATGCAATGAGGGAGTTCGACATCAATACTCGATTGAGACAGGCAATGTTTCTGGCTAACATTTGTGAAGAGAGCGGTGGGCTAAGAGTTTTCAAGGAGGCTGGCGGTCCGAAATATCTGCAGGCCAAGAAGTACTATCCTTACATCGGCAGGGGACTGATTCATTTGACCTGGAAAGAGAACTATCAACAAGCTGCCGATGCGCTCGAGATAGGCGAGAAACAATGTGAGCCGGATAAGAAGAAAGGCAAGCGCGTGATAAAAGGCGCCTGTCATTACGATGGCCTTACCGGCGGCAATATCGAAAATGCCGCCGATCCAAAAAATATGTGCCGGATAGCAGGTTGGTTTTGGACAGAACGTAGCAATGCCAATTCTGTAATTGGAGACCGGCCCAAAACTGATTTGTCCGACTTTCTGGCCAGCGCGATCAAAGTCAACGGCAAGAATAAGGACGGTTATCCGAATGGGTGGGGCTTGCGCCTCGGATACTACAAGCTGACGCTCGATATTCTGGAAGTTGAAGGGCGCGAGGATGTTCTCGATGCGATTGACAAGGAGTTAGAGCGGCTAGCTCCCAAGAAGCCGGCCAAACCGGCGGCTGCAAAGCAGGTGGACGCCGCCAAGCCCGGCGCGCAAGGACAGCCACAGGCGCCGGAGTCGGGAAGCAAACCCGGCCCTCAATAGGAGGCAATCCAGGGTTGCCCGAACGGAGATGAAAGACAAGAAGCAGACTGTATTTTGCTTGTGCTGTTTGGGGTGGTTACGGCTCTGAATTTGGAATAGAGCTTTGGAGCGTTAAGGCTGGGCGCAAGATCAGAACGTTCGAAGGACATTCTGACTGGGTCGAGTCTGTAGCCATCAGCCCTGACGAGAAGACTCTCGCCGGCATATCTGATGACGGGACTATCCGGCCTCGGCCGGTGAGTGAGTGAGTCTCTTGAACCGCTCTCGGGAGGATGGCCGCAAGGCGTTTACGGTAGAAGGACGGAACCAGGATTTAAGACGAAGCGATAAGCGCAACGAGCAAGTCAAGCTCTTGAAGCGACTCTCGTGAAGAAGACAGCGAGCATCACCGAAGAATAGGACTCTTATCGTGGCAAAGTACACTCAGGAAAACAGGCTCATACAAATCATCACTCCTTTAGGAGACGATGTACTGCTGTTGCAAGGCTTCAATGGGCAAGAAGGCGTCTCCAGTTTGTTTCAATTCGATTTGATGATGCAATCCGAGAATCGCTCGCTCTCGTTTGATTCCATAGTCGGCAAAAAGTCTACGATCAGAGTCTTCCTGGCCGATAGAAGCGAGCGGTATATCAACGGAATAATCGCCTCCTTTTCCCAGGAGGGAGCGTCTCCGGTTTTCGCGTCTTATCACGCTACTCTTGTCCCGTGGTTCTGGCTCCTCACTCGCACGAGCGATTGCCGCATATTTCAGAATATGCCCGTGCCGGACATCATTCAGAAACTCTTTCAAGAACATGGTTTCTCCGATTTCAAGAACAAGCTTCACGGCAGCTTCAAGCCGCGAGAGTACTGCGTGCAGTATCGGGAGACTACTTTCAACTTCATCTCGCGCCTCATGCAGGAAGAGGGCATCTTCTACTTCTTCGAGCACGAGAAGGACAAACATACGCTCGTGATGGCGAACAATCCGAGCGAGTTCAAACCCTGTCCCCATCAACCCACCGCCCGTTATGAATCGGCGGCGAACGCGGGCTGGGCCGAGCAGGTCGTCACCGAGTGGAGCATCGGGCAGGAAGTGCGGCCGGGCAGGTATACCATCAATGATTTCTTCTTCGAGAAGCCGGCGCTGGATCTCACCTCCCAGGTCGATGGAAAAGATTCGCGCAAGTACGAGATATATGACTATCCCGGCGAGTACCAGACAAAAGACGAGGGCGAACGCCTGGCCGGCCTCCGAATGCACGAGGAAGAGACGCCTCAAGTAGTGGTTTCCGGGTCGAGCACGTGCCGCGCGTTTACCTCGGGCTACAGATTCGACTTGAGAGATCATTACCGGCGGGATCTGAACAAGCCATACACGCTGATGTCGCTTCATCATTCTTGCGACGCGGGGACGAACTATCGAAGCTCGTCGGGCAGCGCGGATAGCTTCGACTATGTGAACCGCTTTCAGTGTATTCCTCACCCAACGCCCTACGGGCCGCCGCGCACCGCTCCCGTGCCCGTGGTTCACGGCACGCAAACCGCTGTAGTAGTCGGTCCGCCGGGCGAAGAAATCTACGTGGACAAACACGGCCGCGTGAAGGTGCAGTTTCACTGGGATCGCGAAGGCAAATACAACGAGAAGAGTTCGTGCTGGATTCGAGTGTCCCAGAATTGGGCGGGCAAGCGATGGGGCGCGATGTTCATTCCGCGAATAGGCCAGGAAGTCATCGTCGATTTCCTCGAAGGCGATCCGGACCAGCCCATCATCACCGGACGAGTCTATAACGGCGCTTCAATGCCGCCCTACACCCTGCCCGATGAAAAAACAAAGAGCACCGTGAAGACCTATTCTTCCAAAGGGGGCGGCGGATTCAACGAGCTGCGTTTCGAAGATAAGAAAGGCAGCGAGCAGATATTCATCCACGCCGAGAAGAACGAAGACATCCGCATCAAGAACGACCTGATGGAGTGGGTCGGCAACGACAGCCATCGCATCGTCAAGCACGACCACCTGGAAGACGTTACCGGCGATAAGCACCTGCACATCAAAGGCGATCAGAACGAGAAGGTCGATGGCACTGTCTCGCTCAAGGCAGGCCAGGACATGCAGGAGAAGGTGGGGATGAAGTACGCGCTGGACGCGGGTATGGAAATCCACCTCAAGAGTGGAATGAACGTCGTCGTGGAATCCGGGGTTACTCTCACGCTGAAGGTCGGAGGCAACTTTATCAACATCAACCCCGCTGGTGTCTTCATTCAGGGTACGATGGTGATGATCAATAGCGGCGGGGCGGCGGGATCGGGGGCTGGCTCATCGCCTCAGGCCCCCAAGGCCCCCAAGGAAGCTGATAAGGCTGAGATGGGCAAGAAAGAAGAGTTGCCGCCTCCGAAGGTGCGTCCGAAACCGGCCAAGTACAGCCCGGCGGCTTTGATGATGAAGAGCGCAGCTCGGGACGGCATGCCGTTCTGCGATACCTGACCGTGAAGTTGAAATAGCCCGTGAGGCTATCGAGTGAAAATGACAGCAGAGGACATAGTGCAGTCGATCAGTGAGCCTCTCTTTTCTAAAGAAGAGACCAATGTATACGCAGTATTGGACGGTGCGTCGATACCGGACCTATTGGCGAGGCTTGATCATTGCGAACCGGAATACGTTTGTCTCTATCGCGGAGAGCTTGCGCCCGACATGGCGGAAGTCGCGCCTTATCTGGTCCGCCTTGAACCGCAATCCGAATTTACCGACTGGGTGCTTGGACAAGGATGGGGGCAGCATTGGGGGATATTCGCTATTAGTCATGCCGGCATTCGAGAAATGCGCCAGCACCTCCGAAGCTTTCTTACGGTGTATGACAGCGAAGGCAAGCCTCTGCTTTTCCGGTACTACGACCCGCGGGTGCTGCGGGTGTACTTGCCGACATGCAACGCCGAAGAACTTGCAACAGTCTTCGGCCCAATCGAGTGTTACATGTTTGAAGATGAGAATCCCAACGCGGCCTTGCGCTTTCGGGTCTCATCCGGCTCATTGCAACAGGAAGAGTTGCGGCTGACACAAGCATAGCCGGATGCGATTAAAGGAGATTTGATATGCCGCCAGCAGCTAGAGTCACTGACATGCACA
>JAHFUG010000525.1 GCA_023265195.1 Blastocatellia bacterium | reverse complement strand
TTGGGCCTAGGGGAAGAGGCCGCAACGGTTAGAACCGCGCGAAGGGCGGGCCAACCAGCAAAAGCGCTGATGAGAATTGCAATTTACACGCCTGACCCTCAGCCGGTACTCCGGCGTGAAAAGGTCTCAATGTCCCAATGGCAGAACTTCTCGGCAGCGAAGACGGTGAAAACAACGGAAGGAAGAGACGAGGAACAGGACCAACTGGCAAGATGCGCCGCCTCTTCGACGCCGCATCAAAGCTTCCACGCGGCCAGCAAGACAAGATCGCCTCCGTCTTGGAAGCCTTCATTGCACACCACGCCAATCGCTGATTCGCGCTTTTCTCTTTAGCTGCTCAGACCAGGCGGGACCAAAAACATTGAAGCCTGAACCGTAGCTCCAAGCTCTGTGGTGGTGAGACGATCAAAGAAAGCGGAAGGGTCATCCGATAATGCGGCATTATGTGGTCGCAGACAGCGCGCGCGCCACTAAAAAGCTGTGGCACTTGCGCCGCGTCTCCACATAATACGCATTATCGTACGCCCCGATGTTTGTCCTCGCGCTTGCGGCGGAAACTACACCGCCGCTGCGCGTTGCGTTTGATTCCCCCCTTGCGCCACCCTTCGCTTCGGCGGCTCGTTCCTCGCACGCCTACGCTGCGGGCACGCCCCCCTGCGGGCTGGCGCGTGAGTGTAGATGCTCGCGCGGTGTTATCGCGCACACCCTTGCGCGCCACTCCGCTCGGCGGCTCGCGCCGCTCCGGGCCGCCTCCCTCATAGGGGCTCGCGCTGGATGGTTGCTGCTTCGCAGCTTTTTCTCTAGAGCCAGTGATCAAAACTAAGCGCGTCGAGAATCACACAATCGCAGGCCTGACCCCATCTCTTCTGCTCCGGATTCCTGGCGCGAATCAGCCGGGACACCGAGTCGTACATGAAGAAAAGATTCTGGCTTCCCTGCGTAACGTGCACCAGGTTACCTAACACGTCGTAGTCATAGCTGGTGGAGTGATTCAGTCCGCTCGGAGCTTCAACAATCGTGGTCAAGCGGCCCAGAGCATCAGTCATGCTGCGTCGTGCCTTGCCGGCCTGATCGGTGACTGTGGCTTGATTGCCGACGTAGCTCGTAGTCACAGTGCCTGTGCTTACACCGTTCTTGTCGAAGGTTTGAATCGTGACTACGCGTGACAGAGCGTCATAGCTGGTATCCGTGTGGCCATTGGTATCGTCGGTGGTGTTGCTGAACGGATTCGAAGACCGCAGCGCCCGACCCATCGCGTCGTAAGTCTGCGGGGTTCGAATCAGGTCTTCTGAGTTTAGAGGATCGCAAGAATCAAATGTCAGCCTCGATCAAACGTCAACAAAGCCGGTCGCTTCAATTTCCCAGCCTGGCACCAGCCGGTACTCCGGCTTTACAACTTCTCCTTAACTTCGTTCTGAAGCCCCTGCTCGAGTTCACTATGAAGCGGAGTAGCGGCGGACACTACATCTTTCCAGGCAGCGTGTGCTGAGACTAGATGTTTGGCGTCGCTCAACGGTATCTGGTAGACCTCCATTACTACCTTCATTGATTCGGTGATTGAGACTCCATGTTTATGAAGATAGACGATGACTTGATTGACCGGTAGCCCCTGCCTTGCTAGTTCGGTGCACTCAGCCACGAGCGCCTGAAACTCGTTCCTCACTGTCATATCGACCGATCCTTAGTGTCAAATTAGAGCTTTATCGTTACATCCACAATGTGTCCTGGGTTAGCCGATGTGCTTGTCGCAGCTCGCTTGGCAAGTATTTGGAGCTCCTTGAAGCCGGCAGCTCTGGCTACCTCTTTCACCTTAGAAAGGGCACCCAACATCTCGCGCGTTAGGCCAGTTAAGGGCTCTGCGTTTCTGCCATAAATCACCAAATCCTTGAGCACTAGCTTATCTCCCTGTACGACGATCTCAGCAAGAACATCGACAGGGCCTTGCGATGTCTGTATCGTTGTTTCAAGAAGCTGCCCACTACGTAGAAGGAGGCGCGCCGTATTAGCAGCTTCGGCCAAGTCGAGCACAACCGCTCCGCCCCGCATCACTGCCGTGCCCGACATGATCATTATGGGCGTCAACGTGACATTAGCAGCGATATCGATCAACCGTAGCATCGCTGGAGCGCGCCGCGCCATCTCAAGACGAAACTTTGCGAACTGGTCATCAATACTGATCTGCTGGTACGTCAGAACCACAACTCCATCTGGGGATATGACAACCCCGCGTTCGTAGAAATTTCTATTCCCAGTGAAGACAAACCCCAGACTTTCAAAATATGCTCTCTGTTGGAAGAATTGGTCATCGAAGAGGGTTCCCGAACCGTTCGGGCCGCTGATTCGGTATTCTCGCCCATCAGGATCAGTGAACAATAGAGGATTGCTACGAGCGTAAGCATATCCGTTCCAGCTCTGCGGATCGTCCGAGATACTTCCAGCATTTTCGGGGTCAACGCTTGCAAATCTGCCCTGAGTTGATGAATAGTACCTCGCTCTGAAATAATCCAACCCTGATTCTGTGTCTCTCTCTTTTTGGGTGAACTTCTGACGAGTCGAGTCTGCTCCGTTGTAGCCTGTAACCGAGCCGCGTCCGCTTATCGCTGTTCCGATCTGCTCTCCAAACGGCAGGTAGTCATACCGAGCCTTCACACTTCCATCGGGTTTCGTCACCACTCGCGTGCTGCCTAAGTGATCGGTTGTCAAATAGCTTGTTCCGCCTCCGCCTTGCGGCGTCGGAACCGGGTCGGAATGATATTCAGCAATCAATTGGCCCGCGACATTATACACGAACACCGTTGTTCCAGTGCCGTCCGTCTTCTTCACTCGGCGGCCGTCTCCATCGTACGAGTAACCCGTCGTCACTCCCGACTTCGTGTAGCTGGTCAGGTGATTCTCCGAGTCGTACGCCATCGCGTTAGCGTTCGTCGTTGGATCGGACGTCAGGTTCCCACTCACGTCGTAGCCGAATCCCGTCAGCGCGATTCGATTCGTGTTTGCATTGAACGCGGATAGATCCGTTGGAGACGGCGACTGGGGCGTCAACTGCGGCTGCGGCATGTACGACCCGGTTCGAACCGCCCGGTTGCCGTATCGGTCGTAATCATACGTCTGTGTCCAGCCAGTCCCTTCGCTTGCGCTGCTCAGTCGATTCAGCCCGTCGTAGCCGTAGCTCTGCGTTACGTCCAGCACAGCCGAACCCGATACCACGATCCTCTGACTCAACACGTTGCCGTTGTTGTTCGTCCCGCCGAAGTCGTAGCTTAGCTTCAGCAGACTCGAATCATTCGCGCTCGCTCCCAGTCCGATCTCCGTCGGTTGCAATCGCGAGTTGAACAGCGTGTGTTCCATTTCCCGTTGCCAAGCTTCAACGCCGATGTAGCTCCGTGCGCCGTGTACGTTATCCGATCACCGCTGGTTGGCAGCGCGCCAGCATAGTAGCTCGCCGTTGATCCCTTTCTCACCCCCGTCAGCCGGCCTGCGTCGTCGTAATCCGATGCAATCACTTTCCCCGACGGATAGGTCTCGCTGGTCATATTCCCGGCCAGGTTGTAGACATAGCTCATCGGATAAGAATATTGACTGCTTGAAACCGTAGTCTGCTGTCGGCCTGCGGTCACCCTTCCAGATGCGTCGTAGCCGTCATAGTAGTAGCCGTCTCCGCCAAACGACGTCACCGCCGCCAGCCTGCCCCGGCCGTTGACCGCCGTGTCGTAAGCATAGTTGAAGCTCCCGCCTACGCTCAATGTCTTGGTCTTAACCCGATTCATTCCGTCGTAGCTGAAAGACACCGTGCCGCCGTTGGGGTTGATTCGCGTGATCAGATTCGATGAATCGTCATAGTCATAAATAGTCGCCACCATCAATCCGGATGTGTTCACCTGTTCGGGATTCTTCGCGCTTCGCAGGCGAGACATTGCGTCATATGTGAAGATGCGCTGTTGTACTCCCTGCACGACGAGCGTCAGGTTCCCCAGCGAGTCATACCCATAAGCCGTAATGAACGCCTGTCCGTTTGGCGCTTCGGTGACCTTGACCAACCGGCCCAACCCGTCCACCTCGCTGCTTCTTGATTTGCCCGCCTGATCGGTGACCGTCGTCGTATTGCCGTTGTAGCCGGTGATGACTGAACCCGTAGACCCCGCGCCACCGCTGTCGGGCGGAATGGCCGGGCCGGAAAAACTCGTCACGTCTATTATTCGCCCCAATGTGTCTTTAGTCGTTCGAGTCCATCCATGAGTAGACGATGAAGCCGCACGGTGAGGATTCGACTGGAAGACGATTCTACCCATTTGGTGATAAACGCTCTCCGACGAGATCGTGTAGGTAAAGCCGTCTTCGCTTGTCTCCGATTTGATTGGCCGGCCAAGCTGATCCGCGCTCGACAGCCGCCGTAGCTTTCCATCGCCAGAAAACGTAAGGTCGGCGAAGGTCTCAGCCTTCAATATGCTGTCGAAATATCTGGTCGTGGTTCGATGGCCCAACGGATCGGTTACGACTCCGGGCCGGCCATATGGATCAGAGGCTCCACCGGGCAGCAATTGATTGGCGTAGGATGTTGTGACGACTCTTCCGTTGGGGTCGGTGCTGTCGCCCGCTACGTCTAGGCCAAGGATTATCGCAAGCCCCCTCCACCCATTTGAGGATAGGCTGGCCCATTCTTAACAACCCAATCGTTTGTTGAACTAAGCGCTACGCGCAGTCGCTGGAGCGCTTGTCTGAAGACTGTCATAGCTCGATCATTCTCAACCTGGAAGCCTGATCCGCTACACTGAGTTCAGGACAAACTCAATCCAA
>JAHFUG010000524.1 GCA_023265195.1 Blastocatellia bacterium | reverse complement strand
GACAGGGAACGGGAGCCTGGACATGACCAAGCTATTGGCGGCCTTTCAGCAGTTCTTCCGCGAACATTCGGAACATTGGGTCGAGAGGTTCGAATACAAAGAGGCGGGGCCGCAATTGTTGATGCAAGCGTTTCTACAACGAATAGTGAATGGCGGCGGCAGGATCGAGCGCGAATACGGGCTGGGGCGCAAGCGGACCGACCTGCTGGTGCTGTGGCCATATTCGGGCGGCGTACAACGCGCCGTGATCGAGTTGAAGGTGGGCAGCGGCGGATCGGAGGCGCTGGTTATCGAAGGGATCGAGCAGACGGCCGGATACATGGATCGATGTGGAGCAAGAGAAGGACATCTTGTGATCTTCGACAGGAACCCCGCGCAAACGTGGGAAGAGAAGATCTTTCGGCGCGAGGCCGCGCACTCGGGGCGGGCGATACATGTCTGGGGCATGTGAGATGGGTGATCGCCGCGGGAATCAAAGCTCATGCCTCAGGGATAGGGATTCGTGATGCACGCATGAATGCAGATGACTCTACTAGCGGCGCCCGGTGAACGTAAATCACCAGCCACAAAGATGCGCAAAATCATGGAGGAGAAAGCCGGGGAAGACTCAAGCTACGAAAGGGCGAGCCAGCCGAGGTATATGCTTTGTCCGTCTTTTTCATACGTGTGACTTTTGCGCCTTTTTGTGGCCATGAAACTTCTGCCAAGCACAACTAGCCGCATTCGATAAAGAGGAAACATGTTCTCATACGCAGCGATGGACAGGATCGTTGAAGGCGAAGCGGCGTCTAGCGCGAAGTACCGCAAGAGAATCGCTGGACGGCCTCTCCGCTCGCTTGCAAAACCCCTTACCGATGAGGAACTGCTGCGCAAGCTGGGCTCATTCGGAGTAAATCTCGATCGCTCGCAACTCGAGCTGCTTTGCGATCAGGCTCTCTCGGCTGAGGAAATCGCCAGGCCATTGATCGAGCAGTACGCCTTTCAAACTAGCGGTGAAAAACTCGCGGGAGACTGGATATGGGTCTGCTTAACAACTCTGTGGAGCCGCTGGTTTCCGGAGAAACCTTCATTCGAGGCGTTGGATGACAAGATGCAAGCCGGCTACGAAGCGATGAAGGATCGGGATGTTGCGGCCGCCTGCCGCATCTGGCTTGACGCGTGGTCCGATGTCGTAGGCCTCCTGGACAAAGGCGGCATTCGGTCCATCGAAGACTTCGATGCGCAATTCCGCGGAACCCAGTCACTGTTCAATTGGATACAGGATCTCGAGGGAGAACTGTGGAACGCCGGGCTTAAGGATAGGCAATTCTTCCAGGCTAGAATCGCGTTTTGCGCGGAGGGCGTGAGAAGATTCGAAGCATCCGACGACGATCTGATGATGGGGAACCGCCGCCGCGCTTTGGCGGAGTCTTACGTTAAGCTTGGTGAGAGCGAAAAGGCTGAGGCCCTGTTTCGCGAGTGGCTAAAGACCGATCCGAAATGGGGATGGGGCTGGATCGGGTGGTCCGATTGCCACCAATTCACGGACGCCCAGTCGCGGGACTTGAAAAGGGCTGAACAACTCCTCCTCGAGGGGCTTGCCGTCGCCCAGGTGCGGGATTCGGCGGACATCCGCCGACGGTTGGCTGACCTCTATCAGGATCAGGGACGAGTTGAAGAGGCCGAACAAGTCCGTCAGCAGGTGAAAACAGTCTCCGGATTGATCCAGCACACCCTGGAAGCCCATCCGGACGTTCTGCAGCAAAAAACCACGATAACTTTTGAAGGCGAAGGGCTGCCGCTGGATGAGATGCCGAAAGCAGGCCACGTTCTCAGACCGCCCTCCCCGCCGAGCATTCGCAGTGGAAAGAAGACCGGGCGGAATGAACCGTGCCCGTGCGGAAGTGGAAAGAAGTTCAAGAAGTGCTGCGGGGGTAACCAACCGGCAGCCTGACCTACTTATTGACGGCTCCGTCCTGGAATTCATTACAGTCTATGGGTAGAGATCTTGATCCGTCCGAATGCGTGGGGGGCCGCTCTCCCGCCGGATTAGATAGCGAGAGAGCGGCCGATGCTGATCACGCGGATCATCACGGACAGAGGCTGGTCACTGTGTATCGTATCCCGCTGTCCACCGCCGGATCGCCATTCTGGCTGTGTGGAACCGTCACCCTGAATATCCCAGTCGTGCTGTTGCCCGACGAGTCGGTGACTCTGAGCGTAATCGTATAGACGCGCCCGTCGCCGCCGCCGTCGCGCTCGGAGCGTAGCTGCACGGACCGGCAATCGGGAGCGATCAAAATGTCATTGCCGGCTAGCGAGCCTTCGTCGCTCGTCACCCGCGTGATCACAACGCTGTTGAGGCCCACGCTGGTATTGCACCCGTCGCTGACGCCGGCGATCATATCGGCGATCGTCACCGTTCGGTACTTGTGATTGGGCGGCCAGAGCGCTATCGAGGGTTTGAGCGCAAGCATCGGCGGGGTCGTGTCTACGACTATCACCGTGCGCGTGGCTACCGCGGCGTTCGCGCCATCGCTCGCCGTGTAGGTGATGGTGTAGCTGCCGGGCACGCCCAGGTTCACGCTTCCCGAGGCGGCCACCGGAACCGAGCCGGCGCAGTTGTCGAAAGCAGTGGCTCCAGGATCGACGAAACCGGTGGCGCACTCCACCGTGATTGTGCTCGCTCCATTGAGAGTTATCACCGGCGGCGTCGTGTCGACTACCGTGACAGTAGCCGTGCATTGGCTGGACGCGCCGAAACTATCGGTCACTGTAAGAGTGACGCTCGTCGTACCGAGCGGATACGGCCCGGCCGGGGACTGACTGGTCGTGATCGTATCTCCGTCAGGATCGAATGAGCCGTCATTTACTGAAGCATTGGCCGTACACGACGGCCCGGCGGCGACGGTCACGTTCTTGCACTTCGCCACCGGCGCGCGGTTTGGCGTGATAGCGACTCCCGCCGGACCGGCTAGTCCCGGAATCAAGGCGGCTATTGCGTTGGCCGCGGTGTCAATCACGGAAGCGTTATTGCTGTTGAAATTCGCGACGTAAGCGAAGGCCCCGTTCGGAGTAATGGCCACGGCTGACGGTGTGCGCGCCGCGGCGGAACTGATGGTGGCGGTTACTGTGAGGCTTGCCGTGTTTATTACCGAGACTGAGCTGCCAACAAAATTCGCGACGTAGGCAAAGGCTCCATTTGGCGTGAATGCGATTCCATCGGGTTGGTTCCCCACCGCCACTGTCGCGGTTATGGTGTTGGTTGCCGTGTCTATTACCGAGACTGCGCCGACGCCCGGACTGAGAAAGTGTCCGACGTAGGCGGATGCCCCATTCGGAGAGACGGCTACCGAGAAGGGGAGACGCGTCCCCGTCACCGTGACGGCCACCGTATTGGTTGCCGTTGCTATCACTGAGACGCTGTTGCCTCCCTCATTGGCTACGTATGCGAAGGCTCCATTAGGAGTGATGGCTACCGCGATTGGGAAAGCTCCCACAGCCACGGTGGCGGCCACCGTATTGGTTGCCGTGGCTATCACTGAAACGTTGTTCCCTCGCAAATTGGCCACGTAGGCGAAGGCCCCATTGGGAGTAATGGCGACCGAGAATGGGGTACTTCCCACCGGCACAGTGGCGGTCACTGTATTGGTGGCCGTGTCTATCACTGAAACCGAGTTGCCGCTGACGTTGCAGACGTAGACGAAGGCCCTGTTAGGGGTTATGGCTATGCCACCGGGGGTTGCGCCCACGGAGACGGTGGTGGTAATTGTATTGGTGGCCGTGTCTATCACGGAGACCGTGTTGTTGTTTTGATTCGTGACGTACGCGTTGATTTGAGCCTCGGCGGCGCCGGCTGCGAAAGCTACTACCAGGAACGCCAATGACACTAAGCGGTAAACCAAACTCGCTACACTTCTATAGGTAAGATTCCTCATGATGTTTCATTTCTCCCTTTTTCCGGTTCGATCTTATCTGGGGGCACGCAGTTGAGAATTAAGCCACGCTGCCCTTGTGGCGCGCGCCATCGTTTTGCCAGTCGTCAACTCAGGCCGGTTCTTTGGGCCATCCGGTGGCTGACGCATGAAGACGTGATGCGAAAAACCGATTCATCCTTTCTTGCGGAGTGGGCCCAGCGGTGGCCCGTTTGCGAAATCCCGCGATCTCGACCTATGCCTCAGTTCGCGTTCCGCTGATTTGATTCAACGTAATCAGGGCCGATGTGACTGGCCGGTTAAATCTGAACCCAAACAAGACGGGTTCGATGGCGTCAGATCAAGGCGGCAAAAATTCGCTTGGGGGAGCGATCTATTCGCCAGTTTCAGGCTCGGGCTCAAGGATCGTCTGTGACAGACCGCTTCGAGGACGAGCAAGAACGAAGTGCGGAGAGGAGCCGTAACCGCGGTAACGGTTTCTCATGTGCAACCACGGCGCCACGATGTCAAAAAAGCACACCACTCATCGGTTTGACCTTTAAGTTATTTGAAATCCGCAAAAGCCGGGAATCGTCGTAAACGATCTAACATCTTAGCGTATGGGTCATAATGCGTTATTGTAAGCAGGATTCTTAAGCAGAATGAACGAATCAAAGATTCACTAACACGTTGCAGTGCGCCGCTGTCTCGCTGGGTTGCTACCGCCAAACTCGTCCTTCAGCCGGTGAAGGGGCTGAAGACCTCCTGGACTCGCGCCAAATCCGCAGCAACGAGCGCGGTTCCGATCGGCGTTGCGTTCGGGCCGCGTCATAACCGCAAGCAACGTCGAGCATGCACGTTACCATCTTCGCCGCGGCGTTGTCTGCCTTGCTTGCCTTGCCGCAATCCCCGCCTGACGATTC
>JAHFUG010000142.1 GCA_023265195.1 Blastocatellia bacterium | reverse complement strand
AGAATCGCGGCGAGCAAAACCAGAATCAGCAGACGCAAGGCGCGCCGGGCGCTCAGCCGCAACAGCCGCGCACGCGTCCCATCTACTTCGAATACGACATCGCTACAGGCAAGCTGACGCTGCTGCCTGATTTCAAGCCGCCTCAGAAGCCGCGCTGGGCTTCGGTTTCGCCCAACGAGAAGACGGTCATCTTCGCGCGGGGCCACAACCTGTTCATGATGGACGCTGACAATTACTCGAAGGCCCGAGTCAAAGAGGACGACGCCACGATCGTCGAAACCCAGATCACCACCGACGGCGAAGCCGACTATGGCTTCGACCGGCGCCTGGCCGAGGAAGAGAAACGCAATTACCGATTCAGCGAGAAGAACAAAACTCCGCGAGTGCCGGCTATCACTGTCTACTGGTCGAAGGATTCCAAAAAGTTCGCCGTTCAACGCAACGATCAACGCAAGGTCGGCGAACTGTGGGTTATCAATTCACTTTCCAATCCCCGCCCGACGCTTGAAACCTACCGCTACGGGATGCCCGGCGAAGTCAATCAGCCGCAAGCCGAGATTGAAGTGTTCGAGCCTGCTTCGAAAGGACGAGTCAAGATCAAGACCGATCGCTTCAAGGATCAACAACTGGCCGTCTACACCGCGCCGGTGACCAACCTCGAGCGTGAACGGGCGCGCGTCTTTCAGGTCGATCGCGGCGACCAGGATCAACAGCAGCAGCAACAACAACAGCAAGGCCCGGCCGCCGGCGGCCAGATCGAACCAAAGTGGCTCAGCGATACGGCCGATAAGCTCTACTTCAACCGCACGAGCCGGGACTTGAAGAAGATCGACGTCTGCGTGGCTGACACCGCAACCGGCGAGGTCAAGACGTTGATCGAAGAGCGCCTGAACACTTACGTCGAGATCAAACCGCTGCGATTGCTCGGCACGGGCGAATTGATCCATTGGTCGGAGCGCGACGGTTGGGGGCATTACTATCTATTCGACTCGAACGGCTCGTTGAAAACTCAGATCACGTCAGGCGAGTTCGTTTGCAGCGAAATCGAAGGCCTGGATGAAAAGACGAGAACGCTCTATTTTTCGGCTACGGGGCGCGAAGCGAATGAAGACCCATACTACGCTCACGTGTACAGCGCCGGGTTGAACGGCGGTCCGATCAAGCTGTTAGATCCGGGCGACGCTACTCATAACGTGACGATGTCGGATTCCAGCAAGTTCTTCCTGGACAACTCCTCGCGCATCAATACGCCGCCGTCCGCGATGGTTAACGACGCGGCGGGCAATTGCGTAGTGACGTTGGAGCAAACCGACGCCACCGCGTTGCTCGAGGCCGGGTTCAAGTACCCCGAACCATTCAAGGTCAAGGCCGATGACGGCGTCACCGATCTGTATGGCGTGATGTACAAGCCCTTCGATTTCGACGCAACCAAGCGCTACCCGATCATCGCATATGTGTATCCGGGCCCTCAGACCGAAAGCGTGACAAAGACCTTTCCGGCCCGCAATGACCGCATAACGCTGGCCCAATTCGGATTCATCGTAATCGAAGTCGGCAATCGCGGCGGGAACCCGCAACGGTCGAAGTGGTATCACAGCTTCGGCTACGGCAATCTGCGCGATTACGGTCTGGCGGACAAGAAAGCGGCGATCGAACAACTGTCGCGGCGGCATCCGTTCATCGATATCGACCGCGTAGGCATCTACGGCCATTCGGGCGGCGGGTTCATGTCGACGGCGGCGATGCTTGTCTATCCCGACTTCTTCAAAGTCGCGGTCTCGTCGTCGGGCAATCACGAGAACAACATCTACAACCGCTGGTGGAGCGAAAAACACCACGGCGTAAAAGAGGTCACCGACAAGGACGGCAACGTCAAATTCGAATACAACATCGAGAAGAACTCCGAGCTGGCCAGGAACCTGAAGGGCCATCTGATGCTGGTGACGGGCGATATCGACAACAACGTGCACCCGGCCAACACGCTGCGGATGGCCGATGCATTGATCAAGGCGAACAAGCGGTTCGATTTCGTGATCTTGCCTGGCAAACGTCACGGCTACGCCGATGCGACTAATTACTTCTTTTGGGTGCGGGCGGATTATTTCTGCAAACATCTGCTTGGCGATATGGCGGACAGCGTTGATATGGTCGAGTTGAATCGCGAACGCGAACAGGTGGGCGACAAGGGTCAGACCCGCCGCGGCCCCGAGGAGCCATGAGTCGGAAAGAAGGGAAAGGGACAGAAGGGACTAAAGAGACAAAAGGGACGAAAGAGACAAAAGGAACACCGTCCTTTCTGTCCTTTCTGTCCCTTCTGTCCCTTCTGTCCCTTCTGTCCCTTCTGTCCCTTTGCAAGGATAACCAATGACTGAGCGATTCATTCCGCGGCACGGCGGTTACGAAAACCTTCTGTCCTTTCAGAAGGCGCGAATTGTATATGACGGCACGGTGTGGTTCTGCAAGCACTACCTGGAAAAGCGTGACCGCACCTACGATCAGATGGTCCAGGCAGCGCGATCGGGTAAACAGAATATCATCGAGGGCAGTCAGGCCTCAGGCACGTCCAAAGAGTTCGAGATAAAACTGACCAACGTCGCTCGCGCCAGCCTGGAAGAACTGTTGGAAGACTACCGGGATTTTCTCCGAGTCCGAGGCATCGAAGAATGGACAAGGGAGCACCCCTACACCCAGCGGCTCCGCCAACTCAACCGGCAACCGAACGCCAATTATGAAACCTTCAAAAAGGGCATCGAACATTCCGATCCCGCGATTGCCGCCAACGTAATGATCGGCTTGATCAAGCTGACCAACTTCCTGCTCGATCAACAGCTTCGCCACTTGGAGAAAACGTTCGTGGATGAGGGCGGCCTGCGCGAGCGTATGACTCGCGCTCGTCTTGCCGAACGGGCTAAACAGAACAATAGACGATTCTGATCTCCAATATGATCCGATTGATGATTTCGGCCGCGACGTGGCCGGACACGGCCGCGATCGTAGAGAGTTGCGCCCGCCCCGCGCCTAGCCTTTCGATCAGAGCCTTGTCCTGAGCCAGTCAAGAACGAGCGGCATCATCTGGGCTCGTGGCAATGAGTGTCCTGCTTCGAGCCAAACAATCTTTTTCGGCTCTTTAGCCGCGGTGTGAAGAAGCTTGTTAGCCGGAACCGGAACGATCTCGTCTTTTGTCCCGTTGATCATTAGCACCGGACGCGGCGATATTTTATCGACGAAGTTCAAGGGATCAGCCGGCGCCATTATTCGGGAGACTTCGTCGAAGTCCAGGTTCGGGTTCTCGGCCCGGATCTTCTTCCACACCTCGATCTGAGAAATGCGGCTCATCAGCCCGCGATCCGCGCCGCCAACCAGCAGCACCGGACACTTGATGCGGCGATCAACGCCGCCCAGCACCGAACCCATGATCGCTCCCATGCTGACTCCTATCAGGGTCACTCGCTTTGAATCGATGTCCCCCCTGGTTTCCAGGTAGTCAATCGCCCGCCGATAATCAACGACGGTCTGAATGTAACCGTCTCTCAACCTATAGAAGGTTGTCCCGTACATCGGCTGTTTACCGGGCGCCCGTTCTCCGTGATACGCCGCGTCGAGCGCCATCACCGCGTAGCCTTCCTTCAATAAGTCCGAGCTGAACAAGGACCCCTGACCCTTGTTACCGCCGAGTCCATGAAGATAAAAGACACACGGGTATGGCGCTTTGCCTTCCGAAGGAGTCCATAGAATCCCAGGAACTCGCTCGTCGTGGTTGTTCATAAACGACAGCGAAATTCTGTGGTGAGCCGGAACGTTTTCCGACGCCGGAACCGGAACATCCTCCCGAATCTGAACCTCAAGCGGAAGGCTCTTGTCGTAATCATAGAAAACACGAAAGGCATTGAAGGTCGTCGCGTCGACTGGTTTGCCGTCTCCTAGCGCCGGAGGCCGGACGGCCACCGACAGTGTCAGCACGAGGAGCGAGGCCGAAATTATCCCTCTAGTTTTCATCGCAGGTTTTCTCTCCAGAAGTGGGATTCAGTCAGAATCGTATGATAGTCGATAAGTGAAGCAAATGAAAAACAAGTTTTGATGACCCATTTTGGTGTTGGCGTCGCCGGTGCTTTGACATATAATCCCGCGGTGAAGTAATTCACAATTGCGCGAAATTTTGTGAGAGAGAACAGCCTGCAACGCAGTGGAACAGATTACTCAGGGTCTTTACGAGAAAACCGGCAAGGAGCATCGCCCTATTGGTTTTTATTCACCACCGCGAGATCGATTCCTCATCGCACAGGAGCGCATTTGATGAAGTGCGAGCGAAACCCCTCATTGATATTATTGCGCCGTCCTTCGGCGTAGCGTCCCGTCGCCGGTCTCGGAGGTTGGCCTTTAGCGGGCCACCATTCGTTTAGGCCCGACCGGGAGGATGTTGTCCCAACGACAAACTAAACGAGGCCGCATCGAAGCAGCCTTACAAAAATGACTTGGATGTATGCTCCAAGCCTTAAGATGGAGGACATGCTATATGAAGTTACTGAAGATTTGTTGTGGTGTAGTGTGCCTGATGGCGGTTTGCCTGCCGTTTTCCTTTTCAAGCGCCGCTCAGTCATCAAGCGAGGCCCCCACGGGCTTTGACAATCTGACCAATGGATTCACGGACCAGGCCGAGTTCGACGAGAACAAGGGGGAGTTCGACGCGGTCGAGGAAATAGCCGACGGTCTCGGGCCCGTCTACAATGCTCAATCGTGTCGTGAGTGCCACCAGAACCCGGTGACCGGCGCCATCAGCCAGATCACGGAGCTTCGGGCGGGTCACTTCAACGGCCTTAATTTCGTTGACGCGCCAGGCGGCTCCCTTAATAACGACCGTGCAATCGACGCTTCAATTCAGGAGCGCATTCCGGCCGGCAATGAAGTTCGCACCTTCCGCACTTCGCTGAACACGGCCGGCGACGGCTTCGTTGAAGCCACTGACAGCAACACTCTTGTGGCGATCGCCAACGGGCAGCCGTCGGCGTTGCGCGGTTCGTTCATTCAGGTGCCGGTTAGTGAGGCGCCTGGCCAGGTAAGAGTGGGCCGATTCGGGTGGAAGGATCAGCAAGCCAGCCTTCTTTCGTTTTCGGCGGACGCCTATCTCAATGAAATGGGGATAACCAGCGACCTGCAGCCAACCGAGAATACGTCATTGGGTAGCTCTGTCGCCGCCTTCGACACGGTTCCGGATCCTGAAGACGCCGGTAACGTCGACGTCGAGAAGTTCGCCGCTTTCATGAGGGCTCTCAAGGCTCCGCCTCGAGGCGCGACCGACGCCAACACCAACGCCGGCTCCCTGCTTTTCGACTTGATCGGCTGCAGCATTTGCCATGTCAGAAGTATCACGAGCGCGCCCGCCGGCTCTGTCATCAACGGCGGCGCTTTCACGGTGCCGGCTGCTCTTGGCAACAAGACCTACCATCCGTTCGGCGATTTCCTGTTACACAATGTAGGAACCGGTGACGGGATCGTTCAGAACGGCGGCCAGTCAACCCGAAATCAAGTGCGCACGCCGCCGCTATGGGGCATGCGCACTCGCGATAGACTGATGCACGACGGTGAGACGGTGAATCGCAACGAGGCCATTCTGCGCCACGCCGGCCAGGCCAACGGCGTGATAATCAACTACATCTTTCTTTTGGACTCTCAAAAGAATCAGCTCATAGCGTTCTTGAATTCGCTGTGATCTTGGCGTTGGCGGATGAATTCAAAAGGGCGCGGCGAAGAGGTGCTTTAGCCGCGCCCTCTTGTAATGTGGAGCCTCGCACAAGCCGGTTCAAAGTTATAAGTTATTCAGTTGCCGGGCGAAGATATTGACCGCCAAAAAACGCCGTCAAGCGGTTTTTGAAATCGAAGTTCCCCGGTCTATTCCGCTAAGCATCCGGAAGAATCAACACTCGGGTCCGACACCGCATCCGCCAGCTATCTTCTTAAAGACCGGCGCCCTCGGATTCCTTCGAGTCGCTCAACTATCACGTTGCGTTTTCATATCGGAAGACCCACGCAAATATGGGATTGATGGTGGAACCGCGGCGGCTCGCCTTACCTTGCGCGCCTGCTGCGAGGTCGTTAATAATCGACGCGCCGATTGACGCTGACTCTCGGCGGACTTCATTCGGGATCAACACACCTATGCGGCATAACCCTGCTGTTTTCGCGATTCTTGTAGGGGGCTCCATCGCGGGAGCGCTCGACATCACGTATGCGATCGTATTTTCGGGCTTTCGCGGCGTTCCGGCGATCCGCGTTCTCCAGTCCGTAGCCAGCGGCCTGCTCGGATCAGCGGCCTACGAAAGTGGTCCCGCCACCGCGGCGCTCGGTCTCTTCCTTCACTTCTTCATCGCCTTCTCGGCGGCGGCGATCTTCTACATCGCTAGCCGGCGCTTCCATCTACTTACCCGTCAGGCAGTCATCTCTGGGGTTATCTACGGCGCCGCCGTCTACGCCGTCATGAACCTGATCGTGCTTCCTTTGTCAGCCTATCCCCGGCGAGTCACATTTCCGCCTCTGGTTCTGGCAACCGGTCTATTGGTACATATGTTTTTTATCGGCCTTCCCATCGCGCTGGCCGTTCGCAGGGCCTCAGGCCAACCGCGGCAAGTCAGTGGCCAGTGACCAGCAGACAGGATTCATATGTCACGGATCGTTGAGACTTCCACACCGCCTAATACTCCCAATCCCATTGGACCATACAATCATATTTCAAAGGTCGGCCAGTTCATCACGATAGGGGGAACCGCCGGGGTCAATCCGGCTTCGGGTCAACTGGCCGGACCCGACGTGTATTCTCAAGCAACCCAGATTCTTGAATCCTTCGAGGTAATGCTTGCATCCGTGGGGTCGGATTTGAACCATGTTGTGCACGTGAATGTGTTCCTCAAGGATATGCGGGATTTCGAGGAAATGAACAAGGCTTACATTGACAAGATGGGGGAGCATCGGCCGGCGCGAACAGTTATTGGCGTGAATGAACTGCCGAAGCCCGGCGTCTTACTCACCATGAACCTGACGGCTATCACCAGAGAATAGCCGTTGCGGCCCACGGCGGCATTTGCAGATGAAAGTTTCAATCGCCGCATTTGGATTTGGCAATGCAGAGCAGCGCAACAGGCGGTTAACCACCACGCGCAGCCGGCTTCGAAGGCAACGATGAATCTGAAAAAATGGCTATATCGAGGCGGACGGCCGAATCGTGTAGCGACGGTTCTCAACCGGTGCTCGGCGGCGATCCACTCGCTCGGAGTCGCTCCGAATTATTTGGTGACGTTGGAAGTCATCGGCAGGCGGTCCGGCCGCATGATAAGGCTTCCGCTGGTGATGGCTATCGTCGGAGGTGAACGCTACCTCGTTTCCATGCTCGGGGCGGACGTGGACTGGGTGCGAAATGTAAAGGCAGCGGGCGGGTGCGCCACTATACGTCACGGCTGTCGTGAGCGGGTGCAACTTGAAGAGGTTCCAATTGATCGGCGCGGACCCGTGCTCAAGGCCTACCTGAAACGCGCGCAAAGCGCGAGACCCCATATACCTATTCACAAGAATGCGCCCCTTTCCGAGTTCGAAAAGGTGGCGGCGCAGATCCCCGTGTTCCGAATCGTTCCGATTCCTGCGAGTAGCGCCCGGCGGACATAGCCCGGCAGCGCCTCATTTAGACTTTACGCTTCAGCTTGCAGCAGCCTAAAGGCTGAACTCTGAACTTCTACCTTCGAGACAATGACCCGCCGCGGACAAAGAACTAACCGCCGAGCACCACTAACGGGGCGTAAAAAATAAGTTCCCTTTTTCGAGGGAGTTCACCGCGGAGCCGCACAGAGGGACGCAGAGGCCGCTTACTCTCCGCGGCTCTCTCAGCGATCTCTGCGCCTCCGCGGTGAAGTCCTCACTTCACCGGACTCCTCATATCGTGCTGCCGGATAACTAAGAACGGGGAGTTATTCTCTTACGCCTCCTAAGCCGATTCTCGCTAGCTATTTTACTGACAGCTTTGCCGTCGCCTGGCCGTTACTCGTCTTCGTTGACACAATGATCTGCGCCAGATAATCCCCCGCGACCCAGTTGCAGTTCTTGGGTTTTACCTGAATCTGGTAGGCCCCGTTCAGGACATTGTTGAACGACGTTATGTTGCCGCTGAAGCCGCAGGTCTGACCGGGAATCGAGAAGTGGTCAACGATCGCGAAGTTCTTTTGCGTGAGGTTCGTTATCGCCAAGCCGCTTATATTGTCCGTGACGACTACCAGGAAATTAGCTGGCTGGTTATTGTGCGGAGCCGCGAAGCCCTGCCCCGCCTCGGCCTGAACCAACAATGCGGCCGATGCGCTCAATGCGTTCGAGGCCGCGATTTCTTTCTTACTGCTCATCTGTTAGTGTCTCCTTTTCTGATTTCGGCCGTTTCAATGATGATCGAACGGTCCGTGAGGCGCGCCCTCAGTGAGCCTCCCTCAACAGATATAGACGCAATCGAGCGGCAGAATCGTTCAAAGCATTCGCTCAATCACATCGAGCCGCGGCGCCACTTCCCCAACGTTGCGAATCACCGGTAGCCGAGAGAATCAAAGATGACCACCCCTGATCAACAACTACAGCAGGCGGCGTCCGAAGGAAATGCCGGCGGAATCTCCGAAGCGCTGAAGAGCGGAGCCAACGTGAACGCGCGTGGAGAGTTCGGAGACACCGCCCTCAATCAGGCCGCTCAACACGGGCGCCTGGACGCCGCGAAGCTGCTCGTTGAAGCAGGCGCCGACATCGAGAACCTTGGAGGCGCGGACATGACTCCGCTGATGAACGCGGCGACGGCGGGCCACGCCGAAGTCGCGCGCTTTCTGATCGAGAAAGGCGCCAGAGTTACTCGTGATCTCTTGTCCAGCGTTCAACTCAAGGTGAACATTCTCGAAGAGAACCGGGAAGCGGGTATGGTTAGACAGGAAGCGGTCGAGGCTTGGCAGGGATTTCTGGACTTCCTGGTCACGGACGCGCTTCGTCAGGATCTTCCTGAGACCGTGAACGAATTGTCCGCAGCCGACACGGATGACCGCAGGGCAGCGCTGAGGCGGATCGAGGCGGCGGCGAACCGCGGGCTCGATCTCTCAGCCGCCGCGCCCAGGCTCCGCGAGTTGACCGCGGATCAGGACCCGGAATCGCGAGGAACCGCGAGCGCCGCGCTTTCGATTCACTATGTTCTCACGAGGAATCTGGACGGAATCCGCCAGTTGCTCGCCTCGCAAGATCGTGAGGTGAAGACCGGCGCGGTCCCAGCTTTGGTCTCCGCCGCCCAGCACGGCCTCGATGTCTCCCCGCTCCTTCCGGCCATCATGAGTTTGCTGGAAGAGGACTCGCTGAATCTTCGGCACGATGCGGCAATAACGGTTGGTTACGCCGCGACGAGTGGAGTTGACGTCTCCATTGCGATTCCCCGGTTGACGGTTCTGCTGAAGGACGATCAACCGCAAGCCCGAAGGATGGCGGCGTGGGCTCTCTACCGAATCGCTAAACGGGGCCGAGACATTTCAGCGGCGATACCGTCGCTGAAGATTCTGATTGAGGATGCGCACGAAGAGGAGGATGTACGAGAGATGGCTCGTGAAGCTCAAGAGATGGCTGAACGCGACAATGATTCATCTCGCCCACAGAGAGACGTTAGAAGCCCAACAAATGACGCGGCTGAAGCGCCGAAAGAATGATGTCTTTTCCTTTTGCCCACGGGGTAAAGCAAAGAGATCGAGCCGCCACCCCTTCTTTATCTTCGCTCGAAATACCTGAAGACGACGCCGTCGCGGCCAATAGCGAATCCGCGATTCTTGTAAAACGAAACGGCGAAGAGGTCATCGCCGGTTCCGCTCTCTTGTTCGATCCACGTTCGGCCCGCGTCGTAGGTGCGAATGACCGCGCCCTTATACCCGACCACCCAACCGGTCTTCTTGTCAATGAAACTGATGCCGAACAACTGGTCCTTTAATCTGATGGGAACCCGCTGCCACGTAGCGCCCCCGTTGTCGGTCCGCAGAATGATTCCCTTGTCGCCTGAGATGAATCCCGTCGTCTCGGTGATCATCAGGACGCGATTGAGGTCTTCAGTCACTCCGGATTGCTGCGGATACCAGGTTCTTCCCGCATTATCCGTGTGAAGAATCACTCCGCCTGTTCCAACGACCCAGCCGCGCTTGCCTTGAAAGCTCATCTGAAAGAGTTGTGCGGTTACGCCGCTCCGCTGCTCGGTCCAGGTAAGGCCGCCATCGACCGACGACAGGATAAGCCCCTCGTCTCCGACGATGAATCCCCGCTCCTTGTCGAGGAACTGGACTGAGTAAAGATCCGCCGGCTTCTGCTTTCCATGCCGGCCGCGTGAACCGTAGACGTTCAACGTGAAGGTGCGCCCTCGATCCCTGCTGAGAAGCATCTGGCCGCCGTCGCCAACAATCCACGCCTGGTCTTTGAGCAGGAATACATCGTTCAGTGATTCTTTCATCCCGGTCGCCACCTCTTGAAAAGTGCGCCCGAAGTCATTCGATCTTGTAGCCAGACCGCCGGCCCCTACGATCCAAATCTGCTCGCCGTCGAACGCGACCGCATTCAAGACGGCCGGCTTGCCGTCGCGCCGCATCGTCTGGATTTTCGACCATCCTTGTTGAGCCGTCACCGAAACGGCGGAGAGGAGCAACACTGGCAGGACAATAGCAATCGCGTTTCTTCTCATTATTCTCTTTTTTCAGCTTTCAGTTTGAACCGCTGGACTTTTCCCGTCGAAGTTCGAGGCATCTCCTTAATGAAGTCGATGCGCGACGGAACCTTGTAATGAGCCAGGCGGCCACGGGCGTGCTCCAGTAGCTCCCGCGCAAGCTCATTCCGTTCGCACCCCTCTCGGATGACCGTAAACGCATGAGCCGTTGCCAGACCTCTCGCGTCAACGCCGGGTATAACGGCCGCCTCCAGGACGTCTGCATGCGCGAGAAGCGCGGACTCGACTTCGACCGGCGAGACCCAGAGGCCGTTCACTTTGAAACAATCGTCCGATCTGCCGAGATGATAGAAGCGATCCTGCGAGTCCCTTCGATAAACGTCTCCGGTTTTCACCCAGCCACCGCGGACCGCAGCCTCGGTTAAGTCGGGGCGGTTCCAATAGCCGGCCGTCGCGCTTTCTCCCTTCACCCACAGATTGCCGGTCTGCTCCCCAGCCAGTTCGTTTCCCGCGTCGTCAAGGAGCCGAGCCTCGTAGCCCTCGACGGTCTTGCCGCTGGAGCCCGGACGCTCATCACCCGGGTGATTGGAGACGAAGATGTGAAGCATCTCCGTCGAACCTATGCCATCCAGAATCGATAGTCCAAACTCACGCTTCCATTCGTCGAACACTCGGTCAGGCAGCGCCTCGCCGGCGGAAATGCAAAGTCTTAACGACGATGTGTCAACGGTGACCCCGCGCGATTTCAATTCGAGCAACGCGCTGTAAAGCGAGGGCACTCCGAAAAACACCGTCGGCTTGTGCTGCTCGAGCAGCTTTGTTACTCGATCAGGCGTGGGCCGCTGATCGTCCAACACTACCGTCGCTCCAGCCGCCAGAGGAAAAGAAAGGCTATTGCCAAGCCCGTATGCGAAGTAGAGCCGCGACGCCGAATAAACCCTGTCAGCGGCAGTCAGTCCGAGAACGGTCTTTGCGTAGCTCTCGACCGTGGCTGGAATACTTCTATGCAAGTGGAGAACGCCCTTTGGAGCTCCGGTGCTTCCCGATGTGTAGAGCAGAAACGCAGGCGAGGTCTCGGTTGTCGCGCGACGCCTTCGTTCCGCGCCCGTGGTCTCGGATGCGCCAATAGCCTGCCGCGTATTGGAATCGACGAACAGCAGGCGCCGCTCCTCACGGCACGCCGCCAGCCTCTGTTCGAGATCGCTTTCACCGACGATTACCCGCGCACCAGCGTCGCGAACTATGAAGGCTATCTCCTCAGCCTGTAGAAATGTATTTATTGGGACCGACACCGCGCCTATTGATGCGACCGCTAGAAAAGCAGCTATGAACTCGGGCGAATCGAACAACAGCAGAGCTACTCGATCGCCTTCGTTGACGCCTGCTGAGACCATTCTTCCGGCCCAGAGATCGGCGTAGTCTCGAAGCTCGTCATAAGAAATGGCCCGGTCGCGGAATTCAATGGCGCACCCACGCGATCTCCCGGGCCATCGCTCACCTGCCAGGAAGTAATCGTAGATATTGAATAAAGCGTCCGTGGTATTCATCAGTTTCTTAGGACCGGCATGACCGCGCGTTCGCGAAATCAATGTACGGGCAGGCCCTCAGTGGCCGCCATACATTGATTTTCATTCCAATATTCTCACGCCTCTACTCCCTCGTCTGAGGCCTGGCGAACCACAGATCCTTGGGAGTAATAAAAGGCGATAGAAGATGCAGCGTTACTCCCTCTAGATCCGGCCGGTACGCCACAAAGCTCCGCCGGTGAGCGAGGAAGGCGCACGGCGCGTCTTCGAGCAACAAGCTCGTCACGGCCTGATAAATCTCCGCGCGCCTCTCCCTGTTCATCACCGAGCGCGCCTCTTCCGTCAAGCGGTCCACCGCCTCGCTCGCATACGTCACCGTGAAGAGATTCCTGTTCCGCGAGTTGAACAGCACATAAGTAAAATTATCGGGATCAGGATAGTCGGCGTACCAATCGCGGCCGGCAATCGGCACGGTCTTTGCCCTGAGCCCGCGCTGCATTTCAGCGGCTGAGACGTATCGAAACTCGACCCGAATCCCCACGTCAGCCAGATCCTGTCTTATGCACTCGACGGCGCTGTTTACCGTATCCAGCCACCATATTTCAGTGTCGAAGCCCTCCGTATAACCGGCCTGATCCAACAGTTCACGCGCTCTGTCCGGGTCGTGAGCGTAACCACTCTGAGACGCGTCGTAACCAAGCAGACCCGGCGGAATCGGGCCACCCGCCGGCTCCGCCATCCCACCGTAAACATCGTTCAAGAACCGCTGCTTGTCTATTGCATGACAGATCGCTTGTCTCACGCGAACATCCGACAGCGGCGGCCTCTCACAATCAAAGATGAGCATGCGCGTTTGCAACTGTGTGGCTTCGAGCAAATGAACCTCGCCGCTGCGCTCTTTCAACTCGGTCAAGTAAGTCAACGGCAGGTCGCTGATGTAATCGAGTTCGCCGCGAAGAAAAGCGTCAAACGTCTCCTCGGCGCTCATTCCGAATCGCACCGTCAAGCCGTCGATGTATGGCAGCTCGGGATTCCAATAACCGGCGAAGCGCTCCATATTCACGGCGTTCTCGGCGGCGGGCTCGACGACGCGCAAGGGCCCGCTGCCGATCGGCCTGCGTCCAAATTCGGGCACCGGGCGCTCGACGTCCTCGCGAGGAATGATGTAGCCGTAATCGGTGCACAGCGTCGAAAGAAAGAACGCCACGGGTTGAACCAGTTCCAATCTCAACACCTGTTCATTGACCACCTGAACGCCGGCGACACATTCGATCTCGCCCGCCATGAATTGCTCGGCTCCGGCAAGCGGCCGAAAAACCCAGGCCGCCGCGTCTTCATTCTGACGCATCTGCCGCTCGAAGGAGTACTTCACGTCGTCAGCGCGGACTCTTCGGCCATTGTGGAACTTCGCCGTCTCGCGAAGATAGAAAGTGTAGACGCGGCCGTCGGGCGATATCTCCCATCGCTCGGCGACCCCGGGCCGGATCTCAGCGCGCTCGCCGAATTGAACGAGCCCCTCGAATACATTGGCGATAACCTCGACGCGGGAAATCGAAGAGACGCCGGCCGGATCGAGCGACATCTGGGACGCGCGTAGCGCAAATCTCAGATGTCCGCCACGCTCGGGAACCGGCAACCGGAACTCCTCCACCTCTCTGTTCAGCAAGTCGGCTTCCCGGACCAGTAAATCGACCGCGCTGTTGATTCCCGAAATCGAAGCCTGATTGCGAGCGGCGACCTCCTTTATCACGTCAACCGCCTTGAGCACCTGATCGGCTCCGACGGCCTGTTCCTCCGAGGCGGCCCTTATCTGTTCGACGGCGGCGGTGAGCTGTTCGACCGCCGCCGCGATGTCTTTCGAAACCTGGGCCTGCTCGCCGGTAGCGCGCCGGACCTTTTCAGTGAGCTCGCTCATGTGGATTGCGCGCTCGCCGATTCGCCGCGAGGTCAAAGCCTGTTCTCCGGCCGCGCGCTCGATTCCTCGCGCCTGTTCGCGAACCAGTCCCGCCGCTTCCAACACCGTATGACTCTCAGCCGCTTGCACCGCGGTTGCGCCGGCTATCGAGCGAATGCGATCGGAAGAAGCGTTGGTCTTCTCTCGAATATCGACCAGCAGCTCCGAAGCGCGTGACGCTAACTCGACGCCGCTCGAGGCTCTTTGCCATCCCACCGCAACCCGTTCGATCGTTTCGGCCACGTCCTCGCGAACCGCCTTGATCATGTCTTCGATCTCGTGAGTGGAAGCGGTGGTGCGCTCGCTCATCTCCTTGATCTCGTCGGCGACTATTCGAAAGCCGCGGCCTTGAGATCCGGCCTGGGCCGCGAGAATCGCCGCGTTCAGCGCAAGCATGTTGGTGCGGTCGGCTATCTCGGTTATGACGTGAGTGACTTCTCCAATGCGATCGGATCGTTGCCCGAGCCTGGTTATCGTCTCCGTAGCGGCGTCGATGGCCTCTTTAATCATCGCCATGCTCTCGGCGGTTTCGGCAACCAGTTTGCTGCCGGCCTCGGCTGACACGGCGACTTCTTCGGCGAGTACGGTTGTGTCGTTCACGGACTCGCCGATGTGGCGGGTCGAGGCGTCTATCGCCTCCATCGCCCGCGCCGTAGTCTCAGCCGACTCCGCCAGCGTTTCGGTCGATTCAGCGACCTTTCGGATGCTGAGGGCCATCTGCTCTATCGCAAGCGCGGTCTCTTCGACATACTGAGCGAGTTCATCGGAATTCTGGGATACGTGATTGATCGAGGAGGCCATCTCGATTATCGACGTCGAGGTCGACTGACTGAGTTGTGAAAGCGTCTGTAGGCTCTCGCCGATCGAATGCATCGACGAGTTGATCTCGGAGATTGAGTCCGAGGTCTTTTCTACCGACCGGGCCTCATCGATCACCCCGGCGGACAGCGCTTGAGTGCCTCGGAGCACCTCTCCGACGCCTGTCTCGATCGAATCGGCCGCGCGTTGGAGCCTCCCTACGATGTAGCGGAGCCGCCGAGCCATCTCATCTACATTCAATATGAGTTGGCGTCTTTCCGGAGGCGCACCCAGTTGGCCGTTTTGGACCCTGAAGCTGAGATCACCCTGAGCGATACGCGAGAGGGCCTCGAAGACAGCCTGGCTGGCGCTATCGTCCCGATCTCCGGCTACGACGTAATCATCAGCCTCGATCTTGTTTGGCCGAAGGTTGTCCATAATCCCGCCCTGAAAGCGCTCTTATCCTAGCCGCGTTGATAAACCGAGTCAATGTCACCATTCGGCGGATAAAGGGACATGTTGAGCTACAGGAACACTGCACGCTCGATTCCTATCTATCAACATGGCCCACCCTCGGTTAGGAGCGCCACGCCCTCCGTTAGGAGGGCCATGTTTATAGATAGGAATCGAGCGTGCAGCTACCCTCGGTCAGGAGCGCCACGCCCTCCGTTAGGAGGGCCATGTTTATAGATAGGAATCGAGCGTGCAGCCACCCTCCGTCAGGAGCGCCACGCCCTCCGTTAGGAGGGCCATGTTTATAGATAGGGAGCGGGCAGTACCATTTGCCCTCCGTTAGGAGGGCCATGTTGATAACCAAGAGTGGTCCGATTCCCAGGAACACATGGCCCTCCTCTGGAGGGCGGAACCCTTCGCCGCTCGACCTATAAACATGGCCCTCCTAACGGAGGGCAAAACATAATTGGTCTTCTCCTGGACGAATATATCGCAGCTCGTGCTTCAAAACATGGCCCTCGGAGCCCGGTGACTTGCCTGAAGTCGAACGCG
>JAHFUG010000141.1:1911-15977 GCA_023265195.1 Blastocatellia bacterium | reverse complement strand
AATCCGGATGAACGTTGTGTTTCGTTCGGCAGGAGCCTGCTTCGCATCAGCCAATTGCTTCTCAACGCGGAGTAACGACATGAGAAGAATAATCAAGACACTTCCAGTTCTTATACTCTTGAGCTCGTCAATCGTACCCGCGGGGCTTGGTCAACAATCGAAGGAAGAGCGGCCTATCCGCCTTGGCATCGATCTGGTCACGCTCGACGTAGCGGTTACCGACAAGCGCCACAAACCGGTGCGTAGCTTGACGGCCAAAGATTTCACCGTGATGGAGGACGGCGTCCCTCAAAAGATCGAGTTCTTGAACCCGCCCTCATTTCCCGAGAGTCACGGAGTTCAATCCGGTGACCGCGCCGCCGGCGGCGCGAATAAGAAAGAGAGTCCCGCCGCGAATCGGGCGGAGACGCCTTCCAAGCAGCCTTTCTCCGGATACCGATTCGTCAGTATCGTTGTCGATAACACGAGCGTCGAGGCGTTGAACCGCGAGCCGGTGGAACGCGCTATCGCGAGGTATCTAAGCGAAAGGCTTCAGAAGGATGAACTCGCCGCCATATACTCGATAGGCAATTCTCTTTCCGTCGTTCAACCGTTCACCGACGACCGAAACAAGCTGCTCGCGGCGGCGGCCCGCGTAGCGCAGGGCCAGACGGCCACTGAATCCGCAAGCACTCGCGTGGAGGCGTCTCGAGCCGCCGAACGCGCGGGCGTAACCAGCGGGTCTCAAGATCAACCCGGTGGAAATATTACTACGGAGATTGCGGACCGCGCGGCTCGCGACGCCCTGGAGAGCTTCAACAACATCTCGGATTATTTCCAGGCGCAGTCTTTGTTCCGCGGCCTTCGAGCCATCATAGAGGTTCAACGCAACTTGAAAGGGAGCAAGTCCATTATGCTCTTTTCTGAAGGCGCGTCCGTGTCCAAGTCTTCCGGCTATGCGGTTGATGGAGTCATATCCGCCGCCAATGCGATTGGGGTTTCGATTAACGTAATCGACGCGGCCGGCCTTACCGTAAGCGACGCGCCGCGTGCAATCGACCCGCGAGGCGCCGGTCTCCCAAGCAAACAGCGTCCGGATGTCTACGGCGGAGAAGACCCGACCAAGGTGCGTGACGGCGAGAACGGAATCGAGCGCGCTCTGAAGCGAATGTTCGCGGACACGCCCGCCGACCGGTTTGCGGCGGTGGCGCGGCTTTCAACTGAAACGGGCGGATTGGGCCTTAGCAATAACAACGATCTCTCGAAGGCGATTGAAAGCATTGACAGCGACGCGCACGCGCACTATTCGATCGCTTACTCGCCGAGGAATCAGAGCTTCGACGGCCGCTTCCGCGAAATCATCGTCAAGGTGGCGAACCCCGAGTATGCCGTTCGCACGCGGCGCGGTTACTATGCGGTCAAATCGGAGGCCGCGCTTACCGAGGACACGCAGGTAAGTAAACTCGTCTCCGACATGAGCGCCGGCGTCGAGTCTTCTTTTGCTCTCGAGATGGCCGCTCCTTATTTTCCGCGCGGGCGCAACGCCTATCTTGTTCCCGTGACGCTCAGAGTGCCCGGTGACGTCATTGGCGTAGACGGAAAAGGCGACAGCAAACACGCGGAGTTGGACTGTGTAATAACCGTCAAGGATACGGGCGGACAGGTGGTTTCAACGTTCGGGCGGGCGTATCCGCTCGAGATGAGAAACAACCAGGACGAACAACTGGGTGGAGCGACGATCAGGCAGAACCTGCGGCTTACGCAGGGCAATTACGTGATAGTGGCCGCCGTTCGTGATGGCGTTACTGGCCGCACGTCGATTGCGCGAAGGGCTGTCACTCTTCCACCGATTTCCGAGGGGCCTCATCTCAGCTCGATATTGCTCGCGCATCAGGCCGATCAATCTCCCCCTGATTCCAAATCGCCGCAGTTCTCGCGAGACGTGCTGACCTTTGGACAGAATCGCATCGTGGTTCCCACGGACAGCCAATTTACAATAGCGCAAACGCTGTTGATGTTTTTCAGGGTGTACCCGGCGGCGGGAACCGTGTCGAATCCCTCGCTCATGGTTGCGGCCGGGTTCTTCAAGGACGGCAAGCTTGCGAGCCGTACGCCCACCATCCGAGTAACTCAGCCGCAGGCGTCTCCCGACGCCGGCTTCCCTCTGGTGACGCCCTTTAAGCTGGCGGACCTCGAACCGGGCGAGTACACGGTGACGGTTGAGATGGTTGATGAAACTACAAAGCAAAAAGAAACCAAACAGGCGCGTTTCACACTGAAGGAATCACGATGAAAGGAATTGATGATTGATGATTGATGAATGAGGGAAAGGGGAATTGATGATTGATGATTGATGATTGATGATTGCGATATCCATACCTACTCCGCAATCATCATTCATCAATTCCCCTTTCCCTCATTCATCAATCATCAATCATCAATTCCTCTTTCCCTCATTCATCATTCATCAATCATCAATCATCAATTCCCCTTTCCCTCGTTCATCAATCATCAATCATCAATTCCCCTTTCCCTCGTTCATCAATCATCGTTCATCAATTCCCCTTTCCCTCATTCATCAATCATCAATTCCCCTCACTGCGTCGCTGTCGCCGCCCGCTTCCACCGGCGTAAGCGGCCGCGATTCTCCGCTCAGCTTGCGGGCGATGAGGTAGGAAGCAGGCGCGACGATGACGCTGACTGCAAGGAACAATAGATACGGGAAACTGCCCCTGAAAGCGGCGGTCTGAACCGCAACCAATCCGCCTAGAAAGAAAAAGGAGAGCAACGCGATTATCTGTGTTCGCGCCGACTGCTCTCCTTTGCGATACCTCCGAGAGAGCGGGAGGACTTGCTTGCGAAAAAACGGAAACATCAGAAACGTCGGCGTTAGAAGAACCCAGGGGATGACGAGCATCAACGCCGACAAACATGAATTGAATACAACGGCGAAAACGATGAGTATTATCGCGAAACAGGGAAGAACGGTGCAGAGCGCCACAGCCTTTCTTACTCCGCTGTGGATATCTCCCAAATTAGCCACCGGGGCTATCCGGAATATGTGCGCGGCCCGGTAGTGTTCGGAGAACAAAAGGCCTTCGATGGCCGTCAGCCCGACCAGCGGGACCATAGCGGCTCCCATTAGTATCCAGAACATGGACATCGATCCCTGCAACTTGCCTGAGAACGCACCCATCAGCGGGAACACGATAAAGTAGGAGAGAGACGGATAGACGCGCACTTTGACTTCACGGTTACGAATGAAGTACGCGGACACAAGGCTAAAGACCGCGCGCTCCACTGGACTTGGCAGCAAGACGGCCGTCAAGCGAGGGAAGCGGCTTGCTCTTGCGGGAAGCGAGGTTTGCCGTTGACTCTTCACGCGCGTGACGCCGGGGATCGAATCTCCGTAGGCCAGCCTGGATAGAGAGGCCGAGTAGCCGCTTCCCACCTTTTGAACCGCCACATACGCCAGCACAATCACCGCGGCCAGTGAGATCGCGGCCAGGGCGGCCGAACGCGACGTCACATGGCCAAGCATCATCAGAGTCAAACCCGAATACCACGCAGGCGGGTAGAGTAGGTGGAACCATTGAATCTTACTGGAAAGTGAGAGTCCGGCCGCTCCCATAACGCGAGGCATGATCTGATAGCCGAACATGAACAAGAGCGTGAGTCCGATCTGACTGTACGTGACGATGCTGTCAAAGCGTTCCCTGCCCGCGAGCCGCATCACCGCGCCATAGCCGACCAGAGCGAGCGCCGTGGCAAAGAGCGCTACGAGAACGGCCGATAGCGGATGAGCCACGCAGAAGAGCAGGTTCGATCTAACCGCCCAGACGCCCAGCACCGAAGGAAAAAGATTGAACGACAACGTGATGATGAGCGCGAACGTGAACAGGCTTAGCGCCTTGGCGAGGAATAGGGTCCGGTCTCGCAGCGGCAGATGGCCTATTATGTCTACTTCCCATTGGTTGAAGATGACGTTGCTCGATTCTGCGATCACGGCCAGGCCCGTGACAAACATCGAAAAGCTGAGCAAGACGGCGGAATAGGTATAGACGTCGAGACGTTCGGTGACGTCCACCATTCCGATCATCAACCCCATCATGACGTAGACGCCGATAAGAAAGAGCACCGCTTTGTTGCCGGTCACGGCTTCGGCCTTGCCAAAGCGAAGGACGCCGCCCTGACGCCGAAAGTCCTGCTTGAGGTACACGCCGAGCAGTGTAGTCAGTTGCCGCCGGTCTACGCCTAATGCGTCGAACGCTTTGGTCAATGCTGCGCGCATAATTAGTGAGCTTTCGGCAGGCGTGCGTACTGAGCACACCCGCAGGGCGCGGCCGTGGGCCGAGCGCGAGACTCTTGCATCGTGGGACGGGGTGACTTTCCCCGGGAAGTTGTTGAGGCGGCGCGGTCCGAGTCGATCAGGGTAGCCGTGTAATTCCACGGCATCCAGCGGGCGGGGGCTCGGGCTAGTTCAGAGCCGTGCCGGTGCAGTTGGGTGAGATAATCGAAAGGATTGGCGCCGCTCAACTCAGCCGTGTAGATCAGGCTCATGAACAAATCGCCAACACGAGATCCGTTAATGGTTTGGTAGAACAACGAGTTTTTGCGATGCAAGATCGCTTTCTTCAAGGCGCGTTCGCAGATGTTATTGTCAATGGGGGCGGCGGGATGACTGGCTTTGAGGCTGGTGTGGGCAACCCCGACATGTTGAGCGCCTGTGTAAGAAGCGGCGCCGTTGCGCCCGTGTCCCTTTCTCTTGCCTGGTTTTTTGTTACTGGCTGAAGTATCGGCGGCATCCGGATCAGGCTGGCCCTCGGAGCTGTCGTCGTTACCTGCATCAGGCTGGCCCTCGGAACTGTCGTCGTTACCTGGATCAGGCTGGCAGTCCTGGAGCACCTTGCGGGTCTTCTCGGTTTTGTGCGCCCCCTGCACAAGCGCGCGCAGTTGGCCGATGGTCGTGTCACGGTCGGCTAACAACTCGACCACCGTCCGCAGCGTGTACAGGGCCGCCTTCAACTTCCGTTGCCCTTCCGATGGTAAGGGTTCAAGGCCGGCCTGCTCCACCAGTTGCTCCAACTCCTCTACGCTGATATCGATTGTCTCGTATCGCATCGTTGATCCTTGTTAGCAGGCCATCAGCCGCCGAAAGTCCCTCACTAAGGGCAGCACCAGAATCTGTTTGATCGGCCGGTTTGGCCGCTTGGTCTGATCGTCCTTGCCCCGGCCCGTGGTCTGGCCGACAACCATCCAGTTGGCGGCTCGATAACATGTCCCCCGGAACCGCGATGGATCAACGAACGTTTCTAGTAAGTAAATCGGATGCCCACTCCGAACTTCGCACTCCGAACTCCGAACTCCGAACTTCGCACTCCGAACTCCGAACTTCGCACTCCGAACCCCGAACCCCGAACTCCGAACCCCGAACCCCGAATTTGTCACGCCTTCGCGTAAATCTCCGCGCCTGCTTGTTTGAATTCAGCCGCTTTCTCCCGCATTCCGGCGTCCAGAGCCGCTTGTTCTTCAATCTCTTTTTTCGCGGCGTAGTCCCGCACCTCTTGCGTGATCTTCATCGAGCAGAAGTGCGGCCCGCACATCGAACAGAAGTGCGCCACCTTGGCTCCCTCTTGTGGCAGCGTCTCGTCGTGAAACTCGCGGGCAAGCTCCGGGTCCAGAGCCAGATTGAACTGATCCTCCCAACGAAACTCGAATCGAGCCTTAGACAGCGCGTTGTCTTGAAGCTGAGCCCCTGGATGCCCTTTCGCGAGATCGGCCGCGTGAGCCGCGATCTTATACGCAATGACTCCATCTTTGACATCCTGTCTATCGGGGAGGCCCAGGTGCTCCTTCGGCGTGACGTAACAAAGCATCGCGGTTCCGTACCACCCAATCATCGCCGCGCCAATGGCCGACGTGATGTGGTCGTAGCCCGGCGCGACGTCGGTGACCAGCGGACCCAACGTGTAAAAAGGCGCCTCGCCACAAACCGCAAGCTGGCGGTCGACGTTCTCTTTGATCAGGTGCATTGGAACGTGTCCGGGACCTTCTATCATTACCTGGCAATCCATGTCCCACGCTATCTTCGTCAGCTCCCCAAGCGTGTCCAGCTCCGCGAACTGAGCCTCGTCGTTCGCGTCGGCAATCGAGCCCGGCCTCAGCCCATCGCCAAGGCTGAAGGATACGTCGTAGGCCCGCATGATCTCGCATATCTCGCGAAAGCGGGTGTACAGGAAACTCTCGGTATGATGAGCAAGGCACCACTTAGCCATGATTGAGCCGCCGCGGGAAACGATTCCGGTCGTTCTCCTGGCGGTCAGAGGAATGTACCTGAGCAAGACTCCGGCGTGAATCGTGAAGTAATCGACTCCCTGCTCCGCTTGCTCAAGCAGAGTGTCGCGATATATCTCCCACGTCAGTTCTTCAGCTTTTCCGCCGCACTTCTCGAGCGCCTGATAAATCGGAACCGTGCCGATTGGAACAGGGGAATTGCGGAGGATCCACTCGCGGGTCTCGTGGATGTTCTTGCCGGTGGACAAATCCATCACGGTGTCCGAGCCCCACTTGATGGCCCAACGCATCTTCTCGACCTCTTCTTCGATTGATGACGCAACGGCGGAGTTCCCGATGTTCGCGTTGATCTTGACCAAAAAGTTCCGGCCTATGATCATCGGCTCGCTTTCAGGATGATTGACGTTAGCCGGTATGATTGCGCGGCCGCGCGCTACCTCGTCGCGAACGAACTCCGGAGTGACGTGTCGTGGAATGGCGGCCCCAAAAGACTCGCCCGAGTGTTGAAAACTCAACGCGCTCCGGTCCTCGTTATCACGCTGAAGCGCGGCTTGACGTCCCATGTTCTCTCTGATGGCGATGAACTCCATCTCGGGGGTGACGACGCCGCGTTTGGCGTATGCGATCTGAGTGACGGCGCTGCCAGCCTTTGCGCGAAGCGGCGATCGTCGCTTGCCCGGAAAAGGCTCGTGCTTCCCTTTCATGCGGGATTGCGCGAACTCCAGAGCGCCCTCGGTCAGATAGCCGTCGTCTCGAGGGAGCACGGTTCGGCCTTCGTACTCTTCGATATCGCCTCGGGCAACGATCCACTGTCGGCGCCGGGGCTCCAGTCCGTCGTGGACGTCGCAGCGAATATCGGGATCGCCCCACGGACCGCTGGTGTCATAGATTCGAACCGGCGCGTTCATCTCGATCGCTCCGTTCATGGATCTGGTCACGTTGAGATCCACTTCGCGAAATGGGACTCTCGAGCCCGGCGCGCCGCCTTCAATATAAACTCGCCGCGATTTGGCGAACTGAAACTCGCTCGCGTTGTGATCCGCCGAACCATTTGTGTCACTCATTGAACTACTCCTGTTGTCCGAAAAAGAATCGTTCCCTTTTCCAACCGAGGGCTTTGAAAACACTGTACGGGCGGGTCTCCGTGCCCGCGCCCCTCCCTGGGCTACGCGTCATTTCTTAAAAGAGAACCTTCCTTCAAGAGGGGCGGCCACGGAGAGCCGCCCGTACAGTCATTCCAAACAAACAAAATCGAATCTGAAGCCGGTCCCTTTTTCGTTAGAAATCGAAAGAACCGCGCCGCCCGGAGGGCGGAACGGTTCTTTCGTGTTCCGCTTCTCCCTACGGCGGCATTACCCGCATCAGGTTCAAGGGGTCTCCCGTCGGACTCTCAGCCTCGCCAACACGCGAAGCTCCCCCCCATCCATTATGATAAATCGCCTGATCCGGGCCGTGAGCCTCTTATCCTACCGGGCCGTTCAACGATTCCGAGCTTATAAATTACGCGAAAAGATCATCGACAGCCATGCTCCAACCGGGCACGGCCGGCTCCGCGTCAGCCCTTTCGCCTCGCCGAAACACCGCGGCAGCGTCAGGATTGTCAGCGGAATATTTTCTGATCTCCTCGGCTCGCAGCACGTCAACGTCCCATACAACCAACGTCCCGGCGGCGAAGTAGTCAGCACGCTTTTGCGCCAGGCGCTGCTCGGCGCGCTTGCCGTAGTCGTCTTCGCTACGAACCTCGACCGCGAAGACCGGAGCGCCTTCCAAAAACTTTCCTCGCGTGCGCGACCCTATGTGATATGCGGCGTCCGGGCTAAACGACCTTCGATTGGGTAGGTCGACGACGAAGCCGGTGTTGTCACCGTAAGAGCGGCCCACCCCTGTACGCTTGGCATGATCCCGCAGACTTACCGCAATTTCCATGGCCGCGCTGCTAGGCAAATCTACTGTTGGACTCATCAGGACCAGTTCTCCGTTGACGATCTCCGCCTTGCCGTCTTCCGGAACGTGATAGAGATCTTCGATTGTCGCTTCCGTCTTGGTGCTCATACTCGTAGCGCCATCGCGCTTGACTCGGGCGCGGTCAACACAAGCCGGCTCAACCTCCGATGAACGACATCGTCCTCGGCGGTTGAACGAAATCGGATTCATTAATCCGGTGCCCTTCTTCTTTCTTGAGCACGGTCTCGATCATGAACTGCCTGATCAGTTCTTCATCGTCGCCGCGCCGGATTCGATCTTTGATGTTGTGATCCACCATTGAGAATAAGCAAGTTCGCAGATTGCCGTCAGCCGTCAGCCGCAAGCGCGAGCACGCTCCGCAGAACGGCATCGTGACCGGAGCGATGATTCCTATTTCGCCCGGCGCCCCGTCAGCGAAGACGTAGCGCAACGCCGTTTCACTGGGTGTATCGCGGCTGATCGGCGTGATCTCATGCCGCTCCTTGATCTTTTGGAGAATCTCGCGGCCTCCAACCAGTAGACTGCGATCCCATTGATGTCCGTTATCGAGCGGCATGTACTCGATGAAGCGCATCCGAACGCCGGTCGCGCGGGAGAAATCCGCGAAGTCCGCAACCTCGCCGTCGTTCAATCCGCGAATGACGACGCAGTTGACCTTAGGCGCCGGGAAGCCCGCCTTCACCGCCGCCTCTATTCCATCGAGCACCTCTTGCAATCCGTCGCGCCGCGTTATGGTCTTGAAGGTGTCCGCATTCAACGAATCGCAGCTTATCGTCAAACGAGTGAGCCCCGCCGACCGCAACGCGATTGCACGGTCTTTCAACTCGAAAGAGTTGGTCGTGAGCGCGAGATCGCTCACGCCGGGTATCTTCGCTAATTCTTCGATCAGGTATTCGATGTCCCTGCGAACGAGAGGCTCGCCGCCGGTCAAGCGGAGCTTGTGTACTCCAAGTCCGGCTCCGATCTTCGCAACGAGGATGATCTCCTCATAGGTCAACAGTTCTTGTTTGCGTTTCCAGACTATGTCTTCGTCGGGTATGCAGTAGAAGCACCGGAAATTGCAGCGGTCGGTCACCGAGATTCTGAGGTCGCGGATCGTTCTGGCGAACTTGTCCTTGAGCATTCCTTCAGACATGTTTGGCAAGGTAACCTTGAGACGCCGATTCTATCAACCGTGACACCTCACGGCAAGCGACTGCTGTTTCTTAATCCCCGTGAGACACCGAGGCTAGAGCGACTGCCCACGGACTCAAGCGTGAAAAACTCGAAACCACGAAGTTCACGAAGACCCCGAAGCAACGGAGCAGAGTTTTGCCAAGATCGCGGAGGCTAGGCGCGGAAGCGGTGGATTCCTCGCAGTTTGGCGATTGATCGCAAAGCAGAAGGACTGGGCGCTTTTGCTTTGTCGCCTTCGTGGGCTTCGTGAACTTCGTGGTTCAGTTCTTTCATGCCCTTCGACCGTCTGGGGAAGCGGGAAGGCGCGCGTGATGACGTAATCGGCCTCGTCGTGTAAACTAATGAACCCGATTAAAGAGGAACACTAGTCAATGAACAAGATCGAGCGTGTACTCGCGGCTCTCAATAACCAAGAAGTAGATCGGCCTCCTTTTAGTTTCTGGTATCACTTCGGCCTCCAGCACATGGACGGAATCAAACACGCGGAAGCCGAAGTCGGGTTCTACCGTGCGTATGATCTCGACTTTCTGAAGGTGATGAACGATTATCCGTACCCTTTGCCGGACGGCCTATCCACGCTCGAGACGGAAGACGACTGGAAACGGCTGGCTCCGATCAGCGCATCAGGCGATTGCTGGAACGAGCAATTGGCCGCCGTTGCATCGATTCACGAGCAGATCGGCAAGGACGCTCTCTTCATAGACACGATTTTTAGTCCTTGGACCGTCGCGCGGCGGCTTGCGGGCGCCAGCGGATTGGCAAGGGCCCGGCGCGATTTCCCGAAGACGTTGCGCGCCGCAATGGAAAACATAGCTTCATCGCTCGCCAGCTACGCGGGCGAATCCATAGCAAGAGGATCGGATGGAGTATTCTTCTCGCTCGGGGCGGCTACCGACGACGTGATGAGCGTCGAAGAATACTCAACCTGGGCGCGGCCGTTCGATATGCAGGTCCTGGGAGGAGCCACCTCCGGCCGTTTCAACGTTCTTCATATTCACGGAAACTGGATTCATTTCAGCTCCGTTCTGGACTACCCGGCGCACGCGTTGAACTGGTCTCACTACGCGACCGCGCCCGAACTGGCCGCGGGCAAATCGCTATCAGGCAGAAGCGTCATCGGCGGAATAAACGAGTCGGCCATAACGAAGCTCACTCCGCGCGAATTGGCCGATCAAATCAGAGCCGCGATAGCGGAAGCCGGCCCGCGTGGATTGATCATCGGCCCGGGCTGCTCGATCCCCACCGACACGCCGGCAGCTCAGCTTCGGTCAGTCAAGATGACTCTTGAGTCGATTGGCCGTCCGTAGACTGCAAGGACGGCGGAAAACGCGGGCTTGTTATTACCGAACCGGGGAGCGAACTCAGCCGAACTGCGTACTTAATTATTGACTTTCAGTAGTGGTCTGTATAGTATCGTCCCCGGCCTCCTATCATTTGGCCCGCGTGTTTCGTCCCCCTAAGCCCAAAACCCCCTATAGACTTGATGTCCATATCAAGAAGATTTCCTACTAGAGGTTGTACGCATTTCAACGGTTTATAAACGGCAAGAAGGCATAGTAACCCGAAGTATCGCCGGCGAGACGATACTCGTTCCCGTGCAGAATCGAGTCGGGGCGCTGGATTCGATATACACGCTCAACGAGATCGGCAGCGCGATCTGGAAGCTATTGGAGGCGCCCACGGAAACCGATCGGATCGCCGACGCGATCGCCGGTGAATACGACGTGACAAAGGAAGCGGCGGCGTGCGACGTGGCTGAGTTCATCGCGAGGCTCGAAAAGGCGGGCCTGATACGAGAGATGACCGCATGACGGCAACGGAACGCTACAAGGATTTCAGTCTCGAGTTTCACGACAGGGTTTCGCTCAATCGGATCCCAGTGAATGGAACGATTGAAGTGACGCGGCGTTGTCCGCTCGTTTGCGCTCATTGCTACAACAATCTTCCGATGGGAGACACCCACGCAAGAAACACGGAGTTGACCCTCGAGGAGCATTGCCGAATCTTGGACGAAATCACCGAAGCCGGATGCTTGTGGCTCCTCTTCACCGGCGGCGAAATCTTCGCCAGGCGGGATTTTCTCGATATCTATACCCACGCAAAGAGAAACGGGCTGCTGGTCACGCTGTTCACCAACGGCACGCTGATCACGCCCAAGATCGCCGATTATCTGGCTGAATGGCAGCCCTTCTCGGTCGAGATCACTCTCTACGGCCGGACGAAAGAGACATACGAACGGCTGACCGGAATTCCCGGTTCTTATGACATGTGCCTCCGCGGGATTCATCTGCTCAAGGAGCGCGGCGTTCCGCTCAAGCTGAAGACCGTGGCGTTGACGATCAACAAGCACGAGATATTCGACATGGTCCAATTCGCCGAGGAAGAGCTCGGCCTCGAGTGCAAGTTCGACAGCATGATCAATCCTCGCATCGACTGCTCGCAGAGCCCGCTTGCGGTCAGGTTAAGGCCGGAGGAGATCGTTGAATTCGACCTCCGCGATTCGGAGAGGGTGGAAGCCTGGAGGGCCTTCGCTTCGAAGTACACGCGGCCGGTCCAATCTCCCGAAACAAGCGGCGAACTATATCACTGCGGCGGCGGGATAAACTCCTTCGCCATCGATCCGCAGGGCTTGCTCAGCATCTGCGTGCTATCCCAGGTAGACAAATTCGATCTCCGGCAAGGCGGCTTTCGGGAAGGGTGGGAGCAGTTCTTATATAAGGTCCGCCGCCAAAAGAAGATCACGATGATGACCAAGTGCGTCGACTGCCAGATCAAGTCGATGTGCGGAATGTGTCCGGCGAACGGCGAACTGGAGAACGGAAATCCGGAGTCGCCCGTCGATTTCCTATGCCAGGTTGCTCATATGCGAGCGCACGCCATTGGCTTGCAGGTCCCGTCTCACGGCGATTGCGAGTACTGCGAAGGCGGCGGTGGATACGCCGGCTTGAAAGCTTCGGTCGATTCCATGATGGCGAAAACCGATCCGGGCGCCCACTACGCCAACACCAATCGATATCTCCCCATAGCGGCTCAACAAACGAGCGGCGCCGGTTGCGGAGGAGGATGTTCCGCTTGCGGTCCGAAGTAACCGTCGCTTCAGCAAAGAGCAAAGCCGCTTCCGCCGAAGAGGAGAGTGAAATGGAAGAAAAAGAGATTCAAAAGAAGCCTTACATAAAGCCCGAGATAACCGAGATAGAGTTGAGGCCGGAAGAAGCGGTGCTGGGCAGTTGCAAGACCGCTGCATCCGCGGGCCCGGGTGCGGGGCGCTGCAATTTTCCATCCGCTTGCAGCAGCCTTGGATCATAGAGGAATTGATGAATGATGATTGATGAATGATGATTGGGGGAATGAGGGTTGCGGATGAGTGGGGTTGGTTCACAAACAAAAGCCGATGAGCGCCGAGAGATTCGTCTCGAGATAGCGGGAGTTTCGATTGCCTTAAGATCTCAGGATTGTGATCTGACGTTTTCGCTTGACGGGGCGGTGAGAGGATTCATGGCCGAGGGTAATGGCGCCGATATAGAAGTCACGGCGGCGTGGGCTGACATCGGCGAGTCGAGCATTCCAAGCGGCGACCTGCTCTTTGATTCGGGCGCGGTCTGGCGGCTGCTTGATTGCGGCGGCGATTACATCTTCTCATTCAATAGCCCGATCCTCGGTCCAGGGCCATACAAGATCGCGAAATTCAACCGGGAATTCACAAGAGGCCACGTTGACTTGAACAGGGACAGTTTCAAAGCTGGAATTCCGGTGTACCCAATGGAGTACCCTCTCGACGAGTTGATCGTCTTGAACTGGCTCGCCCAAGGCCGAGGAATCGAGATGCATTCGTGCGGGCTAATCGACTCGGATGGGCGCGGCCTTCTGTTCGCGGGACAATCCGGGGCCGGAAAGACTACGACCGCGCGGTTATGGGAGAACACGGAAGGAGTGAAGATTCTGAGCGACGACCGGATCATCCTGCGCAAGATCGGCGGCGAGATATGGATGCACGGCACTCCCTGGCACGGCGACGCCGAATTGGCCAGTCCGGCCGCGGCGAAGTTGAATCGGGTGTACTTCATAAAACATGGGGCCGGCAATTCTATTTCCGAGTTGTCTCAAGCTGGCGCGATAGCTCGTCTGTTTTCCTGCAGCTTTCCTCCTTTTCACAGTCACGCGGGATTGGATTTCACTCTCGGATTCATGAGCGAAGTGGCGGCGGCGGCGGCCTGCTCCGAACTTTCCTTTGCTCCGGCCAAAGAGGTCGTCGGCTTTGTAAGGCAAGCGGCCGTGCGATAGGGAAACAGCAATATGTTTCATTCCGATCTCTTCAACGAAATGTGCGTGGATCTCTTGAGCGAGGGTTATGGAGTTCGGTTCCGAGCGGGAGGCGCCAGCATGCATCCGAACATTCGAGATGGAGAAGTCATAACAGTTGAGAGCTTGCGAGGGAAGGATGTCTCGGTTGGCGACATTTTGCTCTATCGGACAGATCGCGGCGTGATCGCTCACAGGGTAGAGAAGATTGATAACGCGCAATCGGAAGCAGTTTATTTTCTGAGGGGTGATTCGGCGCTCTCGTGCGACAAGCCCGTCGAGGCGCCGCGAGTTTTGGGCAAGGTTGTGTCGGTGGAAAGACGTGGCAGGACGATCCGGTTTGGAGGCAGGAC
>JAHFUG010000141.1:0-1811 GCA_023265195.1 Blastocatellia bacterium | reverse complement strand
GAAAAGCGGAAGGCATTATTTATGCTAATGCTTCCACGGATTCAGTTAGCCCTCATACAAGGACGTGGCACGGCCTTTGTATTATTGTTCGTTGCACTTTGCTGGCTAGGTAATGCCTTCCCCCTGTTTGGAGAATTATGAACGAGCACGGGTTTCTCATTAGACGATCATATACGTTTTCATTCCTTGCGGTTTTCATGGCGGCGCTGCTTGTTCAATCGCAAGTAGCGGCGCAGATTTGCGCGACGCCCGGCAAAGACGGAACAGGTGGAACGTTGACCGGCATCGTGAATACCTACTACGCGGCGACCGCGAATGCCGCTGCCGGAGCCACGTCGATCACCCTGGGCGCTCACGCAACGGGTGACGCCGGTAATGCGATCGCAAGCGGCGACCTGCTGTTGGTGATTCAGATGCAGGACGCTTCGATCGCATTCACCAATAACAGTAGCTATGGCGACGGCACAGCCGGTGATCCTAGCAGCGGCTATTCCGCAGCTAACAACACTGGGCGATACGAGTACGTCAAGGCAACCAATGCAGTCGCAAATACCGGAGGCTCCGTCACTCTCACTGGAGCCGGCGCTGGGGCCGGTTTGTTGAACAGCTACACGAACGCCGCCGCGGTTGCGGGGACCAGCGGGCAGAGGCGATTCCAGGTGATTCGAGTGCCTCAATATATAACCGCGACTCTGAGTTCGACACTTACTGCTCTGGCCTGGAACGGAACGGCGGGAGGCGTCTTAGCGCTCAACATAAACGATGCTATGACGCTGGGCGGCACGGTCAGCGTAAGCGGTTTGGGTTTCAGAGGTGGAGCGGGACGCCAACTGGCCGGCAGCAACGGCTTGGCCAATACAGACCGCGTGACAATCGCGGCGAACAACGCGAACGGCTCGAAGGGCGAAGGATTCGCGGGCACTCCACGTTTCATGTACGACGCGGCCACGGACACAATCACCGACACGACTATTGATGGATATCCTAATGGCAGCTCCGCGCGCGGTGCTCCCGGCAATGCAGGCGGCGGCGGCACCGATGGCAATCCCACGGCCAACGATCAGAACTCGGGCGGCGGAGGCGGCGGCAACGGCGGTGCGGGCGGTTTCGGCGGCAACAGTTGGAATTCGAATCGCGCCCAGAGCCGTGGCTTTGGCGGCGTGGCCTTCGCCGAAGCTGCGTCGAGTCGCGTAGTAATGGGTGGCGGGGGCGGAGCCGGAACCCGCAACAACACTCCGGGCGTTACCGCCGCTTCCGCGGGATCGGCGGGTGGCGGCATCGTCATTATTCAAGCCGGCAAGGTCTTCGGTACGGGAACGATCAACGCCAACGGTGCGGATGCGTTCAACAACACTGACAACGATGGCGGAGGGGGCGGCGGCGCGGGCGGCAGCATTGTTGTCACGTCGCGCCGAAGCGGATTAGCCGGCCTGACCATGAACGCAAAAGGCGGCCGAGGCGGCGATGCATGGCACAATCAGGCGCCCGGCGCCACTCCGGGTGAACGTCACGGACCGGGCGGCGGAGGCGGCGGCGGGTTCATCGCGTTCGGCGACGACACCGCGAACGTCACGGTGAGCGTCATCGGCGGCGCGCATGGAATCACGACGACCGTGAATGACGCCTACAATTCAACGGACGGAAACGGGGGCTCGACCATGCCCAACGTCAAGCCTGGCGATATCCCCGGATTCAACTGCGGCACGCTCACCGAAGTGGATCTCACCGAGTTCTCCGCGGCCCGCTACTCGAACGGCGCGCTGATTCAATGGAGGACCGGCCGCGAGATCAACAATCTCGGATTCCATGTT
>JAHFUG010000140.1:9236-15983 GCA_023265195.1 Blastocatellia bacterium | reverse complement strand
TTCAGCACGATCAAGATTCTGCCGGAGTATGAACGCGCGGTAATATTCCGCCTCGGTCGGCTGGCGAAGGACGCCCGAGGCCCAGGCGTCGTGCTCGTCTTCCGGCCCATTGAGAGAATGGTGCGCGTGAGCTTGCGCACGGTCACGATGGAAGTGCCGCCCCAGGACGTCATCACTCGAGACAACGTGACGGTTTCGGTCAACGCCGTGGTCTACTTTCGCGTGATCGATCCGAATCTCGCTATCGTCGAAGTCGAGAATTTTCTGTACGCCACGTCGCAGCTTTCGCAGACGACGCTTCGATCGGTGCTGGGCGAGGCGGATCTTGACGACCTCCTTTCTGGGCGCGAGCGACTCAACGTCAGGCTGAGGGAAATTCTCGACGAACACAGCGGCCCGTGGGGAATCAAGGTGTCGCTGGTCGAGATAAAAGCGGTCGACCTGCCGCAAGAGATGCGCCGCGCTATGTCCAGGCAGGCGGAAGCCGAGCGGGAGAAGCGCGCGAAGATCATCCACGCCGAAGGCGAGTATCAGGCGGCCGAGAAGTTGGTCGGCGCCGCAAACGAGATTGCCTCTCAGCCCGTCGCTCTTCAGTTGCGATACCTTCAGACTCTCACCGAGATAGGAGTGGAGCACAATACCACCGTGGTGTTTCCAATCCCGATCAACCTGTTCGAGTCCATGCTGGGGGGCAAAGGGAAATAGACACGAATCAGGAGCAGACAATGAGTAACAAGAGTGTGATCGCGATCTTCGTCATCGGAGTGGCCTCGCTTCTCTTAGCGTTCTGGGCGGGCCTCAAGGTGACTAAAGAACCGGCGGCGTTGACCCGTGTAGACGCCAAGACAATCGCTCAGTCCGAAGCAACTTCGAAGGCCGCCGCCGCGGCGCCCGGAGGCGAATACGTAGTGCTTGTTGGAACGTTCGGAAGCCAGGAAAAGGCCGACCAACTCACCGCGGAGCTCAAGCGTAAGCTGTATAAGAGCGCTTATACCCAAACCCCTACACGGGGAGGCGACGACACGCTGTACAGGGTTTTCATCGGCCCTTACGAAAAAAAGGAGGACGCCGACAGAGTGGCGAACGAGCTTACCGCGGAAGGCCGCAAGGGCGTTATGATCCGTCCCAGGAGTTGATCTCGAACATTATTATGTTGGTGCAGATAGAAGGAAAACCGCTGGGTCCTCGTTTGCCGGAGTGGCTGCGGAAGCCGCAACGACGCACGGAAGCGGACCACGAGCTAAAGAAGATGCTGCGGACGCGCGGGCTTCACACCGTTTGCGAAGAGGCTCGTTGCCCGAATCGGAACGACTGCTTCTCTCGGGGAGCCGCGACGTTCATGATTCTCGGCGACGTGTGCTCGCGAAGCTGCAGCTTTTGCTCGGTGAAGACCGGACGCGGTTTGCCAATGGAGTCGCTCTCCGCCGAGCCCGAACAAGTAGCGGAAGCCGCGGCTCATCTCAACCTCAAGTATGTCGTAATCACTTCGGTCAACCGGGACGAGTTGCCGGACGGAGGCGCCGCCCATTTCGCAAAGACCATAACGGCGGTCCGGCGGCGGTTGCCGGATTCAAAAGTGGAAGTACTCACGCCTGACTTCAAGGGGAGCCATCGCGCCCTTGAAACGGTTCTTGATGCGAGACCGGACACCTTCAATCACAACATCGAGACCGCCCCGAGACTATATGAGCGGGTGAGGCCACAGGCGGACTACCGCCAGTCGCTGGAAGTGCTTGGTTACGCGCGCCGGTATGCGCCCGGAATTCTAACAAAATCCGGTTTAATGGCCGGGCTTGGTGAAACGGAAGGAGAAGTGCGTCAAGTGTTGGAGGATCTCCGAGCGGGCGAAGTCGACGTGGTTACGATAGGCCAATATCTCCAGCCTACTCGCGCCCACCTGCCGGTTGCCGAGTACGTACGCCCCGATGTTTTCGATCGATACCGGCGCTACGGCGAGAGACTTGGGTTCCGCGCGGTCTTCGCTGGTCCTTTCGTCAGGAGTTCCTACATGGCGGAGATGATGAATGAAAAGGCAAAGGAAGAAGGAGGAACGAGTATTGATGATTGATGAAGGGGTATTGATGATTGATGATTGATGAATGGGTATTGATGATTGATGAATGGGTATTGATGATTGATGAACGGGTTATTGATGATTGATGACGGGGTATTGATGATTGATGAACGATGATTGATGATTAAGGGACTCGCCATGAAAACGATGGCCGATGATTGATCACCGAGGGACTTTCTCCGGATTCATCAATCATCAATCATCAATCATCAATTCCCCTTCATCAATCATCAATTCCCCTTCATCAATTCCCCTTCATCAATTCCTATTTACTGCTTCCACGATGACCAATCCACTTTCATCTTCAACACGGATACCGCGCAACCTCCGCGTGCGTCACACCGAAGAGGTCATTAAGCCGTCGTTCACTCGCGAGGAGATTCTGTCGGCGCGACTGCGCGTTTCGAAGGTCTTGCCTTATCAGCGGTCGGCGACTCCGTTCGTAAGCAATCTAGCGCTGGCCATATGTTCGGGACTCTTGCTCGTCTTCGCGTTTCCCGAGTGGAGCCTATGGTCCCTGGCTTGGGTTGGCGTAGCGCCTCTCATAATGGCGGTGGCGCGCGAGCAGAGATTCTTCAGGTCGCTTCTGCTGGGAACCGTGACTGGAACGGTCTTTTACATAGGCACGTCGCACTGGATAGGTTACTCCATCCGCAACTATGGCGGCGTGAACCCGTGGCTGACCGATCTCGTCATCGCATTCTTCGGCGTGATCCTTGGTTCATTCACCGGGCTCTTTGCCGGAATGCTCGCGGCCGCCGTAAAGAGACTCGGCGGGTGGGCGGTGATGGCGGCTCCGGCGCTGTGGGTTGGCAGCGAATGGTGCAGGCTGCAGGTTACGGGAATCGGCTGGAACTCCCTGGGCTACTCGCAGGCCTTTCAGCCGTTGATCATTCAGATCGCCCAGGCGGGTGGCGTCTATATCGTAAGCGCGCTGCTAGTGTACGCGAGCGCGGCGATGGTGTTCGCGTTGATTTATCTGGAGCACACCCGCGGAGTCGTTGTGCTCACATCCGCGGGCGTCTTGGCGCTCGCAACGCTCATGTATGGACGCGCCACTATTCCGCAACAACCGGTAAGAGGAACAGTGAAGGTCGCCGCGATTCAGCCGAATCTTCCGATTCAAGCGGAGTGGGACGATCGGAACTTCATCGACCAAATGACTGATCGCCAGATTGCAATGTCTGAACGCGCGATCAAGTCATGTTTGGACGAATCCGGCGGTCAACAACGCGTGGAGTTGGTCATATGGCCGGAATCACCGATTGATTATGTTTACGATCGCGATCCGGCGCTCAAGGCGAAGCTGGCCGGCTTCACGCGGCGCAACAACGTGTCGCTCATTATGAGCAGTTGGTGGCCTTCCCAAAGCGGCGGTTTTTTCAACAGCGCGGTCTTGATACCGGCTTCTGGAGACGCGATCAGCCGCTATGATAAGATCGGGCTGATGCCGTTTGGCGAATATGTTCCCGCGCGAGGACTCATTCCGTTCGCGGACAGGATACCGGCGCTTGCGGGTGACACGGCGGCGGGATCGGCTCTGCATCTCTTCGACGTTGCGGGGGTCAGGATTGGCGTCAATATCTGTTTTGAAACGACGCGGCCGGATCTCGCCAGGCGGCTGCGGGTTCAAGGGGCATCAGCGCTCATTCAAAGCTCGAACGAAGCCTGGTTCGGCCCGACCGCGGTTGCGAGACAAATGCTCGCGCATGCCGCGCTCAGGGCCGTTGAGAACAACACCGAGTTGATCAGAGTCGCCAACTCCGGTGTTTCGGCTAGAATAGATCGGTACGGACGCGTTTTGGACATCTGTCCGTCGTTCGAGAGCGCCGCTCGCCTTTGGGATTTCCTTCCGGCGAGCGATCCGGCGGACACGGGGCCGACCTTTTACTCGAGGCATGGAGACGTTTTCGCCGCGGTATGCGCAACTCTCGGATTGTTGTTCGTGATGACAGCCCTTATCTACGAGAGGTTGAAAGGAAAAGAAGAAACTGATGATTGAGGAACTGCGAGAAAAATACGAAACCGTTGCTACCCTCGCCGCCGAGTTGCGGAGGTTTCTTTGACCCGGACTCAAAGCGGCCTCTGCTCGCCAAGCTCGAAGAAGAGATTGCCAAACCCGATTTCTGGAACGATCAAGAACGCGCTCAAGTGGCGCTGAAAACGCGAAGCCGCCTGCAAAGCTCGATTCAAAAGGCGGAGCAGTTTCGCAGGGAAGTGGAAGACGCCGGAGTCCTGCTGGAGTTCGCCGCCGATGACGAAGGCTCGCTCGCCGAACTCAAAGCGCTGCTCGACAGGTTTGAAGGCGAGCTCAAGGAAGCGCAGACCGAAATGTTGTTGTCCGGGCCCAACGACGCGCGCAATGCGATCGTTACCATCAATGCGGGCGCCGGCGGCACGGATGCTCAAGATTGGGCCGGAATGCTGCTTCGAATGTATCTTCGATGGTGCGAACGTCATGGATTCAAGATCGAGCTGGTCGATGAACAGCCGGGTAAGGAAGCCGGGATCAAGTCGGCGACGTTCACCGCGTCCGGCGAATACGCCTACGGGCTGCTTTCGGCCGAGGCCGGAGTTCATCGGCTGGTGCGGCTCAGTCCTTTCAACGCGGGTTCGAGCCGCGAAACAAGCTTCGCTTCGGTGTTCGTCTATCCCGAGGTCGCTGACGACGTCGAAATAGAAATCCAGGACAAGGACTTGCGCGTCGACACCTACCGCTCGTCGGGCGCCGGAGGTCAACACGTCAATGTCACCGACTCAGCCGTGAGAATAACTCATCTGGCGTCGGGAATAGTGGTGACGTGTCAGAATCAGCGGTCGCAGCACCAGAATCGCTACGTCGCGATGAAAATCCTGAAAGCTAAGCTATACGAGATGGAGATGGAGAAGAAACGAGCCGAGGCCAATCAACTCGAAGAGAGCAAGCGGGACATATCTTTCGGCTCGCAGATCAGGAACTACGTTTTGCATCCGTACCGGCTGGCGAAGGACGTTAGAACCAAGTTCGAGACGTCGGACGTGGAGGGCGTGCTCGATGGCGATCTTGACGAGTTCATCAAGCAGTACCTTTTGATCAAGAGCGGAGCGAAGCCCGAGCAGTCGCTCTAGCCCCAAGGATCCAACGCCTTGAAACATCGTTGCGGGATGCCTACTATTAGTCGTCTTATGTCTTGGCCGAGCAAAAGAAGAACCCGTGGCCTGATCGCAATTCTACTTGTGTCGCTGGGTTCGCCGGTCGGAAGCTTCGCCGCCTCGCAAAAACACGGTACACCCCAACCCGAGTTGTTGATGGAACGCACGCGGCATGACTTCGGCGAAGTTTTTGCCGGCGAGGTGCTTACTTGTGTTTTCAATGTGCGAAACGGAGGAGGCCGGGCGCTAGAGCTTTCGGAGTTGGGGTTGCCCCCGCCGTCGAACGACAAGCCTCCCGCGAAACCGATTGGGCCGGCTTTGCGGCTGAGGCAGGCGGGAGATTCCGCGCCGTTGTCAGCGCCCTTGTCAGCCTCCTTACGCGTCGCGGCGGTTGGGGCGAATCCGGCCACGAGCTATTCCGTTATCAATGCATCGGCCCGAGCTGCCCCAAGCTGATGCCAATCTTCCGACTTCTTCTTTGATAAAGTCATACAGCCTGGTCAGGCTGGAATCATCCGAATCACGACTTTCACAACCGGCGAGAACGGCGCAATCGAACGCAAGCTCGAGTTGCGCACTAATGATCCACGCAAACCAATACTGACGTTAACCGTCGCGGCTTTAGTTAAACCGGCCCCGGCTTTCATCAGCCGAATGACCGGCGCTCAAATAGCCAACGGAGAGCGTGTCGGTTCGGTGAGGGCGTGGCCGACCGCTCATCCCTTTTTTACCCTCGATCGAAGCGAGCGGCTCTCGGCCGCGATCAGGCTGAGACCCGAATCGGCGGAGTCCATTAACACCGCGGAGCCGCGTCGCTCCGAGGCGCCTACAGCGCTCGCGATGGGCGGCAACAGCGCCGCAAAGCTGCTCCCCGACGATCCGGAGACGTTCAGCTCGAAGGTGAGAAGAGAGGGGATCGACTATTGGCTGGACCTGAACATTGGGCCAATCCAGCAACTCGGCGTCTACGTGCGCAGGATCGAAGTCCCAATGTCGGGGGGCTATAAGGCGCTCGTGGACTTGACCGTTATGGTCGTTTCGCAAACCATTGTGCTTTCGAGTGACTCGGTCGACTTTGGCCGGGTTTCGATCCGCGACATGAAAAACGGCCAGGTGAGATCCGCCAGAGTCGGTTTGAGGCGAACGTTTGGAACCTTTCAAATCAGTTCCATACAAACATCACACCCTTTCCTGAAGGCGGAATTCGACACGCTGGTTCCCGGAAGCAACTACCTGATCAGAGTCTCGATCGACCCTGCCGCCGCTTTAGAACCGGGTTCATATGACGGAGCGATTCAAATCAACACCGACGACGCTAATCGGCCGAAGGTTGAGATTCGTTGCAAGCTCGTCGCTGTTCCGTGACCGGTGACTTAGCGGACTTAGCGCCGGCCACGCGGAGAGCCTGGAGTAGAGGCGTTTCACTTCGCAAGATTGCTCGTGTTCCCACCGGCCTGCCAAAGAGCCGCGGAGGCTTCTCACTAATAACACTGTCGCGGAAGCGTAGTCCCTAAGGCGAGAGACATAATCGAAGACAGTCT